>JAHBYY010000057.1 GCA_019635715.1 Rhizobiaceae bacterium | reverse complement strand
CCGCCCTTGCCGCCGTCCGAGATGATGTTGGCGCCGGCATTGCCGACGATCTCCTGCGCGAACTCGTTGCCGTAGAGGTTGATCTTGGTCGTCGCGGTCTCGTCGATGGTGACCAGCCTCTCGACCCTCACGCCGCCGAGCAGGTCGAAGGTGACAGAGGCGATCACGATGTCGAAATTCGTGCCCTCCGCGGTAGGTTCGAACTCTTCGACGACCTGATCGCCCTTGTCGTCGACGAAGAAGATGTCGTCGCCGAAATACCCGTCCATGACGTCGGCACCCGACCCGCCGATCAGCACGTCGTTGCCCACATTGCCCTGCAGGGTGTCGGCGCCGTCGCCTCCGAACAGCACGTCGTCGTCACCTTCGCCGTCCAGTGCGTCCGCGCCGCCCAGTCCGAGCAGCACATCGTTGCCGCCGCCGCCATAATAGGCGTTCGACAGGTCGTTGCCGATGATGATGTTCACCTCGGCGCCGCCATGGGTCGGGATCGTCCCGTAGTACTGGATCAGGTCCTTGCTGCCGTCGGCCGCGACGGTCACCAACGTCTCCACGTCGAGATAGGCGAGGGGGAAATCTCCCTGCGGTGAATTCTCGACCTGGCCCTGCATGTCCGAGATCAGCAGGCTGCGGGCCTGCTCCACGGCCGTGCCGAAGGCGAGAACCCGGGCCGGGACGTAGGCATCGGGATCGCTGCCGGCCGTTCCGGCCTCGTCGAGCAGCAGCGCAATGTCCCCGATCAGCGCCTGGACATTCTGCTCGATCGCGCCGGCGGCGGCCTCCACGTCGTCGCCGATGTCCTCCGGGGCCTGCCCGAGCTTGACGCCGAGATTGGTCAGGAAGCCCGCGGCGCCTGCGACGATCGCGTCTGCGGCTGCGTCGATCGCGCCCGGGTCGGCATTGAAGGGGATGGCGACGTGCGGGCCCTCCAGGGGACCGTTCGGGTAGTAGTGGCCGCCCAGCCCGCTGTCGACGCTTTCACCGGCCCGGTAGGTGAAGCCGTTCGGCGGAACCACGGGTGAATCGAAGGTCGGCGGCGGCGCCGTCGACCCGTCGACCAGGGTCGCCACATATTGCGCGAACGCATCCGCCCACCGGCCCGCCTCGTAGTGATAGGCTTCGTAGAGCACGTGCCCGGAGTGAGGCGTGTATTTCACGAAATCGCTGTCGTCCGGCACGGTGTCCATCTGCTGGAAGGACTGCAGATAGAACCATTCGCGGCGGTCGTTGCCGTTGCTGTCGCCCTGGATGTTCTCGAAATGGAAGCCGCCCCCCAAGCTATAATACAGGCTGAACTCGCCCTCGACGCCGAAGATCGGGATCGATCCAGCCAAGTCGATGATGTGGTTGCCGGTCTCGCCGTCGCCCTTCGAAGGATCCTTGAGCATGATGTCGTGGCGAACATAGGTTGCGACCCAGGGCATGCAAGTCTCCACAGTAAGCAGCAGGCACCGCAAGCAATTGCGCAGATTTGGTCTGCGCGCAATAGTTGTGACAAGAACAGGTCTCGGGAATCGGCGCGTCCGGGCCGCTGGAGCTTTTCGATGCGGCGGCGGCGACTGGCCGGAGGACGTCGCGGGTGCGGGGCGTCCGAATTTCGGGCCGCTATCCGCGTCCGAACTGCGTCCGCTCGAACACCAGCACGATCACCAGTGCGATGCCGAGCGGAATGAGCAGATAGAGCAGCCGGAAGACCAGCAGCGCGGCCAGCACCGCCGCCGGATCCATATGCGGCAGTCCGGCCAGGAAGACGATCTCCAGAACGCCGAGCCCGCCCGGCGCATGCGAGAGCAGCGCGGCGGAGAACGAGACGAGGAACACGCCGAGCACCACCAGAAAGCCCGGATTGCCGGCTTCCGGCAGCGCGAAATAGATGATGCCGGCCGCGCCGATCAGTTCGACCGGGGCGATCGCCAGTTGCCGCAGCACGATCGGGATGCGCGGATAGTGGACCACGAAGCTGCCGATCTGCAACGGCCTCAGCCCGACCCAACTGCCGTAGACATAGGCGGCGACGAACAGCAGGATGGCATAGCCGCTGGCGCGGGTCGCCGAGACCGGCAGGAAATCGACGAAGCCGTCGAACACTTCCGGCTCGAGGATGAGCAGGAAGGCGCCCAGCAGCAGCGCGCCCAGCGCGAAGGTGAAGGAGCAGAGCGCCACCAGCACGCCGACTTCATGAGCCGACAGGCCCTGGCTGCCATAGGCGCGATAGCGGATCACCGCGCCGGACAGAACCGACCCGCCGATGTTGTGCGCCAGCGCATAGGTGGTGAAGGAGCAGAGCGTGATGAAGGAGAACGGTACCTTGCGGCCGAGATGCAGGATCGCGATATGGTCGTATCCGGCGAGCGCCAGGTAGGCCAGCAAGGTGCTCAATCCCGAAAGCACCCAGTGATGCAGCGGGATCGCGGCGAGGCTCGCTCCCAGATCGTCCAGAGAGAAGCCGCGCAGCTCGTTGACCAGCAGCCAGATCGAGAATCCAACGGTGCACAGGCCGACCGCGGGCCAGAAGATCGTCTTGAATTTCATCGGCTCGCTGTCATTCGATCGGTCAAATCCCCTTCGCCCCGCCAATATCCGGAAGGTCGACGAACAAATTCTCTGTATGGCTTGTCGGGCCCGTCATGGACGCACCGTCCCCGCCACGCACGATAGGCCGCGTTGGCGCGGCAGGGCAAGGCGGCATATGGCGCGAAACGGCAGGCCGGAGATTTTCTGTGCCGGCGGGCCTTGGTGGCGGCTCTGTCCGCTGCTATTGTCGGGACAACAGAAAATTGAGCCCAGCAGCGCCTCCGAGGCTCGCGCGGGCCGGAAGGACACCGAGTGGAAGACCCCGACGGCGCCGGCGAACGGCGCGAGATGGGGGGGTCGGACGGATTGCGGGCGGCCGTCGGCAGCCCCGGCAGGAAGGCTTGGCGTCGCCGCAGGGGCGGCGCTGCCGGCCCGGCAGCCGCCGCGCAAGGGCAGCAGGACGAGGCACCCCAGCAGAAGGCACGCAAGCGCCGCAAGCGCCGCCGCGGACGCAAGGTGTTCGCATCGGGTGGCCCGAGCGAGGTCGCCGCCACCTCCGCAGGTTCCGGCAGCGCCGCGGCCCAAGCGGCGGCGAGCCGGAATCCCGACGCCGGGCGCGGCCCGGCGGCGCCGGTCGTCGAAAGGGCTCCCGCGCCCGCCGAGCGGCAATTGCGCGACATTCCCGCCTTCGCCGCGCTCGATCTGGGCACCAACAATTGCCGGCTGCTGGTCGCCGTCCCTGGCCGGGCCGGGCAGTTCAGGGTCGTCGACGCCTTCTCGCGCATCGTCCGGCTGGGCGAGGGGCTCACGGCGACCGGTCGCCTGGCCGATGCGGCCATGGACCGCGCGGTCGAGGCGCTGGCGGTGTGCGGCGAGAAGCTTCGCAGCCGCAACATCCGGCGCGCGCGTCTCGTCGCGACGGAGGCTTGCCGCGCCGCGGCCAATGGCCGCGAGTTCCTTTGGCGCGTCGAGCGCGAGGCAGGATTGAAGCTGGAGATCATCGACCGGCGGACCGAGGCGCGGCTCGCCGTCTCCGGCTGCGGACCGCTGGTCGATCGCGACACCGACGGCGTCGTGCTGTTCGACATCGGCGGCGGATCGTCGGAGATCGCGCTTGTCGACATCTCCGGACGGCGCTCGCCGCGCCTCGCCAACCATATCGTTTCATGGACCTCGCTGCCGGTCGGGGTGGTCTCGCTCGCCGAACGCTTCGGCGGCCGCGACGTCACCCGCGACGTGTTCGGCGCGATGGTCGCCGACGTCTCCGCGATGATCGAGCGCTTCGACGGCCGCGACCGCCTGCGCCATCTGATGAACGGATCGCGCTTTCATCTTCTCGGCACGTCCGGAACCGTCACCACCCTGGCCGGCGTGCATCTTGGCCTGCAGCGCTACGACCGCCGGCGGGTCGACGGGCTCTGGCTGGACGACGCGCATGTCGAGCTGATGATCGAACGGCTGCTCGGCTGGGATTTCGGCCAGCGTGTCGCCAACCCCTGCATCGGCGCGGACCGTGCCGACCTCGTTCTCGCCGGCTGCGCCATCCTCCAGGCGATCCGGGCGGCCTGGCCGTCCAGGCGGCTGCGCGTCGCCGATCGCGGGCTGCGCGAGGGCATCCTCAGCGAGCTGATGGCGGAGGAGGGCGTCTGGCGTACCCAGTCCAGACCGGGAGGACGTCCATGACGGGCAAGCCGACGAAGCCGGGGGCCGGCGCGACGCGCGTCGTCAGGACCCGCGTCAAGAAGAAGGCCGGCCTGAAGGAATCCTCGCGCCGCTGGCTGGAGCGCCACCTCAACGACCCCTACGTCCAGCGCTCCAAGGCCGATGGCTTCCGCTCGCGCGCCGCCTACAAGCTGATCGAGATCGACGACAAATACCGTCTGCTGAAGCCCGGCATGCGGGTCATCGATCTCGGCGCGGCTCCCGGCGGCTGGTGCCAGGTCGCGGCGGCGCGCGTCAAGTCGGAGGATGCGGCGCCGAGCGTCGTCGGCATCGACTATCTCGAGATGGACCCGGTGCCGGGGGCGGCCCTGCTGCGGATGGATTTCCTCGACGATGCCGCGCCGGCGCGGCTTGCCGAAACGCTCGGCGGCGCGCCCGACATCGTCATTTCCGACATGGCGGCTCCGACCACCGGCCATCGCCGCACCGACCATCTGCGCACCATGCATCTGTGCGAGGTCGCGGCGGATTTCGCCATCTCGGTGCTGAGGCCGGGCGGTCACTTCCTGACCAAGACCTTCCAGGGCGGCACCGAGGGCGATCTGCTGGCCCGGCTGAAGCAGGCGTTCCGCACCGTCCATCACGTCAAGCCGCCGGCATCGCGCGACGAGTCCGTCGAACTCTACCTCCTGGCGCGCGACTTCAAGGGACGCGACCCGGCGTCCTGACCGGACCTATTGTTCGACGCGCGCCTCTTCTTCCATTTTCGCCGCGCCGGCCCGGCGCGGCCGGTGTCCGGACACCGTGCCCCCCGCATCCGCCGGCATCATCATGAACGGCACGATCGCCACCGCGGTGATCGCCGCGACGATCATGAAGGCCGTGCTGAAGTCGGACAAGGTCAGGGCGCCGCCGGACAGGTGAGACTGCACCTCCAGGAGGCCGCCGCCGACCGCCACGCCGATGGCGACCGTGATCTGCTGTGCGACCGAGGCGATCGCGGTCGCCTGGCTAGCCTTGAGGTCGTCGACGTCGGCGAACACCAGCGCGTTCGACGAGGTGAAGAACAGCGAGCGCACGAACCCCGCGAGGAACAATGTCGCGATGATCGCCAGGGCAGGTGTCTGCGGCGTGAACAGGCCGTTGACGGCGATCGAAAGGGCCGAGGCGATGGCGCCGCCGATCAGCACGGTGCGGAACCCGGCGATCCGCAGCATCGACTTGGCAAGGAACTTCATGCCGATGGCGCCGAGTGCCGATGCAAAGGTCAGCATGCCGGACTGGAACGGCGTCATGCCGAAGCCGAGCTGGAACATCAGCGGCAGCAGGAAGGGAACCGCGCCGTTGCCGATGCGGAACAGCGAGCCGCCGACCACCGCGGCGCTGAACCCCTTGCTGGCAAACAGCCGCAGGTCGAGGATCGGATGGCTGGCCCGCCGGGAATGCCGCCAATAGAGGGCCCCGGCCACGAGGCCGACGATGAGCGTCGCGACGCCGATGATCGGCGGGAGCGCCGGCAGGCTGACCACCGACAGGCCGAAGACGACGCCCGAAGCGGCCAGGCCGGAGAGGATGAAGCCCGGAACGTCGAGCGGCGGCGCGCCCGACAGCTCGACATCGGGCAGGAAGCGGCCGGCCAGACAGATGCCGGCGAGGCCGATCGGCACGTTGATCAGGAAGATCCAGTGCCAGGTGAAGAAGGTGGTGATGAAGCCGCCGACCGGCGGGCCGACCAGCGGGCCGACAAGTCCCGGAACGGTCAGCCATGCCATCGCCGAGACGAGATCGCCGCGCGGCGTGGCCCGGACGAGAACCAGACGGGCGAGCGGCGTCATCATGGCGCCGCCGAGCCCCTGCAGCGCGCGCGCCGCGACGAAGGCGCCGAGCGAGCCGGACATCGCACATGCGACCGATCCGATCACGAAGACCCCGATGGCGGCGCGGAAAACCCGCTTCGCGCCAAACCTGTCGCCCATCCATCCGCTGATCGGGATGAACACGGCGAGCGACACCAGATAGGCGGTCAGCGCCAGCTTCAGCGCGATCGGGCTCGTGCCGATGTCGGCGGCGATCGCCGGCAGCGATGTCGCGATCACCGTCGAATCCATGTTCTCCATGAACAGGGCGACCGCGAGAATGAGGGGAACGGTACGTTGCAACGCTGCTGGGTCTGTCGATGGGCCTTCGAACTGGCAATGCGCCATCTAGCGGAATGTTCGCCAAAGGGCAGGGGGCGCCTTGGACAGAACTCTGGGCCAGGCCTCACATTGATGTGAAAGGATTGCCGGGACGCGATCGGCGACAACATACGTTCGAAGACAGAGCAACGGGAGACCTCATACGATGTTCCGCACCGATCGCCGCACCGCCATGAAGCTCGCCGCCGCATCGGCCATCGCGATCGGCATGCCGCAGATCATGGTAAGGGCGGCGAGCGCCGCCGTGCCGATGCCCGAGGTGGGAAACCCCGGCTTCAACCGCTTCAAGCTGGGCGACGTCGAAGTGACGACCATTCTGGACGGGCTGCGGCCCGGCGACGGGCCGCACCCGATCTTCGGCGAGGACCAGCCGGCCGACGCGGTCGCCGAACTGATGGAGGCCAACCTCCTGCCGGCGAACAGGTTCGTCAACGGTTTCACGCCGACGCTCATCAACACCGGTTCGGATCTCGTTCTTTTCGACACCGGCTTCGGTGCGGGCGGCCGGGAGAACGGCATGGGCCAGCTCGCTGCCCGCATGGAGGCTTCCGGCTACAAGCCCTCGGACGTGACCGTCGTGGTGCTGACGCATCTGCACGGCGACCACATCAGCGGCCTGCTCGAGAACGGGGCGCCTGCCTTCGCCAAGGCGAAGCATGTGATCGGCAGGATCGAATACGACTTCTGGTCGGCGCCCGAGCGCATGTCCGGGCCGACCGAGGGCAATGCCAAGGCGGTCGCGGCCAATGTGACGCCGGTGGCGGATAGCGCGACCTTCATCGGCGACGGCGACGAGGTCGTGCCGGGCATCCGCGCGATGGCGGCCTATGGCCACACGCCGGGCCACATGGTGTTCTCGGTCGAATCGGGCGGCAGGACGCTGATCCTGACCGCCGATACCGCCAACCACTATGTCGCCTCGCTGCAGCAGCCGGACTGGCACGTGCGTTTCGATGCCGACAAGCAGCTCGCCGCGGCCACGAGGCGCAAGGTGTTCGACATGATCGCCACCGACCGGCTGCCGTTCATCGGCTATCACATGCCGTTCCCGTCGGTCGGCTATGTCGAGAAGCTCGGCACCGGATATCGCTACGTGCCGGAGACGTATCAGTTAGATCTGTGACGAGAGCGATGGCTGAGCCGTCATCCTCGGGCTTGTCCCGAGGATCTGCCTCCGCTGGACGCGCCCCGCCGGCGCAGTGCACGCGCAAATTCGCCGCCGTGCGGTAGATCCTCGGGACAAGCCCGAGGATGACGGCGCTGGACCTGGTTGCCGTCGTGGGCATCGGGTAGGAATTCGCGCGATAGTCGAGCGAAACCACACAGGTGTGGTCGTTTGCTGACTCAGGGTCTGAAGTGGCCCTACCGCTTCCCGGCCTTGACCTCCTCGGCATACCGCCGCGTCTCGTCGATCCGCGCCTGCGTGGCCGGGTGGGTCGACAGGAAGGTGACGTCGCCGCCGAGGCCGAACTTGTCGCGCAGCAGTTCGAAGAACCGCGCGATCGCCGCCGGATCCTGACCGGTCCTGTGCATGAGCTGCACGCTGTAGCGGTCGGCCTCCGTTTCCGCCGCCCGCGAATGCGACAGGGCGACGAGGGTGGCGCCCTGCGTCATGATATCCTCCGTCGCGGCGCCGATATCGCCGCCGATCAGCATGATCAGCGCGGTGATGCCGGCGACGCGGTAGATCTGGCGCAGGCTGTGCTGGTGTTCGACATGGCCGATCTCGTGGGCCAGCACGCCCATGATCATCTCGTCGTCGTCCGCCAGGTCCACCAACTCGTCGGTCACGACGACGGAACCGTCCGGCAGGGCGAAGGCATTGGGACCGATCTGGCCGCCGCCCCTGAAGTTCAGCGCATAGCTCGGCCCCGGGCTGGAGGCCGCGGGCATGTCACGCGCGGCGGCTACCAGTGCCTGGAACTGCGTGTCGAGCGCGTTCCTGCGGGCGTCGGAGAGCTTGGTTTCGTCGAAGACGAGCTGATCGAGCGACATCAGCACGCTCTTGCCCATGATGTCCGTCACGGCCGGCGGCGTCACCAGCACGGCGACCTCCACAAGAACCGGTACGGCGTACCTGTAGATCGCGAAGCACAGCGCGATCGTCGCCGCCACGAAGATCAGCAGGCGAGGGCGGAACCGCTCCAGCTCATGGATCAGCCCTTCGCGCCTGCCCAGATGACGGTCGCGCAGCCGGTCGATGCCGTCATTGTCGCTCGTCTCGAAATCGCCGCCCGACGCGAAGGTGACGTGGCGCGCGATCGTTCCGACCCGTGCCGAAATCTCGACGCTGCGGATCGCTTGCCGCGCCAGTTCCTGACCGTCCGCCGACGTCCGTACCGTGAGCGTGCCGTCCGCGGCGACGTCCAGCAGCGCGGGCGTGGCCGCCGCCGCGCCTGCCTCGCGCCACAGCCCGCCGACGGCCTCAGAATCCGACATCGAAGCCCTCGACGTCCATGAATTCGGAGCCGACCGCCGCGCCCTCGGTCTTGATCGAGCTGAAATAGTCCTCCAGCGACCCCGTCGTGTCGAGCGCGGTGACCGTCGCCATGTAGCTCGCCATGCGGATCGCCGCCCACGGGCGGGCAAGGCCAAGGGTACAGATCGTCGCCGCCAGGTTGCTCACCGAGATCCAGACATAGCGCCAGCGGCCGATCGACGAGGAGAGCACATGCCGTCCGTCGATGACGGTCTCGTTGAAGGCGACGTTGCGCGTACCTGCCCTGTAGAGCAGGCCGGCGACGAGGTAGAGCGCCAGGAACGGGATCAGCGCCGCGTAGATCAGCGCGATGATCCACACGGTGGACGCGGCCTCGTCGCCAACCGCGCCCCCGTCGAACTGCCAGAACACCGGCAGCGCCACGGCCACCGCGATGCCGACCAGCAGCACCAGGCCGGCAACGAGCACGACGGCCGGCAGCCACCACTGTCCGTAGAGCTTCTCCAGCCGCGGATCGCAGGAGATCGGCCGGTCGCCGTAGCGCAGGTTTCCGAGCGTGTATTTCCACATCCATTGCGAGGCGATCGGCGCCAGCACCCCGGCGCTGAGATAGATGACGATGGCGCCGACGACGTAGGCGAGGAATGCGCCCCAATATCCGCCGGTGAAGTCGAAGCGCACATTGCGGTAGCTGGTCACCCGCGCCGAGAAGCGCAGGCCGCGCATGATCAGATACGGGATGACGAATACCAGGATCAGCGCCAGAACGACGCCGGCCGGCGCGAAGACGTTCAGCGTGATGTTGTAGAGGCCGAGCAGCACCAGCACGATGATGCGGCCGACCAGGATGCGCATCGGCCTGGCGTGATAGTCGAAGCTCGCCCCGGCAAGATGGGTGTTGCCGTAGAAATAGCGCAGGCGGCGGACCTTGGCCCAGGCCGAGTAGACGCCGAGCGTCACGATCGTCAGCAGCACGTTGACGATCCAGATGCCGAAATATTCGCGGGCATTGCCGGTGAAGACAAACGGCTCGCGCCGCACGGCAAGATCCTGGGCAGCGGTCGTGCGAGGCGCTTCGGCGTCTGTCATCCGGCTTTCGCCCTCCGATTTGGCCTGCCTAAGTGGCCGACAATCCAGCCTGCCGCAAGGTGCAACGGAGCCATGCATACGGACATCGCCGCCGTCTTCCCAACCTTCATCGGACGTGGTACCAGCCCGTGCCAATCCTGAAAGGGAAGATCACGATAGCGCGTCGGCCACAGCGGCTCGGCGCCTGTCGACGTATTCGCAAAGGAGCGGCCATGGCGCAGATCATCGAGACGGCAACCGGGGCGTTGGCGCTGACCTTCGACGACGTGCTGCTGCAGCCTGGGCATTCCGAGGTGATGCCCGGCGAGACCGACATCCGCACCCGCATCGCCGGCGACATCGATCTCAACCTGCCGATCCTCTCCGCCGCGATGGATACGGTCACCGAGGCGCGGCTCGCCATCGCCATGGCGCAGGCCGGCGGCATCGGCGTCATCCATCGCAATTTCGATCCGGTCCAGCAGGCCGAGCAGGTTCGCCAGGTCAAGAAGTTCGAATCGGGCATGGTGGTGAACCCGGTCACCATCGGCCCCGATGCGACGCTCGCCGAAGCGCAGTCGCTGATGCGCGCCCATGGCATTTCCGGAATTCCCGTCGTCGAGAACGCCGGCAAGGGCGGCCAGCGCACCGGCAAGCTGGTCGGCATCCTGACCAACCGCGACGTGCGCTTCGCCACCGATCCGGGCCAGAAGGTCTACGAGCTGATGACCCGCGACAATCTGGTCACGGTGAAGGAGAATGTCGACCAGACGGAAGCCAAGCGCCTGCTGCACCAGCGCCGCATCGAGAAGCTGCTGGTCGTCGATCCGGCCGGCAACTGCGTCGGCCTGATCACCGTCAAGGACATCGAGAAGTCGCAGCTCAACCCCAACGCCACCAAGGACGCGCAGGGTCGCCTGCGCGCCGCCGCCGCCACCAGCGTCGGCGACGACGGCTTCGAGCGCGCCGAGCGGCTGATCGACGCCGGCGTCGACCTGCTGGTGATCGACACCGCGCACGGCCATTCGCAGCGCGTGCTCGACGCCGTGACGCGCGCCAAGAAGCTTTCGAACTCGGTGCGCATCATGGCCGGCAACGTCGCCACCGCCGCCGGAACCCAGGCGCTGATCGATGCCGGCGCGGATGCGGTCAAGGTCGGCATCGGACCGGGCTCGATCTGCACGACGCGCATCGTCGCGGGTGTCGGCGTGCCGCAACTGTCGGCCATCATGTCGGCGGTCGAGACGGCCCACAAGGCCGGCATCACCGTCGTCGCCGACGGCGGCATCAAGTTTTCGGGCGATCTGGCCAAGGCGCTCGCCGCCGGCGCCGGAGCGGCGATGATCGGCTCGCTGCTTGCCGGCACCGACGAAAGCCCAGGCGAGGTCTATCTGTACCAGGGGCGCTCCTTCAAGGCCTATCGCGGCATGGGATCGGTCGGCGCCATGGCGCGCGGCTCGGCCGATCGCTACTTCCAGGCGGAGGTCCGCGATACGCTGAAGCTGGTGCCGGAGGGCATCGAGGGACAGGTTCCGTACAAGGGGCCGGTGGCGGGCGTGCTGCACCAGCTTGCCGGAGGACTCAAGGCGGCGATGGGCTATGTCGGGGCGAGGACGCTGGAGGATCTCCAGCAGCGTGCGACCTTCGTTCGCATCTCCAACGCCGGGCTGCGCGAGAGCCACACCCACGACGTGGCGATCACCCGCGAAAGCCCCAACTATCCGGGCGGCATGTAGCTGACGCGCCGGCGCGTCGGCGCGCCCTGCGCCGGGCCGATCTGGGGGATAGCTGATGTTCGAATGGCTCAATACGCCGCCCTCATGGTGCGGCGGGCAGGAGGAGTTGACGGTCACCACCGGCCGCGAGACCGACTTCTGGCAGCACACCTTCTACGGCTTTCACCGCAACAGCGGCCACGCCTGGCTGGCGCCGGTCGGCGGTGATTTCACCCTCAGCGCCCGGATCGTCGGCCAATACCAGGCACTCTACGACCAGGCTGGGCTGATGCTCTTCGTCGACGAGGAGAACTGGATCAAGACGGGCATCGAGTTCACCGACGGCATGATGCACTTTTCCGTGGTCGTTACCCGAAAAGTCTCCGACTGGTCGGTCATTCCGTTGCCGGACGCGTCGCCGCGCGACGAATTGCGCGTGCGTCTGACCCGCCACGACGATGCCGTCCGGGTTCAGTACCGGCTGGGCTCGATGGATTGGCAGATGGCGAGGCTGGCCCCCTTCGGCGCGGGCCTGGCCCGTGCCGGCATCATGGCCTGCTCACCGCAGCGCGAAGGCTTTTCCGCGACGTTCCGCGACATCGCGATCGGCGCGCCGATCCCGCGCCGGCTGCACGCCGACTGAACCTCCCTCAGGAGCGCACAACGTCCAGCAGCGCGATTTTGCGCTTGTCGAACCTGATCGCGACCTCGCCCCGCACCAGCCGGAGCGCCGCGTTGCCAAACACCTCGCGGCGCCATCCGTGCATGGCCGGCACGTCGGCCTGCTCGCCCTCCGCCGCGATGCGGTCGATGTCCTCGCCCGAGGCAAGGACCTTCGCGGCGACGCCTTCCTTTTCCGCGACCAGCCTCAGCAGGACCTTGAGAAGCTCCGAGGCCGCGCCGCTGCCCTCCGGTGCCTGGATCGTCTTGGGCAGCCGCGGCAGCGCCTCCTTGGGGAGTGCAAGCGCGGCGTTGACCACCTCCAGCAGGGCTGTCGCGGTCGCGGACCGTTCCCAGCCCTTCGGCACGGTGCGCAGGCGGGCAAGGGCCGCCGCGTCGCGCGGCTGCTGCTGCGCCACCTCGTAGATGGCATCGTCCTTGAGAACGCGTCCGCGCGGCACGTTGCGCTCGCGCGCCTCGCGCTCCCGCCAGGCCGCCACCGCCTGCACGACGGCCAATTCCTGCGGCTTGCGCAGCCGCATCTTCAGGCGCTTCCAGGCGTCCTCCGGATGCGGATCGTAGGTGTCGCGCGAGGTCAGGATCTCCATCTCCTCGTTCAGCCAGTGCGCGCGGTTCTCACGCGTCAGTTCGGCCACGAGATGCTGGTAGACGTCGATCAGGTGAGTGACATCGGCAAGGGCGTAGGAAAGCTGCTTGTCGGAGAGCGGACGGTGGCGCCAGTCGGTGAAGCGGGACGATTTGTCGAGATGCGTCCCCGTCACCTTCTGCACGAGCTGGTCGTAGGAGACGCTGTCGCCGAAGCCGCAGACCATCGCCGCGACCTGCGTGTCGAACACCGGATGTGGGATCAGCCCGCCCAGGTGGAAGACGATCTCGATGTCCTGGCGTGCCGCGTGGAACACCTTGGTGACCGATTCGTCCGCCATCAGCGCAAAGAAGGGCGCCAGGTCGAGCCCCGGCGCGAGCGGGTCGATCAGCGCCGAGATGCCGGGGGCCGCCATCTGGATCAGGCAGAGTTCCGGCCAGTAGGTGGTCTCGCGGATGAATTCCGTGTCGACGGTTGCGAAGTCCGACTTCGCCAGTTCGGCGCAGACGGCTTCGAGTTCGGCTGTCGTGGCAATCAGGTGCATCGAATGACTTCGTTGGCGTTCAAGGAACGTGTCTTTCCAGCCGCGGCCCTGCGCGTCAAGGCGGGGCGGCGCTCATTTGTCGTCCGGCCTGCCGCCGGTCTGGCCCGCGCCGCGCGCCAGCCGCGCGAAGATCGTCGAGGTCCGCAGCAGCGCGATGAAGCGGCCGCGGCTGTCGGCCGGCACGCTCGACCGAGCCCGCATGCGGTAGAGGATGATCACGATGAAGATCGCGTAGACGCAGGTGATGTAGCCGAACAGCGCGCTGGGCCCGAAATGCTGCATGGCGAACGAGGCGGAGAACGGGCCGGCGATCGCGCCGAAGGAATAGAACAGCATCAGCGCGGCATTCACCACCACGAAGTCGCCCTTGCCGGCGCGGTCGTTGGCATGTGCCGCCGACAGGGAATAGAGCGGCATGGCGAAGGAGCCGAAGACGAAGACCAGCGCGAAGGTCAGCACCGGCGGCCCGCCCGCGAGCACCACCAGCAGGATGCCCGCCAGCATGGCGCCCGTGGTCGTGACCAGCAGCACTTTTCGGCGATCCCAGAGGTCGGAGAGGTAGCCGAGCGGATACTGGATGATCGCGCCGCCGATGATGCCGATGCTGACGAAGGTCACCACGTCGGTGACCGACATGCCGATCTCCTCCGCATAGACCGGCGACAGCGCGCGGAAGGCGCTGTTCGACATGCCGACCGCGACGCAGCCGATGCAGCCGAGCGGCGAGATGCGGAAGACGCGCCGCAGGTCGAGCTTCACGTCCTCCGGCGTCGGCGGATTGGAGCGATCGCCGAGCGACACCGGCACCAGCGACAGGGTGATCATGATCGACATGATGGCGAAGATCGTGAAGCCGCCCGGCCCGAAGACCGGGATCAGGAACTGCGCGCTGGTCACGCATCCGATGTCGATGATGCGGTAGAGCGCCAGCACACGCGCCCGGTTCTCGTTGGCGACGCCGGCATTCAGCCAGCTCTCCATGATGGTGAACAGGCCGGCGAAGCAGAAGCCGGTCATGAAGCGGATCGTCGACCACATCACCGGATCGATCACCAGCACCAGCATCAGCGTGCCGGCGGACGCCATGGCGGCCAGCGCCGAAAACGACCTGACATGCCCGACCGCCTTCATGATCCGGCCGACCGCCAGGCAGCCGATCAGGAAACCGCCGAAATAGGCGGTGCCGATGAAGCCGATGATCGCCGGGCCGAAGCCTTCCTGGGCGCCGCGCAGCGCGATCAGCGTGCCCTGCAGCCCGTTGCCGCCGAGCAGGATGCCGGCGGCGATCAGGAGCGGAATCAGCGGGCGGATGGCGGACATGGATTGCAATCGCGACTACGTTAGAAATCGTGTATCGTGCGGTGCCGCCCAAGACCATGTGCGGCATGATCTACGACAGCCGATTTGTCCCTTTGGACCGATCGCTTAATGCATGTCGCCCGAAAGTGGGAACCGGTTTCGGGGCAACGACATGCATCAAAACAAGAGCTTAATGCGCTGCGCGTGAGTCCGATTTGACGCGACGCGCTTTAAAGTACGACGCGAGCAATTCCGAGAATTTCGAAATGGCGACCCTGAGCGTCTCGCTTCCCGACCGGATGAAGGAATATGTCGACGCTCAGGTCGAGGGCGGAGACTTTGTCGATCCGGGCGACTATCTGCGCGATCTGATCCGCCGCGACCAGGAGCAGCGGCTGGACGAGTTGCGCCGGGTTGTCGCCGAAGCACGGGCGAGTGGCGTTAGCCCACGAACCACGGATGAGATTTTTGCCGAAGCCGTGGAGATTGCCAGGGCGCGCGGCACGTATCGTGAGTAGCTACCGGCTTTCCGGGCAGGCCGACATCGATATGCTCGGGATATTCGTCCACGGCGTTGAGAATTTTGGCGAGAGGCAGGCGGAGAGGTACAAGCGCGGTCTGGAAGGCTCTACGATCTTCTCGCCACGCAGCCTCGGATGGGCAGGCTGGCTCACCAGTTTGGAGCGGAAACGCGCCGTCACACGCATGGCAGCCATGTGATCTTTTGCGAGATCGAGGACGATTCCATATTCATCCTCACCGTGATTGACGGAAGATCCCTACACGGATTGGAGCTTTGACCGTCCGGCCGTCACCTTGACAAAATCACCCCTGCATGCGCTTGTCCGCGCGAATTTCAGGGGGCCGGTTCGTGCCGCCTCTGCGAGCCAAATCACCGATCGGATATCGAAATGCACCGCTACCGCAGCCATACCTGCGCACAATTGAGGAAATCCGAGGTCGGCCAGAACGTCCGCATCTCCGGCTGGGTGCATCGCGTCCGCGACCATGGCGGCCTGTTGTTCATCGACCTGCGCGACCATTACGGCATGACGCAGATCGTCGCCGATCCGGATTCGCCGGCCTTCAAGGCGGCCGAGACGGTGCGCGGCGAATGGGTCATCCGCGTCGACGGCGAGGTCAAGCCGCGCATCGCCGAGGCGGTCAACCCGAACCTGGCGACCGGCGAGATCGAGGTTTTCGCCAGGGAGATCGAGGTGCTGTCGGCGGCCAAAGAGCTGCCGCTTCCGGTCTTCGGCGAGCCGGACTATCCGGAGGACATCCGCCTCAAATACCGCTTCCTCGACCTGCGCCGCGAGACGCTGCATCGAAACATCGTGCAGCGCACGAAGATCATCGCCGAAATGCGCAGGCGTATGGACGAATCCGGTTTCACGGAGTTCTCGACGCCGATCCTGACGGCGTCCTCGCCGGAAGGCGCGCGCGATTTCCTGGTGCCGAGCCGCATTCACCCCGGCACCTTCTACGCGCTGCCGCAGGCGCCGCAGCAGTACAAGCAGTTGATCATGGTGTCGGGCTTCGACCGCTATTTCCAGATCGCGCCCTGCTTCAGGGATGAAGATCCCCGCGCGGACCGCCTGCCGGGCGAGTTCTACCAGCTCGACCTCGAAATGAGTTTTGTCGAGCAGGACGACGTGCTCGGCGCGATGGAGCCGGTGCTGCGCGGCGTCTTCGAGACCTTTGCCGAGGGCAAGCCGGTCACGCAGAAATTTCCCCGCATCCCCTACGACACGGCGATGCGCAAATACGGCTCCGACAAGCCGGACCTGCGCAACCCGATCGAGATGCAGGAAGTGTCCGAGCATTTCCGCGGCTCCGGCTTCAAGGTGTTCGCCGGCATCCTCGCCAACGACCCCAAGGCGGAGGTCTGGGCGATTCCGGCGAAGACCGGCGGAAGCCGCGCCTTCTGCGACAGGATGAATTCATGGGCGCAGGGCGAGGGCCAGCCGGGCCTCGGCTACATCTTCTGGCGCAAGGAAGGCGACAGGCTCGAGGGTGCCGGCCCGATCGCCAAGAACATCGGCGAGGAGCGTACCGAAGCCATCCGCATCCAGCTCGGTCTGGCCGAGGGCGACGCCGCCTTCTTCGTCGCCGGCGTGCCGGAAAAGTTCGTCAAGTTCGCGGGCGCGGCCCGGACGCGTGCCGGTGAGGAGCTGAACCTCGTCGACCGCGACCGCTACGAGCTGTGCTGGATCGTCGACTTCCCCTTCTTCGAGTGGAACGAGGACGAGAAGAAGATCGACTTCGCCCACAACCCGTTCTCCATGCCGCAGGGCGGCATCGATGCGTTGAACGGTTCGGAGCCGCTCGGCATCAAGGCGTTCCAGTACGACATGGTCTGCAACGGCTTCGAGATCGCGTCGGGCGGCATCCGCAACCACCTGCCGGAGACGATGGTCAAGGCGTTCGAGATGGTGGGCCTCAACCGCGAGACCGTCGAGGAGCGCTTCGGCGGCCTCTACCGCGCCTTCCAGTACGGCGCCCCGCCGCATGGCGGCATGGCGGCCGGCGTCGACCGTATCGTCATGCTGCTGGTCGGCGCGACCAACCTGCGCGAAGTCACCATGTTCCCGATGAATCAGCAGGCCTACGACCTGCTGATGAACGCGCCCGCTCCGGCCACGCCGACGCAGCTTCGGGAACTGGCGTTGCGGGTCGCGCCCGACAAGAAGGCCTGATCATTTTCGGATGGGGCTTTCGCTTTAATTTCACGCCCGTTGAGCTAGTATGATGGCACTGGAGTCGGCCATGACACGCGACCTTGAAGAACTGATTGAGAAGGCTCGTTCGGTCACGATGTCCGAAAGCGAGCAGGAGGAGCAGCGCCGCAGCTTCGCATATGGCTCAGCCAAGATTGAGAACGATGACATAACACGCCAGATTGTTGATGACGCTGCTGCTCGCTTGGCGGCGGCGCCGAATGTCGACTGATCGCTCCAGCGAGGCGGATGAGCCTCTGCTTGTTACCGATCCTCGAGAGATCGCAAAGATCGAAGCAGAGAACACCTTACGCCAGTTCGATGCGGCAATGGCCGAGTTGCGGAAGTGGATCGCAAACCCTCGTTACAGGCTGAAGCCATCGATAGTCCTGAAGCTCAACAGAGTCGCTCTGGAACGTTTGAGCAAATACGCTGGCGTCTTCAGGCCAGGTGACATCAAGATTAGCGGCAGCGGTCATGTGCCTCAGTCCGCCGAGCGCGTTCCGGAACTCATCGAGGAATTCTGCGACTACGTTAACGAGAACTGGGATCGCCGCAGCGCGATCCACCTCTCGTCCTATGCGCTCTGGCGATTGAACTGGATTCATCCGTTTGTAGATGGGAACGGCAGAACCGCCCGAGCGGTGTCTTATCTGGTGCTTTGCGCCAAGCTCGGTTACCGGCTCCCCGGCATCAAAACCATCCCGGAACAGATAGCCTCAAACAAGGTTCCCTATTATCGAGCGCTTGAAGTCGCTGATAAGGCGGCCTCGGAGAATCGGATCGACGTCGAAGAATTGGAAAAGCTCATTGATGCGCATCTGGCCGCGCAGTTGGTAGATGTCCATCATAAGGCCGCAGGATCGCTCCCGATAAATCCAACGGTCACTGCTCCTATCGCCAGAGAACCAATCAGCGAAGTTGATCATCAGAAGCTGAAAATCGTCAGGCACATAGAAACGCACCCGGTTATTTATAGCTTCCTCGGGCTATTGATAATCACGATTGTTGGGGCGCTGTTGGCGGGTTAGCCCATGAAGCCGCGCGTCCTCGTCACCGGCTTCGAGCCGTTCCCCGGCGCGCCGGTCAATCCGACGCAGGCGCTGGTCGAATGGTTGCGCGACGATCCGCCGGCGATCGGCGGCTTGGCCGCGTTCTCCGCCGAGCTCTTGCCGGTGGACTATGCCGGTATCGGCCCGCGCCTCTCGGAGATCGGCCGCGTCTTTGCGCCCGACATCGCGATTCAGTTCGGTCTTGCCGCCTCGTCTCGCGGCTTCCGGCTGGAGCGCTCGGGGCGAAACAGCTTCGCCGATGCGGCGCCGGACAATTGGGGCGCCCGCCCCGATGACGGGCCGATCTGCGGCGGGCCGCCGCTCCTGCCGGCGACGCTTCCGCTGCGGGCCATTCACCGCGCCCTGAGCGGGGCCGGCCTGCCGGTCGAGTGGTCCGACGATGCCGGCGGCTATCTCTGCAACATGGCGATGACACTGGCGCTGGCGGGCGCCTGCGGTGGCTTCCGGCCGCGCTGGAGCGGCTTCATCCATGTTTCGCCGGTGGGCGAGGGGGCTCCGCTCGCCGAGGCCGCGTTCAGGCGCGGCGCGCTGATCGTTGTCGAGACGGTCTGCGCCGAATGGCAGGCGATGGTCGCTGCCGGCGCGTCAGTTGCCGACCAGGCGGGCCGACAGCACAGTATCGGCTGACCGGCGCAGCAGGCCGACCGCGCGGCCGGCGACCGCCTCGAAGCCGGACCGCAGCGTGACATATCCCTCGGCACCCCGGCGATAGACGACAGCGCTGCCGTCGGCCAGCGTCCTGTAGAGGCCGCGCTCGATGTCGGGTGAGCGTTCTTGCGCGGCGCCGCCGGCCGCCTTCGCCTGCGGGGGCTCGGACGATGCCTGCGCGACGGTCTCGGCCTGGGTTGCCGCCGGATGCTGGCGGCATATGCTGGTCACCAGCGGATAGTTCAGGCTCCGGCTGGTGGCGATCTGGTGCGCGGCCGCCGCTTCGCATTCGGCGACGCTCTGCCAGGTCGGCGGCGTCTCCGAGATGAATTCGCACAGCCTGGCGTCGCAATCGCAGCCGACGACGGTAAGCGCTACGAGCGCGGTCTTGATCATGGAATGTCCTTCGAACCTCGCGGCGCATGTCTCCACCGCGAAGCCGGCCGGATTTGGCCCGTATTGCGGCCGAACCGTGATACCTCCGCAAATGAAACGGCCCGGCGCTGGGCCGGGCCGAATGGGTTCGCTGCGATCGTCCGGCGCTCAGTCCTCGTTGGCCGTCGCGGTCACCGCCAGGGTCTTGGTGAGCTGCAGCGGGTCGGACATGCCGGCCGCCGCGATCTGGGCGAACGGCACGGGGGCGGCCGGAGCGGCCGCGACTTCAAGGCTCTGCGGGTCGTCGAGATATTTGGAGACGGCGGCGGTGATCTGCGCCGAAAGCTCGGGGTTGTTGAGCTGTCCCGTCAGGAAGGGCACGATCGCCTTGGCCTGGTTCTTGATGTCGTCCGGCTTCATGTTCTGCATCTTGGCGATGTAGTCGATGGCCTTGCCGGTCAGCGAATCGTCGTCCCAGCGCAGGCTGGCCGAGTGGAAGGTCAGTTGCTGCATCAGGCCGAGCATGGCGAGGCCCTGCGCCGAGTTGTCGGCGCCTTCGGGCTGTTCGGCCATCTTCTTCTGCATCTCCTGCATGGCTTTGATGAAGTCGGGCGTGTAGCCGCCGAGATCGAAGGTCATGCCGAAGGTGCCGGCATTCTCGACGCTGATGTCGTACTGGCTCAGGCCCATGCGGCCGTCGGTCGGCTGCCACGTGCCGGCGAGTTCCATATAGCCGTTTACGGTCTGGTAGCCCATCGCCTCGATCGCCGCCTTGGCCTGCGGGTCCTCGACGCTCGACAGGTCGGCGGTGAATTTCTCGACCGCGCCGGTGAAGGCCAGCGGCTTGCCGTCCGCCGGCGGTGCCACCTCCGCGGTCAGGTTGCTCAGCGAGAAGACGGTCTTGTCGGCTAGCTTGACCGTCAGGCTGGCCAGCTCCGCGCCGCTGTAGAACATCAGGCTGGCGATCGGGTCGGCGGAGCCGTCGGCCGGCAGCTTGACGCCGGTGAACTTGAACGGGCTGATCTCGAGGGTGGCGCCATCCTCGGTCTTGCTGAAGGCTTCGGTGGAGATCGACTCGATCGTATAGGCGCCGTTGTCCTCGCCGATGCCCTCGAAGGTGACCTTGCCGACGTCGAGTGCGTCCGGCTGCCCGGCCGGCTTGAACTTGAAGCCGTCGAGCGAGAAGGAAGGCGACGCTCCGCTGATGCCGGCCCAGCTCACCTCGATGCCCTGCAGCTCCATGATCTTCTTGAAGCGGTCCGCCACGGCGGTGGCGTCCTGCGCCTGGGCGGCGAGGCCGGAGACGACGACCAGCATCGTCGAAATGGCAAGCTTGCCGATGAAACGTCTGTGGATGGACATTGGCGTTCCCTGAGATTTCTTGGCGGTAGTGAAGTTCGTTGCGCCCGTTTCTTTCCGGGACGAACTGGTCTGGAAAAAGGCGCGCGGCGCACATTGGTCGAATTCCCCGCCAAAAGGCAATATGAGCGGCTTGCGCGTGGTGAATGCCGGGCCGCCGCCCTTGCCGCGAATCGCGCCGTTCTGTAACCGCACCTGATGGGCAAGGAGCGGGGACCGTCGGAGCCGGACGGCGACAAGATCGAGGCGATCGACCTGAAGAAGGCGCTCGAGGAGCGCTACCTTGCCTATGCGCTGTCGACGATCATGCACCGGGCGCTGCCCGACGTTCGCGACGGGCTGAAGCCCGTGCATCGCCGCATCATGCACGCGATGCGCCTGCTGCGTCTCAGCCCGGACCAGGGCTTCGCCAAATGCGCGCGCATCGTCGGCGAGGTGATGGGCAAGTTCCATCCGCACGGCGACCAGTCGATCTACGATGCGCTGGTGCGTCTGGCTCAGAGCTTCTCCGTCCGCTACCCGCTGGTCGACGGCCAGGGCAATTTCGGCAATATCGACGGCGATAACCCGGCGGCCATGCGCTACACCGAGGCGCGCATGACCGAGGTCGCCACGGCGCTGCTGGAAGGCATCACCGAGGACGCTGTCGATTTCCGCCCGACCTACAATGAGGAAGACGAGGAGCCGGTCGTCCTGCCGGGCGCCTTCCCCAATCTTCTCGCCAACGGCTCCAGCGGCATCGCCGTCGGCATGGCGACGTCCATTCCGCCCCACAACGCCGCCGAACTCTGCGACGCGGCGCTTTACCTGATCGAGCACCCGCAGGCGGGTGTCCCGGAACTGATGACCTTCGTGCAGGGACCGGATTTCCCGACCGGCGGCATCGTCGTCGATTCGCGGGACTCGATCTTGGAATCCTACGAGACCGGCAGGGGCGGGTTCCGGGTGCGTGCCCGCTATTCCGTCGAGGACCAGGGCAGGGGCACCTGGCAGGTCGTCGTCACCGAGATCCCCTACCAGGTGCAGAAGGCCAAGCTGGTCGAGAAGATCGCCGAACTGCTGCTTGCCCGCAAGCTGCCGCTGCTTGAGGACGTTCGCGACGAGAGCGCCGAGGACATCCGCCTCGTGCTGGTGCCGAAGAGCCGCAGCGTCGATCCCAGCCTGCTGATGGAGTCGCTGTTCAAGCTGACGGACCTCGAAAGCCGCTTCCCGCTCAACATGAACGTGCTGTCGCGCGGCCGCGTGCCCAACGTCCTGTCGCTGAAGGCCGTCCTGCAGGAATGGCTGGAACACCGCAAGGAAGTGCTCGTCCGGCGCTCGCGCCACCGTCTGGGCGAGATCGAGAAGCGGCTGGAGATCCTCGGCGGCTATCTGATCGCCTATCTGAACATCGACGAGGTCATCCGCATCATTCGCGAGGAGGACGAGCCCAAGAAGGTCATGATGGCCCGCTGGGACCTGACCGACGTTCAGGCCGAGGCCATCCTCAACATGCGCCTGCGGGCCCTGCGCAAGCTCGAGGAATTCGAGATCCGCAAGGAGTTCGACGGACTTACCAAGGAGAAGCAGCAGATCGAGTCGCTGCTCGCTTCCGACGCCAAGCAATGGCAGACGGTCGGCTGGCAAATCCAGAAGGCGCGCCGCGATTTCGGCCCCGAGCAGAATCCGCAGCTCGGCCGCCGCCGCACCACCTTCGCCGAGGCGCCCGACCACGACCTGACCGATATCCACCACGCGATGATCGAGAAGGAGCCGATCACCGTCGTCGTCTCGAACAAGGGCTGGCTGCGCGCCCTGAAGGGCCACCTGTCCGACCTGTCGACGCTCGCCTTCAAGGAAGGCGACGGTCTCAAGCTGGCATTCCCGGCGCAGACCACCGACAGAATCCTGATCTGCACGACCGGCGGAAAGTTCTACACCATCGGTGCCGACCGCCTTCCGGGCGGACGCGGCCATGGCGAGCCGATCCGCATCATCGTCGACATGGAGAACGACCAGGATATCCTGACCGCCTTCGTCCACGATCCGGCCAGAAAGCTTCTGCTCGTCTCGCATCAGGGCCACGGCTTCATCGTGCCGGAAGGCGAGGTGGCGGCAAACACCCGCAAGGGCAAGCAGGTGATGAACGTCAAGGCGCCGGACGAAACGCATATCTGTGTCGCCGTGCCGGATGCCCACGACCACATCGCGCTGGTCGGCGACAATCGCAAGATGCTGGTCTTCCCGTTCCGCGACGACAGGCGGGCCGACGACCGCATTCCCGAGATGACCCGCGGCAAGGGCGTGCGGCTGCAGCGCTACAAGGATGGCGGCCTGCTCGACGCCAAGACCTTCGTCCTGGCGGACGGTCTCACCTGGCAGGATTCGTCGGGCCGTACCTTCACCCGCACCGCCGACGACCTCGCCGAGTGGCGCAGCGTCCGGGCCACCGCCGGCCGCATGGTGCCGAAGGGCTTTCCGCGCAGCGGAAAGTTCGGCTGAAGTCGCTTCGGGCCGCGCCCGCGAACCACCCATCGATCTGACAGCCGTCTCCGCCGCCGCGCCTCCTGACCCGACCCTGTCAGGATGTTCGGCAGGAGGGTGTTGCGCCGGCGGCGGCGGAAGCTACGATTGTGCATCGCAGCATATTGACTGAGAACGATCGTTCGCATAAATAGCGAATGAACGTTCGCTCTTTGGAGCCGCCCGGCCATGGATGATCTCGTCCCTCTGCGTGAGGATCTCGTCGATCTGGGCGAGGCCGCGGCTTTGTCGCGCGCCGAGCGGCGCGACCAGACGATCAGGAGAATCCTCGACGCGGCGCGCAAATGCTTCGTCGCCTCGGGCTTCCAGGGCGCCTCCATGCACCAGATCTGCGCCGAGGCGGAGATGAGCCCCGGCGCGCTTTACCGCTATTTTCCGTCGAAGGAAGCGATCATCAACGCGATCGCCGAGAACGACCGGCGCGAGGACATGGAGACTTTCGCCGCCATGTTCGACAACCCGTCGGTGGTCGACGGCGTGGTCGAATCCACCATGGCCTACATCCGCCATGTCCATGAGCGCGACATGGCGCCGCTGTTCGCCGAGATCCGCGCCGAATCCATGCGCAATCACATGATCTGCGCCACCTGCCTCGAACATCGCGACGGCGTGGCCAGCCGCTTCGAGACCTATCTGGCCGACGCCATCGCGGCCGGAGAAATCGCTCCGGACGTCGATCTCTCGACGCTGCTCGCCATGTTCATGACGATCGGCGAGGGCTTTGCGCTGAACAATCTGCTGGCGCTCGGCGTCCCCGAGAACCAGATCGAAATCCTCGTGCGCGCCATGGTCGTGGCCATGCTGAAGCCGGCCGCGCCCCCCGCAACATCGTCCGTCTCCTAAGGGTCCGCCATGCGTCTCATCTCCAGAACGCCTCTCGCGCTCGCTCTGCTGGTCGGCGCCGCCGCATGGCAGCCGGTCCTCGCCGAGGATGCCAAGCCCGCCGCGGCCGCCGCAGCGACCGAGTCCGCGCCGGCCATCCGTGTCGTTTCGGCTGAACGTCGCGAGATCGTCGAGACGCTGGCGGTCAACGGTTCGATCGTCGCGCGCGACGAGGCCTCGGTCGGCACCGACCTCAACGGCATGGTCGTCATGGCGCTGAATTTCGACCAGGGTGACCTGGTCAGGAAGGGCGATATCCTGGCCGTGCTCGATCGCGGCATGCTGGACACTCAGCTTGCCCAGGCGAGAGCGAGCCGCGCCCAGGCCGAGGCCAGCGTCGCCCAGATGAAGGCGCAGATCGGCGACGCCGAGGTCGGCGTCAAGCAGGCGCAGGAAGCGCTCGAACGCGCCGTCGCCCTGAAGAAGAAGGGTGTCGCCGCCCAGTCGCAGCTTGACAATGCCGAGAATTCGGCCGCCAGCGCCCGCGCCAAGCTCGACGCCGCCCGCAAGGCGGAGACCGCGACGGACGCCCAGCTTGCCGTCATCGACGCGCAGATCGCCGGCATCGAGCTGCAGCTTTCGAAGACCGAGGTCAAGGCGCCGGCCGACGGGCTGGTGCTGGCGCGCGGCGCCAATGTCGGCGTCATCGTGTCGCCGTCGAGCGGCCCGCTGTTCCGCATCGCCATCGACGGCGACTTCGAGCTCGAAGCCAACGTCGCCGAGACCGCGCTGCCGCGCCTCGCGGTCGGCATGCGCTCGCTGGTCGCCATTCCCGGCGTCGTCGAGCCGGTCGAGGGCAAGATCCGCCGCATTTCGCCGGAGATCGACGCCAAGACCCGGCTCGGGCCGATTCGCATCGCCCTGCCGAAGGATGCGCCGGCCCGTGCCGGCGGCTTCGCCAAGGCGTCGGTCGAGATGGTTCGCCGCGACGGTCTCGGCGTGCCGGTTTCGGCGGTGCTCTATCGCGGCAGCCAGCCGCTCATCCAGGTGGTCGAGAGCGGCATGATCCGCACTGCCGAGGTGACGCTCGGCGCGCGCGCCGGAAGCCTGGTCGAAGTCGTGTCCGGCCTGTCCGAAGGCGCCGAGGTGGTGGCCCGGGCCGGCACCTTCGTCGCCGACGGCGACAAGGTGACGCCCGTCAAGGCGGATGAGACCGGAGCGATCAAGCCATGAACTGGAATTTTTCCGCATGGGCGATCCGCAATCCGGTTGCGCCCATCCTGCTGTTCATCGTGCTGATCGTTCTCGGCCTGATGAGCTTCGGCAAGCTGCCGGTGACGCGCTTCCCCAACATCGACGTGCCGATCGTCAACGTCACCGTCACCGATCCAGGCGTGGCGCCGAGCGAGCTCGAGACGCAGGTCACCAAGCGGGTCGAGGATGCCGTCGCCAACATTGCCGGCGTCAAGAACGTCATCTCGACGATCACCGAGGGCAACTCCCAGACGCTGATCGAGTTCCGCCTCGAAGTCGACACGCAGACGGCCGTCAACGATGTCAAGGATGCGGTCGAGCGCATCCGCTCGGACCTGCCGGCTACCGCCGAGGCGCCGATCGTCAACCGCGTCGACGTCGAAGGCCAGGCGATCCTCACCTACGCGGTCGTGGCGCCCACAAAGACGCTTGAGGAACTGTCGTGGTTCGTCGACGACACGGTGATCCGCAAGCTGCAGGGCCTCAAGGGCGTCGGCAAGGTCGACCGCTATGGCGGCGTCACCCGCGAGATCAAGGTCGAGCTGCATCCCGATCGGCTGAGTGCGCTCGGCGTCACCGCCAGCGACGTCAATCATGCGCTGCGCGCCGCCAACGTCGATCTGACCGGCGGCAGCGGCAAGTTCGCCGAACGCGACCAGGCCATCCGCACCCTCGGCGGCGCCAAGACCATAGCCGACCTGGAGGCGCTCGAGATCGCGCTCGGCAACGGGCGGATGGTGAGGCTCTCCGACATCGCCAAGGTGACGGACGCCTGGGCCGAGCCCAAATCGTTCGCCCGCGTCAACAATCAGACGGTGGTGTCCTTCGGCGTGTTCCGCGCTAAGGGGGCCAGCGACGTCGAGGTCAGCGCCCGCGCCGAGGAGGCGATCAAGGCGCTGCAGGAGGCCAATCCCGGCATCGCCATCAACAAGGTCGACGATTCGGTGACCTACACCGAGGGCAATTACGAGTCGGCGATGGAGATGCTGTTCGAGGGCGCCGCGCTCTCGGTCATCGTCGTGCTGCTCTTCCTGCGCAACATCCGCGCCACCATCGTCGCTGCCACGGCGCTGCCGCTGTCGATCTTCCCGACCTTCTGGGCGCTCGACATGCTGGGCTTCTCGCTCAACCTTGTCAGCCTGCTCGGCATCACGCTGGTGGTCGGCATCCTGGTCGACGATGCCATCGTCGAGATCGAGAACATCGTCCGGCACGTCAACATGGGCAAGTCGCCCTACCGCGCCTCGCTCGAAGCCGCCGACGAGATCGGCCTCGCCGTCATCGCCATTTCGGCGACGATCATGGCCGTCTTCGCGCCGGTCTCCTTCATGGGCGGCATTGCCGGCCAGTACTTCAAGCAGTTCGGCCTGACCGTGGCGATCGCGGTGTTCTTCTCGCTGCTGGTCGCGCGGCTGATCACGCCGATGATGGCGGCCTACTTCCTGCGCGGCAGCAAGCATGTCGAGCCGAAGCCGGGCGCCTTCATGCGCATGTATCTGGCGCTGCTGCGCGGCACGCTGCGCTTCCGCTGGCTGACCCTGCTGCTCGGCATCGCCTTCTTCGCCGGCTCCATCTACGCCATCCGCTTCCTGCCGTCCGGCTTCATCCCGCGCGAGGATGCCAGCCGCATCGTCTTCTCGCTCGAGCTGCCGCCGGGCAGCCGGCTCGAGGACACGCGCGAGATCACCGACGAGGTCACCCGCCTCGTCCGCGAGACGCCGCAGGTCGAGAACGTCTACGTCATCGGCGGCGCCAGCCCGACCGGCACGCTGGAGACGCGCCGCGCCACCGTCGTCGCCGACCTGCAGCACAAGTCGCAGCGCGATGTTCCCCAGTACAGGATCGAGGCGGAGTTGCTCGACCGTCTGTCGGCGCTGCCGGACGTGCGCGTCTACTTCGTCAATGATCGCGGCGAGCGCCAGATGGCCTTCGGTGTCATGGGCACCGACGGCGCGGTGCTGGACGAGCAGGCGCGCAAGATCCAGAGCGCCATGACCGCGACCGGCAAGTTCCGGGCGGTCAGCTCGAACGCCGCGCTCGACAGGCCGGAAGTCATCGTCATGCCGGATTCGGTGCGCCTTGCCGAACTCGGCATCTCGACGGCGACCCTGTCGGAGACGCTGCGGGTGGCGACCATCGGCGACGTCGATGCCAATTTGGCCAAGTACACGGTCGGCGACCGGCAGATCCCGATCCGCGTCCAGCTCGACGAGGCGGCGCGTGACGATCTTTCCACCGTCAGCAACCTCCCGGTGCCGCTGCCCTCCGGCGGAACGGTGCCGCTCTCCTCGGTCGCCGAGATCCGCTTCGGCCAGGGCCCGTCCTCGATCAACCGCTTCAACCGCGAGCGGCGCGTCGTCATCGGCGCCGACATGGCGGAAGGCGCGGAGCTGAGCGAGGGCCTCGGCCTGGTCTGGTCGTTGCCCGAGGTGAAGAACATGGCGCCGGGAACCCGCATCCAGGAGACCGGCGACGCCGAGATCATGGGCGAGGTGTTCGCCGGCTTCGCGACCGCCATGACGACGGGCCTCATGCTGGTGCTGGTGGTGCTGATCCTGCTGTTCGGCTCGGTCTTCCACTCCTTCACCATCCTGGGCTCGCTGCCCTTGGCGATCGGCGGCGTGGTCGCGGCGCTTTGGCTGACCAACTCGGCGATCTCCATGCCGGTGGTCATCGGCATCCTGATGCTGATGGGCATCGTCACCAAGAACGCCATCATGCTCGTCGATTTTGCCATCGAGGAGGTCAAGCAGGGCGTGTCGCGCAAGGAGGCGATCATCGACGCCGGTCGCAAGCGCGCGAGGCCGATCGTCATGACCACCATCGCCATGTCGGCCGGCATGATCCCGGCTTCGCTGGGCGTCGGCGACGGCGGCGAGTTCCGCGCGCCGATGGCGATCGCGGTGATCGGCGGCCTGCTGGTCTCGACCCTGCTGTCGCTGGTCTTCGTGCCGTCCTTCTACACGATCATGGACGACGCCGCGATCTGGACCGGCCGCGCCTTCCGCTGGCTGGTTCGGCCCAACAGCCCCGACGAGCCGGACGCGCCCGAGGTCCTGGTTCACCACCGCCCGCATGCCGTGGAGAAACCGCGCGACATGCCGCTGGCCGCGGAGTAGCGCCGGCGGGCGGCCCGCCGATGACGCGTTCCTCAGCCGGCCGCCGGTTTTTGCCGGCGGCCGGCTGAATTCGTGGTGCCGGCCCGCGCAATGCGCCCCCGTTAAGCAACAATTCGCCGCGGACGGGTTAAGACGTTTGGCATGACTGTCTGAATTCGGCACTATATGTGCGGTAGGGCGGGCATCGCGTAGATGCGCGCACCACCATGGATCGGGAGATCGCCGCGTTTTGACCCGCCACGACGTCCACCAAGCGCCGACCGAGGCCCATCTCTTCGGACCGGTGTCGCCAAACAGGGTCGCCCTTGTCCCGGCCCTGTCGGCTGCGCGATGGCTGCTGGTCCTGATCTTCGCGGCCGGGGTCTACTTCTTCCACGGCTTCATGGTGCCGGTCCTGGCGGCCCTCGTCATCGCGCTTGCCAGTTGGCCGCTGTATCGGCGCCTGCTCGTCCTGGTCGACGGCAGCCGCACCGTCGCCGCGGCCATCGCGCTGCTGGCGATCCTCGCCTTCATCATCGTGCCGATCGCGCTGGCCGGCAGTTATGCGGTCCACGAGGTCCGCGACTGGATCGGATGGGCCTACGCCACGAACCAGCATGGCGCGCCGACCCCGCAATGGATCGCCACCTTGCCCTTTGTCGGCGAGTGGCTGAACGAGCAGTGGATGAAGCGCATCGGCGCACCCGGTTCGATCGGTGAGATGATCCAGATCGTCAGCGGCGCCAACATCGGCAACATCTATCGCGCGCTGCTGCAGGTCGGTACCGGCGCATTCAGCCTGCTGCTCACCCTGCTGTTCATGCTCATCGCGCTGTTCTTCGTCTACCGCGACGGCGAGCGCTTCGTCGCCCAGGTCGATACGCTCGGCGAGCGCATCCTGCCGTCCCGCTGGGGCCGCATCTCGCGGGTGGTTCCCGCCACGATCAGCTCGACCGTCACCGGCATGACGCTGATCGCCATCGGCGAAGGCGTCGTCCTCGGCGTCGCCTATTGGGTCGCCGGCGTGCCGTCGCCGGTGACGCTCGGCGTCATCACCGGCCTGATGGCGCTGATTCCGGGCGGGGCGCCGCTGTCCTTCACCCTGGTGTCGATCTACCTCGTCTCCAGCGGCTCTCCGGTCGCCGGGGTGGCGCTGTTCGCCTGGGGATCGATCGAGCTGTTCATCGTCGACAAGACGCTGCGGCCGAGGCTCGTCGGCGGCCCGATCAAGCTGCCGTTCCTGCCGACCTTCT
>JAHBYY010000056.1 GCA_019635715.1 Rhizobiaceae bacterium | reverse complement strand
GCCGATGGACCCGGTGACGCTCGGCCTGTGCTCGCAGATCGACCTCGACATCGAGGTGCAGCGCGCCTCGGCCAACAAGCCGGCCGCGGCTCCGGCCGGTGACACGCTGCTGCCGGCGGCCCTCACCGAGCGCCTGACGCCCGAGACGGTCAAGCCGAAGGCCAGCGACGACGACGAACTCGACGCCGATGCGGTGTTCGCCAAGCTGTCGGCGCTCAAGTCGAAGCCGGAAGAGGCCGAGGACGAGTAGTCCCTGCGCGGCGAGCCGGGCGCGAACTCGGCCGTCCGTCGCCGAATTCAACCTTCGCGGGAGCGCGACGGCCCGTCCAGCCCGTGGCGATCGGCGCCGCTGCGCTCCATCGTGCGGTAGAAGTCCGCCAGCGTCTTGCCCTTCTCCGGCTTGAAGCTGCGCTCCGCGCTGGTCACCGCGGCGATCCGGTCGATGCGGAAGGCGCGAAAGTCGGCGCGCATTTCGCACCAGCCGACCAGCGTCCAGACCTTTCCCCAGAACCAAAGCCCGAGCGGCCGCACATCACGCAGCGAGCCGCGGCCGGCCTCGTCGCGATAGTCGAGGCGCAGCACGCTGCGCGTCTCGACGGCGCGCTCGATGACGTCGATCGCGGCGCGGTCCGCATCGGTCACCACCCACATCGGCGTGTGGATCTCCGTCTTGGCGATGCGGTCCTTCTCGCTGTCGGGAAGCACGGCGCCGATCTTGACCAGCGCCTCCTCGGCGGCCCGCGCCATCGCAGCACCTCCGAAAGCGCGCACCATCCGGGCGCCGGCGACCAGCGCCACGATCTCGTCACGCGTGAACATGAGGGGCGGAAGGTCGAAGCCTTCCCGCATGATGTAGCCGACGCCCGCCTCCCCGTCGATCGGCACGCCGGTCGACTGCAGGTCGGCGATGTCGCGATAGATCGTGCGCTCGGACACTTCCAGCCACTGGCCCAGCTTCTGGGCGGTGACGAGCCGGCCGCCACGGAAATGCTGGACGATCTGGAACAGACGGTCTGCTCGCCGCATCGATCACTCCTCCAACCCCTCTTCGCGGCGCTTGCGAGCGCCGAAACCGGCCCCGAATGAAAGCTTCGCGGTCGTCGGCGTCCGCGCGCTCAGCACCCGCCAGAACGGCGTCAGCCCCGCTTCCGCCGCGCCGCGCTCGAGCTGTTCGTGCGCGGCCTCCGCGACGGTGCGCAGATGATAGCCGATCGTCACCGGACAGGTCACTTCCGCTCCATGCTCGACCGCGAGCGCCGTGCGCAAGGCCCGCACGTCCATCGACACGCCCGGCGGAATGCTCCGGATGAAGGCATCGACCTGGCGCGCCGTCGGCACCAGCATCGCCTGGCCCTCGACGATATCGCCAAAGCTGCGGGGCGACGGCTTGCACACCGCCTCCCCGCCGCCGTTCAGCCTGTCGGTCCAGTCCTTCATCGGCGCATCAGGCCCCGAAGAGACCAAAGCTGTTGCCGTCCGGATCGAGGCAATAGGCGAACCGCCCGGCCGGGATCGCGATGATCGGCGACACGACCCGGCCGCCATTGGCGCTCACCCGCTCGATGGCAGCCTCGAGCGCCGGCACCGAAAGATGGATGGTCGGACCGGTTCCGGCCGGAGCCGGCTTGCCCGGATAGATGTGGCCGCGCACCGAATCGTCGCCCCGGCCCGCGAACATCGCCATCGGATTCGGTCCGCCGATTTCCATCTCGAGTTCGTTCTGCAGCACGGCGCCATAGAAGGCGCGCGCGGCATCCATGTCCGTTACCGGGATTTCGAACCAGACCGCCGCGTGGGCGGGAACATGTGCATTCATGGTGACCTCCTGTGTTGAGCGACGCCGGAACACTCGCACAGCCCTCCTGACATCATTCTGTCAGGAAGGCCCGCCGCGCGTCACTGCACGTCGTCCGACGCGCCGCCGAAGCGATCGGGCCAGCCGATGTCCTTGCGGATGTCGCTCGGCAGGGAGTTGAGGAAGCGCTCGGTGCGCACCTGGTTGCGCAGGGTCTGCACCTTGCCGACATAGCTGCGGATCGAGCGGGCGACGGTCATCGGGTTCATGGAATTCGTCCTCTTTGTCTACGAGGACGATCATCTCACAGGCCTCCCGACAACGGACTGTCAGGAGGCCGCCCATCCCGGAGCAAACCGGCTTCGGCAAGTCGCGGCAGCTCGGGGCGAAGCCGACGGACGCTTCCCGGAAGGCAAGGATCACCGCGTTCCCGCGCCGCCGTGGACTGCAATTCTCCGCGATCCTCGCGGCGCGGAACAGCTTGGCCGAGATCGGCACTTGCGCAGGACAGACAGCCTTGCAAGCCCGTGTCAAAGCAATTAGGTCACGTCGTGCGTTTGGAAGCTGGCGAGCCTCCGCCCGTTGCGGTGGTCGGCGTCTGCGAGTTCCGCGCCGCCGGAGCCTGAAATGACCTATGTCGTCACCGATAACTGCATCAAGTGCAAGTACACCGATTGCGTGGAAGTCTGTCCGGTCGACTGCTTCTATGAAGGCGAGAACATGCTCGTCATCCATCCGGACGAATGCATCGACTGCGGCGTCTGCGAGCCGGAATGCCCGGCGGATGCGATCAAGCCCGACACGGAATCCGGTCTCGACAAATGGCTCAAGCTCAACGCGGATTTCGCGGTGAAGTGGCCCAACATCACGGTGAAGAAGGACGAGCTTCCCGGGGCCAAGGAGTTCGACGGCGTCGAGGGCAAGCTGGAGAAGTTTTTTTCCGAAGAGCCCGGCACGGGCGATTGAGACTTTCGCATCCGCCGTGCAAAGGGTAAGGCTAGCGACTGGCCCGCGCCGGGCAGGTGTTCGCGCGCGCAGCAAAACCTTGATTCTCGCGCCTATTTGTGGTAGACCCGTTGCATATGCCACAGACCTGTCGTCATTTTTGGCGAGTAGCCCCTATCACTGAAAGGTGACATCCCAATCGGACCAAGGAAACTTGGACGCGACGTTTCCTTGCGAGGAGCGTGGTGTGCCTGGTCCAATCGGGTGGCTTGATCATGTCTGTGGCTACCGTTCGGCCGAAGGGCCGATCCAATGCTGCCCCCTTTACGAGGGTGGCCAACAGGAGTTCAGGGCGTAATGGCAACCACACCGCAGGCACAGAAGAAGGCTCCGGGGCGTAACGGCTTCAAGAGCGGCGAGTTCATCGTCTATCCGGCGCACGGCGTCGGGCAGATCGTGTCCATCGACGAGCAGGTTGTGGCCGGGCACAAGCTCGAACTCTTCGTCATCGATTTCGTCAAGGACAAGATGCGCCTCAAGGTGCCGGTCGCCAAGGCAACCGCGATCGGCATGCGCAAGCTGTCGGAAACCGACTATGTCGAGCGTGCGCTGAAGGTGCTGCAGGGCCGTGCGCGCGTCAAGCGCACGATGTGGTCGCGCCGCGCCCAGGAATACGATGCGAAGATCAATTCCGGCGACCTGATCGCCATTTCCGAGGTGGTGCGCGACCTCTATCGCGCCGAGAACCAGCCGGAGCAGTCCTACTCCGAACGCCAGCTCTACGAGGCGGCGCTCGACCGCATGGCGCGCGAGATCGCCGCGGTGAACCGCGTGTCGGAGACCGAGGCCGTGCGCATGATCGAGACGAACCTGGCCAAGGGACCGAAGCGGGGCGCCAAGGCCGACAATGAAGAGGCCGAGCAGGAAGAAGCGGCCTGAACGCTTCGATCCTTGGAGACCCAGAAGGCCCGGCATCGTCCGGGCCTTCTGCATTTCGGGGCCGGCGCTTGGCGATGATCGTCCTGCCGCGCCGGACGGAACTTTCGCCGGCCTGCCGCGTTTCCACATGGGCCGTGAGACGACATCCAGCTTGCACGGCCGTGTTCCGCTGCGCAGCATCCGCTGCGCGGCGTCGCCCGTAGAAGGGCCATTAGAAAGTCCAGCCACGCAACTCGCTGCACGGAGCGTCGGATCATGGATGAGAAGGTCAGGCGGTCCTTGATCGACGCGGCGATGGCCGCCCCCTATCTCGGCCGCGACGAGGAGCTGGAACTCGCCACCCGCTGGAAAGGCGACGGCGATCAGGATGCGATGCACCGCATGGCGATGGCGCATATGCGGCTCGTCATCTCGATGGCCGGCAAGTTTCGCCATTACGGGCTGCCGCTGAGCGATCTCGTTCAGGAAGGACATGTCGGATTGCTGGAGGCGGCGTCGCGTTTCGAGCCGGAGCGCGACGTTCGCTTTTCGACCTATGCGACATGGTGGATCCGCGCCGCGATGCAGGATTACGTGCTGCGCAACTGGTCGATCGTGCGCGGCGGCACCAGTTCGGCCCAGAAGGCGCTGTTCTTCAATCTGCGGCGTCTGCGGGCCCGCCTCGCGCAGGGCGGGGAACAGCTTTCCAGCGAAGCGATCTACCGCGAGATCTCGACCCGGATCGGCGTCTCTGCACGCGACGTGGCACTGATGGACTCGCGCCTCGCGGCGCCGGACACCTCGCTGGATGCGCCGATCTCCGACGCCGATTCCGGCTCGGCCGGCCGCATGGATTTCCTCGTCAGCGAGGATCCGCTGCCCGACGAGATCGCCGGCAAGCGGATCGACGAAGAACGGCGCGCCACCTGGCTGGCCAGCGCGCTGAGGGTGCTCAACGAGCGGGAACGGCGCATCATCGCCGAGCGCCGGCTGCAGGACGACGGCATGACGCTCGAGGCGCTGGGGTCGAGCCTGGGCATTTCCAAGGAGCGCGTGCGCCAGATCGAGAGCCGCGCGCTCGACAAGCTGCGCGAGGTTCTGAGCCGCCGTCATCCGGCCCTGATCGGTTGAGCCGAGGCTTCCTGCAGCCGCCCTTCACCGCTGTGCGAGCCGCGACCGCCCTGTGCCGGGCATCGACGGCGATGCCGGAGCGGAGCGAAAGGGGCTTACTCGCCGCTGATGATCTTGACCTTCTGGCCGGCCGACAGCGTGGCGACCGGCGACAGCGCGTTGAGGACGCGGAACAGGTCGAGCTTGCGGTCGACGCCGTCCATGCGCGCCGAAATCGAGCCGACGGTCTCGCCCGGCTTCACGGTCACCACCTTGATGCGCAAGGGCTTGAGCGCCGCCTTCTCGGTGGCGCTCAGCGCACGGAAGCTGCCGCCGACGGCACGCGCCACGACGTTCAGATTGGTGTTGGCGAGCGGCGCCGCCGTCAGCAGCCGGTAGACCTGCCCGCCGACGCGGATGATCGTCACGTCGAACTGCCACGCGCCGGCACGCGCGCTGGCGATGGCCGCCTCATTGCCGTTGATCGTTTCGGTGCGCACGCTTGCCGGATCGAGGCCCGTCACCCAGCCGCTGCGCACATAGTCGGCCAGCGGGACCTTCGGGTCGAGCGACACGCCGTCGAAGCGGATCGCGATGTCGCCGGGACCGGTGGCCGTCACCGCCGCCGCCGTGTTGTCGATGACGAAATTCGACGGAACCGAGAAGGAGATGCCCAGGCGCGGATGCAGGAAGGTGCTGCCGCGCACGAAGCCCTCTTCCGGCGTATCGCCGAACAGCAGGCCGTCGATGCCGGCGAGATAGGAGTCGCGGTCGGTCTGCCCTATTCCCGGCTCGCCGAACTGGCGGGCGTGCATGCGCGCCAGTTCGATGCGCTGCGGCGTGTTCGGATGGCTGGCGAGGAAATCCAGGCTGGGATCGGTGGCGCCGGTGATGTTGCGGAAGTCGCTGAACGACGCCATCGACTGCAGGAAGCGCGCCGCCGCGTAGGGATCGTAGCCGGCGAGCCCGACCGTCTTGATGCCGATCGCGTCGGCTTCCAGTTCCTGGTTGCGCGAGAACTGCGCCAGGCGCAGCTTTCCCTTGATCAGCGCGACGCGCGACGCCTGGCTTTCGCCGAGGACGTCCGTCACGACCTTGGTCGCGATGACCTCCTCGGCCTCCTTCTGCTGACGCTGGAGCCCGTGCTTGGCGGTCACGTGCCCCATCTCGTGGGCGATCACCGCTGCCAGCTCGGCCGAATCATTGGCCAGCGCAAGAAGCCCGCGGGTCACATACAGGTAGCCGCCCGGCAGCGCGAAGGCGTTGACGTTGGGCGAGTTGAGAATGGTGATGCGATAGGCCTCGGTCGGATTGTCGGACACCGTCGTCAGGCTGCCGACCACCTTGGCGACCATGCGCTCCAGCTTCGGATCGGAATATTCCCCGCCATAGGTGGCCAGGATGCGCGGATGCTGCGCCTTGGCGAGCTCGGCGAGCTTATCGTTGCGGGTGACGCTGTCGACGGTGATCGGCTTGTCCGACGGCTGGAAATTGGATTCGCTGACGCTGTCGGGAAAGCTTTGGCAGCCGGCGAGTATGACGAGCGACAGGGGCACGACGACCCTGGCCGCGGCGAGGACGCGGCTGAGGGACGGAATCGGATGTCGCGCAACGACGGTGCTCAGCTCGATCTCCTTGGCCTTGCCGGCGGGCGAATCCGCGTTCGGGAGGCATCCGGGCCGCTGCAACAGGTGCAGGTCGGACCGGTCTTCGCAAGACAATTCGTATGGCGTCTGCCGCTAAAATATGTCGCCTTGCGGGCGGACCAATAAAAAACCTTACGAACTTGCTACAGCCCGATATAGCGCCGGAACGCGACAGGGCCATCCGCCCGGAAGAAGTCGTCTGTCGCCCCGGCGGCGGCGATGCGGCCGGACTCGACGAACAGCATATGCGAGGCGGCCCGCCGCGCATCCTCCGGATGGTGCGTGACCAGCAGGACGCAGAGATTCTGTTCGGCCTGCAGCTCGCAAACGAGGTCGAGCATCTCCTCGCGCAGTGCCGGGCCCAGCGACGCAAAGGGTTCGTCCATGAGCAGGACGGGCCGGTCGCGCACCAGCGCCCGCGCCAGGGCGACGCGTTGCCGTTCGCCGCCGGACAGTTCGCGCGGCAGGCGCCCGCCCTTGCCGGCCAGCCCGGTGCGCGCCAGGGCAGCATCGATCGCCGCCCGATCGTCGGACGACAGGCGCAGGCCGGGTGAACGGCCGAGCCCGACATTGGCGGCCACGTCCAGATGAGCGAACAGATTGTTCTCCTGGAAGATCATCGAGACCGGACGCCGGTCGGGCGGCAGGCCGGTCACGTCGCGGCCCGCGATCAGGATGCGGCCGCTATCGGGGCGGCGAAATCCGGCAACCAGGTCGAGCAAGGTGGACTTGCCGGAGCCGCTCGGCCCCATGACCGCGGTGACCGCCCCGGCGGCGATGCGCGCTTCGAAGGCCAGCGTCATCCCGGGATAGGCGAAGGTCGCATTCTCCAGCACCACGCCCCTGGCGTTCGTCCTCATGCCGGCATTTCCTTTCCGAGGCGGTCGGCGATCAGCATCAGGGCAAGGCACAGCAGACCGAGCAGCAGCGCGATTCCCGCCGCATCGGCGGTGCGGTAGCTGCCCATGCGCTGAAGGAGCAGATAGGGCAGGGTCTGCACCGCATCGCTGCCGAACAGGGCGATGACGCCGAGATCGCCGAGCGAAAGCGCCATGGCGAAGGCCGCCGCCGTGAGGATCGGGCGGCGCAGCACCGGCCAGTCGACGAGCCTGAGGCGAGCCCGGCCTGCGATGCCCAGCGAGGCGCAGAGGCGATCGTGCCGGGTGGCCGACGCATCGTGGGCCGGGCGGATCGCCCGCATGGCGAAAGGCATCGCCATGGCCGCATTGACCGCCACCACCATGACCGGCGCGACGGCGAACACGTCGACCGAGTGCCGCAGCAAAATGAACCAGCCGGCGCCGATGACGATCGGCGGGACGACGAGCACGAAGCCGGCGCCGGCTTCCATCGCCGCGGCAAGAAGCGATGGCCGCCCGGCCTCGAACGCCCGGCGCCCGGACAAAAGGGCAAGGGCGAGCATGACGGCCAGCCCCGCCGACAGCGAGGCCAGCGCGAGGCTCGTGGCGGCGGCACGCAGCACGCCGCTCTCGGTCGCGAGCCGCGGCAGGTCTGCCTGGAGGCCGGACGCCAGCGTCGCAGCCAGCGGCGCAACGACGAAGGCCGCACCGGCGGCGATCAACCCGCCGTTGAGCACGGCTTCTCCGAAGCCGGCGGTGTGCGGGCGCCCCGACGACACGGTCAGGTTGGCTTCGCCGACAGCGGAAGCGCCGAGCCGGGACAGCATGGCGAGGACCAGCGCCGTCAGGGCGACCTGGACGATGGTGAGCACCACCGCCCGCGCCGGATCGAAATCGAAACGCAGCGACTGGTAGATGGCGACTTCAAGCGTCGTGGCGCGGGGGCCGCCGCCAAGCGTCAGCACCAGCGTGAACGAGGTGATGCACAGCATGAAGACGAGGCCGGCGATGCCGGGCAGCGCGGCGCGCATCACCGGCCACTCGATGAAACGGAACGACGATCCGGCGCCCATGCCGAGCTGGCTGGCGAGACGCCACTGGTCGTTGCCGACCGTATCGAGCGATTCGAGAAAGAGGCGGGTCGCCAGCGGGATGTTGAAGAAGGCATGGGCGACGAGGATGCCGGACAACCCGTAGATACCGGGCCAGGCGTCGCCGCGGATCCAGCCGAGCGGCGCTGCGAGATAGCCCGCCCGGCCATAGAGTTCGAGCAGGCCCAGCGCCGCGACGATCGCCGGCAGACCCAAAGGGAGGGCAAAGAGGCGCAGGATGATGGCGCGGCCAGGAAATGCCGGGTGGCGGGACAGCGCCCGGGCCAGCGCGATCGCCGGCACCACCGAAACCAGCGTCGACAATGCCGCCTGCCAGAGCGTGAAACGGGCGATTCGCCACAGATAGGCATCGAACGCGCCGAGCACACCGCTCCGGTCGTCTGCGCCCTCGTAGAGCATGCCCGTGAAAGCACCGCCGACGAGGGCCGCCAGGAAGCCCAGCGCGGCGAGGCCGGCGAGCAGGCGGAGGTCGAGGCGCATAGCCATTCAGACCGCGTTCCTCCGCCATTTATGCGGTGCCTTGTTCTCTCCACCCCCCTCTGTCCTGCCGGCCATCTCCCCCTCAAGGGGGGAGATTGGCAGCTTCGGCGACGCGCATAATCTCCCCCCTTGAGGGGGAGATGTCCGGCAGGACAGAGGGGGGTGGAGAGGCAATATCAAGCGACGACTACTCGCTCATCGCCGCCAGCCATTCGTCGACCCAGGCCTTGCGGTTCGCAGCGACCTCATCCGGGCTGAAAGCCAGCGCCTTGACCGGCTTGACCAGCTCGTCGAACGCCGGGTTCAGCGGCTTCGATGTCTTTGCAGCCGGCAGCATCCAGTTGGTTTCGGGGATGATGTCCTGGAAGGCCGGGCTGGTCATGAAGGCCATGAACGCCTTGGCCAGCGGGTTGGCCGCGCCATGCGTGGTGATACCGGCAACCTCGACCTGCAGGTAGTGTCCTTCCGAGAAGGCGGCCGCCTTGTACTTCCGCACGCCCTCGGCGATCACGTGATAGGCGGGAGAGGTCGTGTAGGACAGCACCATCGGCGCCTCGCCCTTGGTGAACAGGCCATAGGCCTCGCTCCAGCCGGGGGTGACGGTCAGCACGCGGCCGCGCAGCTTCTCCCAGGCTTGCGGTGCCTCGTCGCCGTAGACCGACTTCACCCAGAGCAGCAGGCCCAGCCCCGGCGTCGAGGTGCGCGGATCCTGGATGACGATCTTCTGGGAAGGATCGCCGTCGACCAGGTCCCTGAGGCTGGCCGGCGGCGCGGCCAGCGTGTCGCTGTCATAGACCACGGCGAAATAGCCGTAGTCGTAGGGGACGAAGACCGGATCGGTCCAGCCGCCCGGAACCGTCAGGGAAGACGTGTCTGCTCCGGAAGGCGCAAAGAGGCCGGTGGCGGCCGCCTCGGCCGTCAGATTGGTGTCGAGGCCGAGCACGATGTCGGCCTTGGTCGCGTCGCCCTCCAGCTTCAGGCGGCTGAGCAGGGCGACGCCGTCGGCGACCGAGACGAAGTTCAGGTCGCAGCCGCACTGCGCCTCGAACGCCGTCTCCACCTGCGGGCCGGGGCCCCATTCGGCGGTGAAACTCTCATAGGTGTAGACGGTGAGCGCCTTGCCCTGCGCGAAGGCCGGCGACGCGGCAAAGCCCAGCAGGACGGTGGAGAAAACGGTCGACAATAATGCGCGCATCGGCGCCTCCTTTTCTTCGCGTTGAAAGGAATTGAGGCGCCGGACTGACCGAAGCATCTAATCCCTCCGCCGGTACAAACCGGATCAGGTTCAGCGGGTTGGCGTTTCGCCTCTCAGCCGGTTGCGCGATGGATCGCGTCCGGCACCCCGTTAGAGCGAGGCGGACCATAGCAAAGTCGGCCCGCCACGCAAGCCAAACTTCGCCCTTCCGGCTTCCGCTCGCAGCAAGGCGCGTGATAGGGGCTGCCGCCATGAACCGGTTCACCATCCTCCTTGGCGGCGATCTCATGCCGACGGCCGCATTGCGCGCCGCGGTAATGGAATCGCGCATCATCGCCGCGGATGGCGGGATGCTGCATGCGGCGGCGCTGGACGTCGTGCCGGAGCTCTGGGTCGGCGATTTCGACTCCGTGCCCGACGCCTTGCCTGCGAGGCTCGCGGCCGTGGAGCGGCAGGGCTTTCCGCGCGAGAAGGACAAGACAGACGGAGAACTCGCCGTCGACATCGCCGTCGCGCGCGGCGCGACGGAACTTCTCCTGGCCGGCGCGTTCGGCGGGCCGCGCAGCGACCACGAATTTCTCCACATGGCGCTCGCCTGCCGGCTTTCGGCAGGCGGGATGCCGACAAGGCTGTCGAGCGGCACGCAGGAGGGCATCCCGCTGCTTTCGGGAATTGTCGACTTCACCTATCCCGACGGCACGCTGTTCAGCATCCTGGCCTTCTCCGACCTGTCGGGGCTGACGGTGCGCGGCGCCAAGTGGCCGCTCGACGCGGTCACGGTTCCATTCGGCGCGTCGCTTACCATATCCAACGAAACGCGCGGCCGGCTAGAAATCACGCTCGGCACTGGGCGGGCGTTGCTCCTCGCGCATCCGCAGGCATCGGACTGACATGGCTCCACCCCTCCTCAATCTCGACGGCATCAGGCTGAGCTTCGGCGGCACGCCGCTGCTCGACGGCGCGCAGCTCGCTGCCGGCGCCGGCGACCGTATCGCACTGATCGGCCGCAACGGTTCCGGCAAGTCGACGCTGCTGAAGATCGCCGCCGGCCTGATCGAGCCGCAGGACGGCGAGGTGTTCCGCCAGCCCTCGGCGACGGTGCGCTACCTGCCACAGGTGCCGGACATGGATGGCTTTGCCACCGTGCAGGCCTATGTCGAAGCGGGCCTCGGGCCGGCCGACGATCCCTACCGCGCCACCTATCTCATCGAGAACCTCGCCATCACGGGCGCGGCCGACCCGCGCACGCTGTCCGGCGGCGAGGCACGCCGCGCAGCCCTCGCGCGGGTGCTCGCGCCGCAGCCGGACATCCTGCTGCTCGACGAGCCGACCAACCATCTCGACCTCGACACGATCGAATGGCTGGAGGACGAGCTGTCGCGGCTTTCCTCGGCGCTCATTGTCATCTCGCACGACCGCCGCTTCCTGGAGCGGGTCAGCCGCGCCACCGTCTGGCTCGACCGCGGCCGCACCAAGCGGCTCGAAAAGGGATTCGGGCACTTCGAGGAATGGCGCGACGCGGTGCTCGAAGAGGAGGAGCGGGACCAGCACAAGCTCGCCCGCCAGATCGTGCGCGAGGAACACTGGCTGCGCTACGGCGTCACCGCGCGGCGCAAGCGCAACATGCGCCGGCTGGGCGACCTGCAGGACATGCGCCAACGCCTGCGCAGCCATCGCGGCCCGGAGGGCACGGTCAGCCTCGCCGCCAGCGAGGCCGGCGAGTCCGGCAAGCTGGTCATCGAGGCCAAGGACATTTCCAAGAGCTACGGCGACACCCCGATCGTCGCCGGCTTCTCGACACGCATCGCGCGCGGCGCCCGCATCGGCCTCGTCGGCCCGAACGGCGCCGGCAAGACGACGCTGCTCAAAATGCTGACCGGCGAGCTTACGCCCGACGGCGGGACCGTGCGGCTCGGCGTCAATCTCGACATCGCGACCCTCGACCAGAAGCGGACCGTCGACCCCGAGGAGACGCTGGCGCACTATCTGACCGACGGGCGCGGCGAGACGCTGGTCGTCAATGGCGAGGAGAAGCACGTCGCCTCCTACATGAAGGACTTCCTGTTCCGTCCGGAAATGGCGCGCACGCCGGTGCGCGAGCTTTCCGGCGGCGAGCGCGCCCGGCTGATCCTGGCGCGGGTGCTGGCGCGGCCGTCGAACATGCTGGTGCTCGACGAGCCGACCAACGATCTCGACATGGAGACGCTCGACCTGCTGCAGGAACTCGTCGCCGGCTATGCGGGCACCGTGCTGCTGGTCAGCCACGACCGCGACTTCCTCGACCGCACGGTGACCAGCGTGATCGCGCCGGGCGGCGGCGGCCGATGGATCGAATATGCCGGCGGCTACACCGACATGCTGGCGCAGCGCGGCGCGACGCGCCTGTCGGACCGCAAGGCCGCGTCAAAGGCGGCTCCCGCCAGGACCGAAGCCGCCGTGCCGGCGCCGAAAGCCGCCGCGCAAAAGCTGTCCTACAAGCAGAAATTCGCGCTGGAGACGCTGCCGAAGAAGATCGAGGCGGTGACGGCGTCGATCTCGGCGCTCGAGGACCGCATCGCCGATCCGGCCCTCTACACGCGCGAGCCGGCCTCCTTCCAGAAGACCATCGCCGCCCTCGACAAGGAACGCGCCACGCTCCAGGCGCTGGAGGAGGAATGGCTGGAACTGGAGATGCTTAGGGAGGAGCTGGAGGGGTAAGGCGCGGGAGGCAGGCCCGTGGATGGAGAATGAGCCGAGCGGGGCGGGGAGCGAACTGGCGGCCCTTGTGGCTGCGACGGGCATCGCAGCCGGACGAGGCTGGCTGAAACGGAATGCACGCTCAGGTGCTGGACGTGCCGCTGACGCCCACCAGCTTTCTCGCAGCAGCCATGATCTGATCTGACAGCTCTTCGGTGTCGACCAGACGAGCCAGGATGATGGCGCCTATGAGAGTCGACCAGCGCCCTATGGCGTTTTCCCGAACATCGGGGTCATCGCCAAACGCCTCGATCTGCAGCCTGATCCTGTCGCTGAGCACCTGTCGGGACTCGGCAGGCGCCCTCGAGATTTCACCGCCGAGGGCCGCGAGGACGCAGCCGCTTTCGGGGTGGTCGCGGTGCCGCTGCGTCAGGTAGTTCCGCGCGAAAGCATCGAGCCCACCTGAAGGCGTCACATTGCCCCGCTGCTCGTCGGCTGCCGATGCCAGCGCGGCGTTCACCAGCTCTTGCTTGTTTGCGAAGTGGCGCGGAAAGCCTCCATGCGTCATGCCTGCCGCTTCCATGACCTGGGCGACGCTGACCGCTTCCAGGCCACGCTCTCTGAAGAGCCTGGATGCCGCCTGTACGATAGCCGCTCGGCTTTGAGCCTTCTGTTCCTGGCTGGTTCCCACAAAAAACTCCAATCTGGATGACGGTCGTCATCTTGACTTCTGGATGATCGCCATCATCTAAGTGGCATCGGTCACCTCCGCCTTCAACAGGATGAATCATGTCTACGGCACTCATCACCGGCGCATCGGCAGGCATCGGCGCCAGCTATGCGCGTCGCCTCGCGGCCCGCGGCTACGATCTTGTCCTCGTCGCACGCTCGACCGACAAGCTCGAGACGCTGGCCGGAGACCTGCGCTCCAGTTTCTCCGTCGAAGTGGAGGTGCTGACGGCTGATCTCACCGATCCGGCACAGCTCGGAGCGGTGGCCGACCGCCTTCGCTCGGGCGCAGCGATCGACCTGCTGATCAACAACGCCGGGGATTCATTGCCTGGGACCTTCGCGACGGCAAAGCCGGACGGTCTTCAATGGCTGATCCAGCTCAACGTCACGGCTCCGACCTTGCTCGCTTCAGCCGCCGTGGCTGGAATGATCGAGCGGGGGAACGGCGGCATCGTCAATATCGGCTCTGTGGTGGGGCTGGTGCCCGAGTACTTCAACGGCATCTACTCCGCGACAAAATCCTATATCCTGACCTTTTCTCAAGGATTGGCGGCTGAAGTCGGCCCCAAGGGCATCTATGTTCAGGCGGTCCTGCCCGCGGCGACCCGGACGGCCATCTGGGACCGCTCCGGTGTCGATGTCGCCACGCTCCAGAACGTCATGGAAGTGGATGATCTGGTCGATGCCGCTTTGGTAGGCTTTGATCGCAGGGAGGGCGTGACAATTCCTCCACTGGCAGACGCCGCGCTGTGGAACGCCTTCGAAGCGGCCCGCCACGCCTTGCCGGCAAGTTTCGCCAATGCGGTGCCGGCTGAACGCTACCGCATCAACGTCTGACCGGGGAGCATCAGTCGTGCAAGCCTTCATCCTCGACAGCTATGGCAGGACGGCCAGGCTCCGCTCCGGCACCGTCGCAGAGCCTGTCGTTGGCGACGCCGATGTACTGGTGAAAATCCACGCTGCCGGCGTCAACCTTCTTGACATCAAGCTCCGCAATGGAGAGTTCAAGCCCATTCTGCCCTACCGGCCGCCTTTCGTGCTCGGCCATGACATTGCCGGGACGGTGGTGCGCGTCGGCGCCAGGGTGCGGAACTTCAGCGTCGGCGATGCCGTCTATGCACGCCCGCGCGACATGCGTATCGGCGCCTTCGCCGAGCACATTGCCGTCGACGAGGCGGATCTTGCGATCAAGCCCAGCTCCCTCAGCATGGAGGAGGCGGCCTCCATTCCGCTGGTCGGACTGACCGCGTGGCAGGCTCTGGTCGAGATCGGCAAGGTCGGCAAAGGCCAGAAAGTGTTCATCCAGGCCGGTTCGGGCGGCGTCGGCACATTCGCGATACAGCTTGCCAAGCATCTGGGTGCCACAGTCGCCACCACGGCCAGCGCCGCCGGCGCCGATCTCGTCACGGCTTTGGGTGCCGACATCGTCATCGACTACCGGCGGCAGGACTTCACGGAAGCGCTGTCCGGCTATGACCTGGTGCTCAACAGTCAGGACGCCGAAACGCTCAAGAAATCGATCCGCATCCTCAAGCCCGGCGGCATTGCCATCTCCATCTCCGGTCCGCCCGATCCGGCATTTGCGCGCGCAAAGAGGCTGAATCCGCTTCTCCGGCTGGCCTTGCGCCTGATCAGCTCGGGTATCCGCCGGACGGCCCGCCGGGCGGGTGTACGATACGAATTTCTGTTCATGCGCGCCGATGGCGCCCAGCTTGCGCAAATTTCCGGCCTGATCGATGCCGGGATCATCAGGCCGGTCATCGACAGGATTTTCCCGTTCGCGCAGACAAACGACGCCATCGACTACGTCGAGAAAGGGCGCGCCAAGGGCAAGGTCGTCATCACAGCCGGTTGACAGGCGTCGCACCAAGCCGATCCAACTCCGCGAAAGACATCGAGACGATCTATGAAACCGGAAAGGTTGCTCCTCGGGCGGACGCGTCCTCGGGCAACGGATTGGCGACTGCCCAAGCCCTGACGGGCCGGTCCCCCGACTTGCCCCCTTACCTGCAACTCCTCCCGCCGATCGCCACATTGCCATCGATCCGGATCTGGCAGGTCCGCCTGACCTTCGGGACGTCGAGGCCTTGCCGGACTTGCGGCGCCTGGACACGGTCCGTCTCGCGAAGAATTTGCTGCTGGCGCCCAAAATTCTCGCGGCGCAACTGGCCTCGCGCGATATCGAGATCGATGTTGCGCTGCCGCACGATGCGCTCGGCGCCGATGCGCTCGGACAGCGTGTCGGCGGCGGCAGGCGCCGATGCCGCGGCAAAGGCGGCGAGAACCAGCCCGAACCGCACGGCGGCCGCGAATTTCCACGTGATTGCGCCTGTGTCCATGAGTTCCATGTAGGGTAGCGGCGGTCGGCACGCCAGCGCCATGTGCCGCGCGATCAAGCAGATGGCGCGGTCCGGCGTTGACGCAGCCGCCGCTTGGGGCCACTTTCGGCCGACAAGGTCCACCCGGGAAGGCAGCCGATGAAGCTCGACGGCAAGGTGGCGATCGTGACCGGCGCGGCGCGCGGCATAGGCCACGCCATTGCCGAGCGCTTCCTGCGCGACGGCGCCAAGGTGATGCTGGCCGATGCCGAGCAGGCAGCCGGCGACGCCGCCGAGCGCGATCTCGCGCCGCTCGGAACCGTCCAGTTCCATCGAACCGATGTCGGCAAGCGGCTCGACGCGCACAATCTGGTCGCCGCCACGCTGGATGCGTTCGGCGACATCGACGTGCTGGTCAATGCCGCCGGCGCGATCCATGCCGGCGGGTTCCTCGACCTGACGGAGGAGGATTTCGATCGCGTGCTGCGCATCAATCTCAAGGGATCGTTCCTGGTCGGGCAGGCGGTGGCCCGGCACATGGTCGAGAAGGTCGCGCAGGGCGGCGCTCCGGGATCGATCGTCAACCTGTCGTCGATCAGTGCCGTCGTGGCGACACCGGATGCGCTTGCCTTCGCGGTCTCCATGGGCGGCGTCAACCAGTTGACGCGCGCCATGGCGCTTTCGCTCGCGCCGCATGGAATCCGCGTCAACGCCATAGGCCCCGGCGCGTTCGAGACGGACAGGTCGCAGGGCGCTATGGATGGTCCCGCCGAGAGCGCGGCCGTGCTGTCGCGGATACCGCTCGGCCGTATCGGCAAGCCGCAGGAACTGGCGTCGATCGCCGCGTTCCTCGCCTCGGAAGAGGCAAGCTACATTGACGGCCAGGTCATCTACGCCGATGGCGGCCGGCTTCCCCTGTATTGAGACGCTCCCAAAAGGCACCATAACGGCGCGCCGCCAAGCCGGCGGCGCGCCGCAGATCCGCCGCGCTCAGTAGCGGTCGATGGCCGCCCGGGTCTCGTCGCCGCTGCGGTCGGCTGCCAGGTCGGCCGCGATCTCGGCGTTCTCCTGGCGCGTCTGGATGACGTGCCAGCCGATCCAGAAGACCAGGCCGAGGATGACCAACAGTACCTCCGAGCCCTGAAACGGGTAGATCGCTCCCACATCCTTGAGATCGACGGCCCAGTTTTCCATTCCATTCGTCGACATGACGATCGCTCCCTGTGCTACCGACTATTTGTTCACCAGCGCCTTCTCGGCGGCCATCACCTCACGGACGGTCGCTTCGAAGGTCTTGTGGATGGCGAAATCCACACCTTCCAGTTCGACCTTGGCCGGCACGCGCAGCAGCCCGAAGCTGTTGAGGATCTTGCAGACGATGAAGGTCGGGACGAAGCCGAGCAGCACCATCACCACCGCGCCGGCGAAATTGCCGAGCGGATTGATCTGCGCGAAGCCTTCGTAGGGCGAGGACGGAACGCCCCACAGCACGAAGCCGGCGACCACCACGCCCATGAAGCCGCCATAGCCGTGCACGGCCACGGCGCCCACCGCATCGTCGAGCTTGAAGCGGCGCTCGACGAAATAGTGCAGCTTGTAGGCGATGCACGGCACGACGGCGCCGATCAGCATGGCCTGTATCGGGTGATAGAGGTCATTGCCGGCCGAAGCGGAGATGACGCCGCACAGCCCCATCGAGAACGTCCAGAAGGGGTCGCCCTTGGAGATGATGTAGCCGGCCATCATGCCGCCCGACAGCGACATCAGGAAGTTGAAGGTGATCGCCGAGAGGCTGGTCGGCGTCAGGTAGATGTTGGTCGCCGTCCAGGTCGTTCCGGTGATCTGGCCGGCAATGCCCTCGGGCGAGATGATCGGGATGTTGCAGGCCGCGTAGAAGCCCCAGAAGCCGGTATAGATCAGAAACAGCCCGACCGTGACCAGCCAGACATTGTGGGGCGGGATGTCGCGCGGCGTGCCGTCCGCGCGGAACTTGCCGACGCGCGGGCCGAGCACGATCAGGAAGGCCAGTGCCGCGCCGCCGGCGATGGCATGCACCACGCCTGAGGCATAGGCGTCGTGATAGCCCCACAGCCGGACCATCCAGCCCTGCGGATGCCAGCCCCAGGACGCGTCGAGGATCCACATCACCGATCCGATCAGCACGGCGACGATCCAGAAGGCGCCCGACCGTGCCCGCTCGATGATGGCCCCCGAGATGATCGACGCGGTGGTGATGGAGAACAGCAGGAACGCACCCCAGAAGACACCGTTGATGCGGTGCCAGTAGGCGGCCTCCGCCGGGGTCACGTCGACCTCGCCCGGATTGACGCCGGACAGGTGCGCGCTCATCAGCGGGCTCCACGGCTCGGCGAAGTTCGACTGGATCAACCCGCCATCGACGATTCCGGGTCCGTTGACGAAGGCGAAATAGATCCACCAGCCGAAGAAATAGAAGGTGATGGTGACCAGCGGGATCGCCATCGCGTTCTTCATCAGCGTCTTCAGATGGTGCCGGCGTCGCGCCACGCCGACCTCGTAGGTACAGAATCCGACATGGATCAGGAACATCATCACGATCGTCACCCAGTAATAGAACTCGGTGAAAACGGTGGTCAGTGCGTTGAGATTGCCTTCCATTTGTCTCCCCCCGATGGGCCTGTCTGTGCCGTGTCGATCGATCGGCCTCTCTTGCCTGTCAGTAAAACTTTTTGCATCTTAGTATTGCGCGCGTTTGCTGATTTGAGTCAATATCCGTGGGCGCATCGCGCGGGACCGATGACCGTTTGCCTGCGGGAAGCCGGCACGCCGTGACCGAAGGAGGACCACGCCGATGACCAGATCCTGGCGATTTTCATCGCTGATCGATCGCCATCGGGCGCTCGGCTCCAAGCTCGAAGACTGGAGCGGCATGGGAACGGCGTGGAGCTATTCGGGCGACGCCGACGACGAATACGTGGCCATCCGCACCAGGGCCGGACTGATGGATGTCTCGGGCCTGAAGAAGGTCCACATCACCGGGCCGCACGCCGCACATTTGATCGACCTTGCCACGACGCGCGACGTCGAAAAGATCTATCCCGGCAAATCCGCCTATGCCTGCATGCTGAACGAGGCCGGAAAATTCACCGACGACTGCATCATCTACCGCATCAGCCCCAATTCCTGGATGGTGGTGCACGGTTCCGGCACCGGACATGAGGAGTTGCAGAGGGCGGCGACGGGCCGTGACGTGTCCATCCGCTTCGACGACAATCTGCATGATCTTTCGCTGCAGGGGCCGCTCGCCGTCGACTATCTCGAGCGCCACGTGCCGGGCATCCGCGCCCTGCCCTATTTCCATCACATGCAGACGCAGTTGTTCGGGCTGCCTGTGATGATCTCGCGCACCGGCTACACCGGCGAGCGCGGCTACGAGATCTTCTGCCGCGGCCAGGACGCGGTCGCCATCTGGGACCGCATCCTCGACGAAGGCAGGGAGATAGGCATCATCCCCTGCCGCTTCACCACGCTCGACATGCTGCGCGTCGAGAGCTACCTGCTGTTCTACCCTTACGACAACTCGCAGAAATATCCGTTCGACAACGAAGGCCCTGGCGACACGCTCTGGGAGCTCGGCCTCGACTTCACCGTCAGCCCCGGCAAGACCGGCTTTCGCGGCGCCGAGGAACACTACCGGCTGAAGGGCAAGGAACGCTTCAAGATCTTCGGCGTGCTGCTGGAGGGCAAGGAAGCCGCCGACGAAGGCGCGCCCGTCCTTGCCGACGGCAAGCAGGTCGGCGTGGTGACCTGCGCCATGTATTCGCCGCTCGCCGGCAAATCCATGGGCATCGCCCGGCTGCCGGTGGACAAGGCGGTTGCCGGAACGCCGCTGGAGATCCAAAATCGCGGCGGCCTTATCAATGCGACCGCCCAGCCGCTGCCCTTCGACGACCCGAAGAAGACCAAGCGCATGGCGAAAGGGTAAGCCGATCAACAAGAGGCAAGGTTTGTCGCCACTGCACCCAGCCACCCCCCTCTGGCCTGCCGGCCATCTCCCCCTCAAGGGGGGAGATTATTCTCGTTACCTTCTCCGCGCTTTCTTCAAGGCCAACGATATTGCGCAGGCTCTGGTGAGCGTAATCTCCCCCCTTGAGGGGGAGATGGCCGGCAGGCCAGAGGGGGGCAACTTGGCACGAAAATCCCACATAGTGCCCGCATGATCGTACCAACCATCAAGAGCAGGCCCGTCTACGGAACGCTTGCGCAGCAACCCGGCACCGAACATCTCCTGATCGCCGATGCCGAAGGTGCCGAGGCGATCCTCGATCTTGCCGCTTCCGCCCTGCCTGGCTTTTTCGACACCGCCGAGATCGTCTATGTGCCACGCTCCACCGGCGACAAATATGCTCCTCGCCTGAAGGCGCTGAAGCCCGCCCGCTATCATGAAAGCCCCACCATTGCCGCGGCGCTGCCGCGCCTGAGACAGACCTTCGCGACGGCGCATATGGGATTGCGGCTCTATCTGTCGGGCACCGAAGGGCTGATCGGCCAGGCCATGCAGGCGGCGCTGGAAGCCGGCATCGACCATTCCTCCATCCAGACGGAACATCGCGGCTCGCTGGCGCGCCGGGTGCAGTGCGTTCACTGCAAGGGCATCACCGAGGACGTGACGACCCAGCCCGCCGAATGCGCGCATTGCGGGCTTCTGCTGCTGGTGCGCGACCACTATTCGCGCCGCATCGCCGCCTTCCAGGGCGTGTGCATCAACGCCGAAGACCGCAGCGAGGTCCCTCCGGCCGAGGAGGTTTTTCGATGAGCACCGGCACGACGAAGCTCGACGTCGAGGTCGCCGACGTCGTGATCGTCAACGACCTGGTGAAGCGCTTTCACTTCCGCCGCCGGGATGGCGGCCTGCTGCCGACCTTTTCCGGCGGTGCCCATGTCGTGGTCGAAATGCGCGACGGCGAAACCTCGCGCCTCAATCCCTATTCGCTGATGAGCTCGCCGCTCGACACCAGCGAATACACGATCAGCGTGCGCCGCGACGATTCCGGCCGCGGCGGCTCGCTGTTCATGCACAACCGCGTCCGCCCCGGCGACGCCATGGTGATCAGCTATCCGGTCAACCTGTTTTCGCTCGACCTGCGCGCCAGGAAGCATCTGCTCATCGCCGGAGGCATCGGCATCACCCCGTTCATGGCGCAGACCGCGCAGCTTGCCGGCCAGGCCGGCAATTTCGAACTGCACTATTCGGTGCGTACCGCCGCGCTCGCCACCTATGCGGACCTGCTTCGGCAGCGGCACGGGCGGCGAGTCCACCTCTACCACGACGACCGCGGCGAGCTGATTGCGCTCGACCGGCTGCTCGCCACCCAGCCGCTGGGCACGCACCTCTACATCTGCGGTCCGAAAGGCATGATCGAATGGGCGCGTGGCCGGGCGGCGCAGGCGGGCTGGCCGGCGGAGGCCGTTCATTTCGAGCATTTCGCCGCCCCGCAGCCCGGCCTGCCCTTCGACGTGACGCTCGCCGTCTCGGGCAAGCGGATCCGCGTCGGCGAGCAGCAGAGCCTGCTCGAGGCGATCGAGGCCGCCGGCGTCGACCCGCCCTATCTCTGCCGCGGCGGCGTGTGCGGGCAGTGCGAGACCAATGTGATTTCCTGCGACGGCAGGTTCCTGCACAACGACCATTGGCTGACCGAAGAGGAACACGGCTCGGGCGCGAAGATCATGCCCTGCGTGTCGCGCTTCGAAGGGCGGTCGCTGGTGCTTGAGCGGTGACGGGTGCTGTGGCGATCTTGTTGGAGCGCCGCCTGAAAGGAGTCCGCTTGTGATGAGCGCGGTCCCCCTCTCCGTCTTGCCTTCGGCAAGCCACCTCTCCCCCGTCCGGAGGGAGAGGATAGGCGCCAGGATTGGCCAACTCTCATCTGGACGCAAACATCGAAGACAAAGCCTCCCATATCGACTTGCCGTTCTCGAACGCCGCAACGCCGGCATTTGCACGCGGATATCCTCTCCCTCCGGAGGGGGGAGAGGTGCCGAGCGAAGCGAGGCGGTGAGGGGGAAGGCAGCTCACGCTTCCCTGCCGCCTCCCGGTTTGCATCAATCGCAAGATCATCCAAGTCGCATATGAAGGGGCAGCCATGACCATCAATTTCCGCAAGGAAACCTTTCGCGACGACTTCTCCTTCAGGAACTCGCCCGAGCACATAAGGCGCTTTCCCTTTCCCTTCCACGAAGACAGCTACATGTACGCGGTCAACATCGAGCCGCATGTGAAGGGCCCGGCCGGCAGCGTGCTCGAGAATCTGATCGACGTCGACGAGCACTACGTTTCCGAGATGCACGACCGCGCACTGGTTCTCGCCGAGGACCCGCTGCGCTGCCAGTCGCTGCCGCACATGACGCTGGCCGGCTGGGATCTGCTCGAACTGCTGATGGAACAGCAGGCGCTAGGCTATCCCGAGCATTTCGAGCTGCATCGCGATGGCTACAACTGGCACTGGATCAACCGGCCGCTCGGCATCGACCAGAAATTCGTCTTCGGCGACCTTTCCACCCTGCCCTACGGGCCGATGGAATACATCACCCGGCAAAGCCAGGGCGACTTCTGCCTGCTCGACCAGCGCGACGGCAATCTGTGGATGGATGCCGGCATCGTTTCCACCCAGGCCGACTGGTCGCTCGACTTCGACATCGGCATGAACTTCTTCGAGTGGCATGCGCCGGTGCCTTTGGCGCACGAGAAGGGCATCTTCACCCGCGCGCTCAAATTCCTCACCAACGTCCAGCAGGGTCGGCCGGCACGGCGGCTGAACTGGACGATGACGATCAATCCGCGCCTCGACACCAGCCCGGAAAACTACCACAAATGGGGACCGGACCGCACCACGGTGACGCCCGACAATGTCGGCCACAAGGTGCATCTGCGCGTCGAGCTGCAGAGCTTCTGGCGGCTGCCGCGCTCGAACGGCATGGTGTTTCCGATCCGCTGCTACCTGATCAGCATGGACGAGCTCGTCACCTCGCCGAAATGGGCGCGGCGGCTGCACCGCGTCATCCGCGACCTGCCGGAGGAACTGGCCACCTATAAGGGGCTGACCCGCTACCGGCCGACGCTGGTGGAGTGGCTGTCGAAATTTGACGACGGCAGTCCGACCTCGCCGGGGTTCGGGCCGGAATAGAGGTTCCGGCGTTTGCCCGTCGGCGGGACGGCATCTCCTCACTCTCCCGAATTGCCCTGCGGATAGGAGATGATCGACAGATAGCGCATCGGCAGGCGGGTCAGTTGTTCGGGGCCGTGCGGGGCATCGGCGTCGAAGAACAGGCTGTCCCCCGGCAGCATGCGGTAGAGGTTCGATCCATGGCGGTACACGACCTCTCCCTCCAGCATGTAGAGGAACTCCATGCCCTGGTGCTGGAAGGTCGGAAAGACGTCGGAGTCCTCGGTCAGCGTGATCAGGTAGGGTTCGACGACGACGCCGCTGGTGTTGGCGCCGATATGGCCGAGCAGATTGTACTGATGGCCGGCACGCGTGCCGCGCCGCTCCACGTCGACCCCCTCGCCGGCCTTGACGAACACCGCGCTGCGCTCTTCCTCGAAGCGCCGGAAGAACGCCGTCACCGGCACGCCCAGCGCGCGGCTGAGCGCCTGCAGGGTGGTCAGCGACGGCGAGGTGATGCCGTTCTCGATCTTTGACAGCATTCCGAGCGACAGGCTCGTCGCGGCGGCCAGGTCGGCGACGGTGATGCCGAGCTTCTTGCGGAAGGCGCGAACCTCGCGGCCGATCGCCACCTCCAGCACCTTTTCCCGCGCATCGCGCAACGCATGCGGATTCTGGCTCAGCGGAGCGCGCAGCGCGTGGATCTCGACAGGCGGCCTCAGAGCTTTCGGCGGCACGGGCCGGCCTGCCTTCTCGTCAGCCGAATTCTTCCTCGCCTTGCCCACCGACGTACCGCTCCTCGCACCTGAATTTCACTTCGGGTAAATATTGACGTGCGCGCATACACTTGCAGGAATGAAACATCAACCGGCGAGCCGGCCGGCAAGGCTCCCGGAAGCCGACCGACCAAAGCAGATTGACAGGCATGAAGGACAAGTTACTGTCCTGGCAGTGAAATTTCTTTCGTATCGGAAAAGATCGGGAGCGTCCACATGAACCAGCGTGTCGCCGTCATCGGAGCCGGTCCCTCGGGCCTCGCGCAGTTGAGGGCGTTCCAGTCGGCGGCCGCGAAGGGCGCTGAGATCCCCGACATCGTCTGCTTCGAGAAGCAGAGCGATTGGGGCGGGCTCTGGAACTACACCTGGCGCACCGGCCTCGACGAGCACGGCGATCCGGTGCACGGCTCGATGTACCGCTACCTTTGGTCGAACGGACCGAAGGAGTGCCTCGAATTCGCCGACTACACGTTCGAGGAGCATTTCGGCCGGCCGATCGCCTCCTATCCGCCGCGCGCCGTTCTGTGGGACTACATCAAGGGCCGCGTCGAGAAGTCGGGCGTCCGGAAATGGGTGCGCTTCAATTCGCCGGTCCGCATGGTGACCTTTTCCGACGAGACGAAGAAATTCACCGTCACCGCGCACGACCGCGCCAACGACGTGACCTACGCCGAGGAGTTCGACAACGTCGTCGTCGCCAACGGCCATTTCTCGGTCCCGAACGTTCCCTACTTCCCGGGCTTCGAGACCTTTCAGGGCCGTGTCCTGCACAGCCACGACTTCCGCGACGCCACCGAATTCAAGGGCAAGGACGTGCTGGTCGTCGGCCGCTCCTATTCGGCCGAGGACATCGGCTCGCAATGCTACAAATACGGCGCCAGGTCGATCACCGTGAGCTACCGGTCCGCGCCGATGGCCTTCAACTTCCCGAGCGGCTGGGAGCAGAAGCCGCTGCTGCAGAAGGTCGTCGGCAAGACGGCCCATTTCAAGGACGGCTCGACCAGGGATGTCGACGCCATCATCCTGTGTACCGGCTACCTGCACAGCTTCCCTTTCCTCACCGAGGATCTGAAGCTGAAGACCAACAACCGCATGTGGCCGCTGGGCATCTACAAGGGCGTCGTCTGGGAAAGGAACCCGGCACTGTTCTACATCGGCATGCAGGACCAGTTCTACACCTTCAACATGTTCGACGCACAGGCCTGGTACGCGCGCGACGTGATCATGGGGCGCATCAAGCTGCCGTCGAGGCAAGAGATGGCGGCGCACAGTGCCGAATGGCGGGCCCGCGAGGAGACGCTGGCCGACGCCGAGCAGATGATCTGGTTCCAGGGCGACTATACGAAGGAGTTGATCGAGGCGACCGACTATCCGTCGTTCGACATCGAGGCGACCAACAAGACCTTCATGGAGTGGGAACACCACAAGATGGAGGACATCATGGGCTTCCGCAACAATGCGTACCGCTCGCTGATGACCGGCACCATGGCCCCCAGGCACCACACCAAATGGATGGAAGCCATGGACGACTCGCTGGAGAGCTATCTGGCAGCGAAATAGCCGCCGGAACCGGTCGGCGCTGCGCATCGCGGCGCGCGCCGCGACGTTCGGCCTTGCGATCAGGGTTGCGGCGTCACCCCAGCCGGGCCCGCGCCCTGGCGCTCCAGGCCCCGAACAGCCGGTCGGCGACGATGCCGATGAAGGCGATGGCCAGCCCGGCGACGATGCCGCGGCCGGAATCGGCCTTCGACAGCGCGATGAACACCTCCTGGCCGAGGTCGCGCGTTCCGATCATGGCGCAGATGATGATCATCGCCAGCGCCATCAGGATGGTCTGGTTGACGCCGAGCATGATCTCGGGAAGCGCCAGCGGCAGTTGCACCTTCCAGAAGGTCTGGCGCCTGGTGCAGCCGGACACCACCGCCGCCTCGATCAGCGCCGGCGGCACCTGCCTGATGCCGTGATTGGTGTAGCGGATCGCCGGCACCACCGCGAAGGCGACCGTGGCGATCATGGCGGTGACGTCGCCGACGCGGAACAGCATCACCACCGGAATGATGAAGCAGAAGGAAGGAAGCACCTGCAGCGTGTCGATGATCGGGTTGACGATCTTTTCGACGCGATCGCTGCGCGACGCCAGAAACCCGATCGGAATGCCGATCAGGCAGGCGATGAAGGCGGAGATGCCGCAGAGATAGACCGTCGCCATGGTCTTCTCCCACAGGCCGGTGGCGGCGCAGAACAGCGTCAGCAGGGCGACCGTGAAGGCGAGGCGCACGCCGCCGAACTGGTAGCCCGCGAGCCCGAGCAGGAAGACGGCGCCGAGCCAGGGAAAGCCTTCGCAGAAGGCGCGCAGCGGATTGAGCACGTAAAGGATCAGCGCGACGCGGAACGCCTCGATATAGTCGAACCAGTTGACGGTGATCCAGTTGACGCCAGCCTTCCAGGCCGGCGCGGTGGTGAAGGTCATCGACTTCGGCACGTCGGCGAATGCCGGGACGAACAGGCCGGCGAGCGTCGTCGCGACGATCAGGACCAGCGCCAGCGACAGGTTCGGATAGCGCCGCCGGAAGGACAGCGCCTCGTCGCGATGCGCATGGCCGGCCGAGTTGCGCCGCGCGAAGGCCTGGCTCAGCCGGTCGAGCGCGATCGCCAGCGCCACGATCGCCAGCCCGGCTTCCATCGCCTCGCCGACCTTCAGCGCGCGCAAGGCCAGCAGCACGTCGTAGCCGAGGCCGCCGGCGCCGATCATCGAGGCGATGATCACCATGTTGAGCGCCAGCATGATCACCTGGTTGACGCCGATCATCAGCGTCGGCCGGGCCGACGGCAGCAGCACGCGCCACAGCTTCTGGCGCGGCGTGCAGCCGGCCATCTCGGAGAACTCGCCGATCTCGACGGGCACGCGCGACAGGCCGAGCATGGTGGCGCGCACCATCGGCGGCGTGGCGAAGATGGCGGTGGCGATCATCGCCGACACCGGGCTGTTGCCGAACAGCAGCAGCATCGGGATCAGATAGGCGAAGGTCGGGATCGTCTGCATCAGGTCGAGCGCCGGCGAGACGACCAGCCTCTCGGCCCAGGGCCTGCGCCACGCCCAGATGCCGACCAGCAGGCCGGTGATCAGGCAGAAGGGCACGGCGATCGAGATCAGGCCGAGCGTCAGCATGGCGCTGGTCCACTTACCGAACAGCGCGATGTAGAGGAAGCAGCCGCCGACCAGCGCGCCAAGCTTCCAGCCACCGGCGGCGCGCCCCGCCAGGAAGGCTGCCGCGCAGACTCCCACCCAGGACAGCCGCGGCAGCACGACGGCGTCGGCGCCCGCGCCGATCTTGAAGTTCTTGGCCAGGAGATCGAGCGCGAAATCGAGCGGCACGCCGAGGATCGCTGTGATCGAGCGCGTCAGCCACGACAGGTTGCGCTTCATCCAGTTCATCACGGCGCTGACCCAGTCGGCGACCGGCACGATGGCCGCCGACGGGTAGTCGACGGCCCAGGCGAGCTGTCCGCGCAGCAGGAACACCGCCAGCACCGCCGCCAGGGCGAGCGCCCAGACGAGCAGCCAAGGCTGGATGGGGCTTGTTCGCCGGTCTGCGACCTCGGTGGCGACGGTCATGCCTGAGCCGGCTCCTGGCCGATCCCGGCAAGCAGCGCGATCACCGCCTCGGGTGTCACCTCGCCGATCCGCTGGCCGCCGCCATTGACCACCGCAAAGGGCTTTCCCGATGAGACGATGCCGGCGGAAAAGCTCGCGATCTTGGCATCGGGGGCGATCTGGCCACCATGCCGGTCGCCGCGCAGCGGCTGCATCAGGCTCCTCGCCGAAATCACCTTGGCGCGCTGCACGTCGCGGGTGAATTCGGCGACATAGTCGGTGGCGGGCTTGACCACGAGCTCCTCCGGCGTACCGACCTGGATGACCTCGCCGTCCTTCATGATGGCGATACGGTCGGCGAGCCGGATCGCCTCGTCGAAATCATGGGTGATGAAGACGATCGTCTTGTGCAGCACGGCCTGCAGCCGCATCAACTCGTCCTGCATCTCGCGGCGGATGAGCGGGTCGAGCGCCGAGAAGGGCTCGTCGAGGAACCAGATTTCCGGCTTGGTCGCCAGGCTGCGGGCGATGCCGACGCGCTGCTGCTGGCCGCCCGACAGTTCACGCGGATAGAAGCGCTCGCGTCCGCGCAGGCCGACCAGCTCGATCACCTCGCGTGCCCTGGCGTCGCGGGCGGCCCGGTCCATGCCCTGGATCGACAGCGGGAAGGCGATGTTCTCGATGACGTTGAGATGCGGCAGCAGCGCGAAATTCTGGAACACCATGCCCATGCGGTGACGGCGCAGTTCGATAAGCTCGGCATCCGAGATCTTGAGCAGATCCTTGCCCTCGAATTCGACCCGGCCGTAGGTGGGCTCGACCAGCCGGGACATGCAGCGCACCAGGGTCGACTTGCCCGAACCCGACAGGCCCATGATGATGAAGATCTCGCCCTGGCGGATCTCCAGATCGACGGCCCGCGCCGCGCCGATCAGCCCGGCCGCCGCGATCTCCTGGCTGGAGGCCCTGCCCTGATGCTGGCGTATGAAGCTGCCGGCATCTGAGCCGTACAGCTTCCACACATTGCGGCAGGCGAGCTTCACCGGCCTGGCGTCCACATTGCTGCGGTCCGCCGACAAATCCGTGTCAGCAGCATTGGTCATGCGCGGTCCTTCGGCGGTATCAAGCGGTGGACGGCGCCGCCCCTGGCGGGCGGCGCCGGGTCAGAAGGTCGGCCGCGCCTATTCGGCCCACTTCTTCCAGGTCGCCTCGTTGGCGGCGATCCATGCCGCCGCCACGTCCTCCGGCGCCTTGCCGTCGAGATCGACCTCCCCGCTCAGGCCGTTCAGGACCTCCGTGTCGATCGTGTAGTTCTTGGCGACCTTGTAGGCGACCGGCCATTTGTCCTTCATGCCGCCCCAGGCATATTTGTAGATCTCGCCGTGCGGCTTGCCGCAGTCGTACTGGGCGTCGGGGTTCGAGCCCCACTTGGGATCGGTGTAGCATTCCGGCGTGTATTCCGGGAATTCGACCCACTCGCCCTTGTACTTGGCGGGCGCCCAGTGCGGCGAATAGATCCACAGCATGATCGGCGCCTGGCGCTGATAGGCCGAGTCGAGCTCGGCGAACATCGCCGCGTCGGTGCCGGCATGGATGACGGTGAAGGGCAGGCCGAGCGACACGACGCGCTCGTCGTCAAAACCTTCCCAGGTCACCGGCCCGCCGAGATAGCGCCCGTTCGGAGCCGTCTCGGGCGTCGAGAACGCCTCGGCGCATTTCGGGTCCTTCAGCGCTTCCCAGTTGGGCAGGCCCGGGCATTTCTCCTTCATGTATTCGGGGAACCACCACTCTTCCTTGGCCTTCATGCCGGTCGGGCCGAAGTTCTCCACCTTGCCGGTGGCTGTTGCCGCGTCCATGGCGTCGCGGCCGGTGGTTTCCCACATTTCCATCGCCACATGCAGGTCGCCGCTTTCAAGGCCGGCAAACTGGGCCAGGTAATCGGCCTGGACATATTCGACATTGTCGCCGGCCTTCTTCAGCACCTCGCCCATGATCTGGGTGGTGATGAGCTGGCCGGTCCAGTCATGCAGCGTCAATTTGATCGGGTCGGTCGAGTCCTGCGCCATCACCGGCGTCATGGACAGGCTTGCGCCAAGGGCAAGTGCCCCGAGCGCGGTCGTGGTCATGCGAATGCGCGAAAACATGTCGAGCCTCCTGCTCACCCTCTGAACTTTGTCGTTGGTGTGCCTCAGGTCGTTGCCGTCTCCCGCAGCAATCGCCTCAGGTTCGTCACTTCGCCAGTGTCACGCGGCATGCGCCGGCTTGTCAACGTGGTTTTGTGGTTTTCTGTGTTGATTTGCCTGATTTATGTGGCAATCGCTTGCATGTCTTTGTCAGATTGCCATAAAAACAGTCACGTTGATGATTGTTCGAGCGCCGGACCTGCGATGATCCATTCCAAGCGTCATGGTGAAATCCTGCGCCTTCTGGGCGATGAGGGCACGGTGACCATCGCCAGCCTGGCCGAACGGCTGGGCGTCTCGCTCGAAACCGTGCGCCGCGATGTCAAGCCGCTCACCGACGACGGCATCGTGGTCAAGATGCACGGCGCCATCGGCCTGCCGGCGATGACGGCGGAAGCGCCGTTCGAGCGGCGCATGCGCGAAAACGCGGAGGCCAAGCGCACCATTGCGCGCATGGTGGCGGCGACCATCCGCGACGGCGAATCCATCATGCTCGACACCGGCACGACGACCAGCTTCCTCGCCCGCGAACTGCTCGGTCATAGGCGATTGACGGTGGTCACCAACTCCTCCGACATCGCGCGCACGCTGGCCACGGTCAACGGCAACAAGGTCTATATGGCCGGCGGCGAATTGCGCAGCGATTCAGGTGCGGCCTTCGGCATCTCGGCCATCGAATTCGTCAGCCGTTTCAGCGTCACCCATGCCATCATCTCGGCAGGGGCCATCGACGCTTTTGCGGGCGTCATGGATTACGACCTTGCCGAAGCCGAGTTCGCCCGCATGGTTTTGTCGCGCGGGCAGCGCTCCATGGTCATCACCGACAACAGCAAGTTCGGCCGCCAGGGCCTCGTCCAGGTCTGCGGTCTTTCGGGCTTTGCCGAGCTTGCCACCA
>JAHBYY010000055.1 GCA_019635715.1 Rhizobiaceae bacterium | reverse complement strand
GGGTCTCGCCCGCGCCTTCCTCTTCCTCGGGCTCCTCGCCGTCCTCCGCCGCCGGCCGTTCGGCGATCGCCGCGCCCGAGGCGATCAGCATCGTGCCGAGCCGGTCGAGCGTCAGCGGGAACAGCGCCGCGCCGCCGTCGGCGACGATCGAGCCGCCCAGCGTGGCGCGGACCAGCCGCAGCGTCGCCTCGCCCCGCTCCAGATAGCGGCCGAGCCAGTAGAGATTGTCGGCAACGCGGCTCTGCACGTCGCCGCCGCGCTGGATCGGCACGCCGCGGAAGCGCGCCGTCGACGGGATCACGACCTCGGAGTCGTCCTCGGCCAGCACCCAGACGTCGCGCAGCCGGCCATCGATGCGGCCCAGCCGCGAGAGCGGCGAGGCCGGCGCCGTGCGTCCCAGCCCGCCCGGCATGGCGCGAAACCCGTCGCCATCGGCGACAAGATACACGCGCATGACGACCGGGTCGGGCCGCAATCCCTCGGGCGACCAGGACGGGGCGACCGAAGCGGTTACCGGCCGCTGCGCGGCATAGGCCCAGCGCTGCCGGTTGATCTGCGCCATGAGCGCCGTGCGGCGATCGCCCGGCAGCTCGCGCACGGTTATCGGCTCGCGATCGGCACCCGTCAGGCTGCGAATGACCATCGAATCGAAACGCGCCAGCACCTCACGCCGCGCCGGCTCCTCGCCCAGCCACCAGACGTCGAGCGCCGGCAGCGCGAGCTCCTCGCCCAGCACGAGCGGCGCCAGCGTCGGCAGGAAGGGCGACAACGCCGCCGATTCCGCCAGCATGCTGCCCAGCGCGTTGGCGATGGCGACGGTGCCGGTACGTTCGGCGCCGGCCAGGCCGCTGACGCCCAACGTCGAGTCGGCGCGCAGCTCCAGCGGATCGCACCAGGCACCGTCGAGACGGCGCAGCAAGACGTCGACCGGCTTGAGACCTTCCAGGGTCTTCAGCGACACGCCGTCGGCACGCACCGTGAGATCGCCGCCTTCGACCAGGGAAATGCCCAGTGTGCGCGCGAGGAAGACCTGCTCGAAATATGTATGGGCAAACGCGCCCGAGGTCAGCAGCGCCACGCGCGGATTGTCGCCGCCCGACGGCGCGCAATCGCGCAGCGCCGCCTGCCAGTGGTCGAAGAACGGCGCGATCTCGCACACCGGGATCGAGCGGAAGGCCTCGGGCAGCGCACGCGCCATGGCGCGGCGCAGGAACAGCGCATAGCCCGCGCCGGTCGGCGCGCCGGTGTAGTCCGCCAGCACGGACCACGAGCCGTCGGCGCCGCGCACCACGTCGGCGGCGTAGTGGACGAGCCGGCGCCTCGGGCCTCCGCCGTCCATGCGACGGCAGGGCCGCATGAAGCGCGGATCGGCGTGCAGCAGGACGGGCGGCAGCCGGTGCTCGGCGAGCAGGCGCTGGGGGCCGTAGACGTCGGCGAGGATCGCGTCGAGCAGACGGGCGCGCTGGATCAGGCCCGCCGACAGCGTCTCCCATTCCAGCGGCGTGATGATCAGCGGCAGCGGCTCGAAGGTCCATTCGGTGGCGGAGCCGTCGGGCGCCACCGCCCGTGTGCCGCCGCCTTCCGCCAGCTGACGCCGCGCGCGCTCGACGCGGTCGCGCAGCGCCTCCTCGGGCAGCGCGCGCATCGTGCCGAGCAGGCCCTGCCAGTGGTAGCGGATCTGATGACGGCCGGTGACCAGCTCGTCATAGGGAGCCGGCGCAGCCGAATGACCCGAAAGGCGCAGCGATTCCATCGCTTCGGGTGAGGCTTTCCTAGAGGGGACCGGAGCCTGACACAGAGCCCGCCGACGGTCTACCGCCGCGGACCTTGCCTCACGCTCGCCGCAGATCGAGTGTCAGCGGATGGTCGGGGTTGTCGAGGCGCCGGGGTGGCTTCATGTTGCCCTGGCTGTGACCCATCGGGGCGTAGCGGGCACGGCGGCGCGCCTCGGCCTCGTTGGCGTTGACCGGGAAGCGGTCGTAGCTGCGCCCGCCGGGATGCGAGACGTGGTAGGTGCAGCCGCCGATCGAGCGGCCGCTCCACGCATCGTGGATGTCGAACACCAGCGGTGTGTGCACGCCGATGGTCGGGTGCAATGCGTTGGGCGGCTGCCAGGCGCGGAAGCGCACCCCGGCGACGAACTCGCCGGGCACGCCGGTCGCGCGCATCGGCACGGCGTAGCCGTTGCAGACGATGGAGTGGCGCGCGTCGTTGAGGCCCTGTGCCTTGACCTGCAGGCGCTCGAGCGAGGAGTCGACATAGCGCGCCGTGCCGCCGGCGCCGGCTTCCTCGCCCAGCACATGCCAGGGCTCGAGCGCATGGCGCAGCTCCAGCTCGATGCCGCGTTGCGCGATGCCGCCGATCTCGGGGAAACGGAACTCGAAGTGCGGCAGGAACCAGTCGGCGCAGACGCCGATGCAGTCTAGCCTGAGATCCTCGACGACATCGGTGAAGTCCTGCCAGACAAAGTGCGGCAGCATGAAATCGTCGTGCAGGCGCGTGCCCCAGCGCGCCAGCGGGCGGTCGTACGGCTTGTCCCAGAAATGCGCCAGCAGGCCGCGCAATAGAAGCTGTTGAGCCACGCTCATGCGCTGATGCGGCGGCATCTCGAAGGCGCGCAGCTCCAGGAGGCCGCGCCGGCCGCCGGCGCCGTCGGGTGAGTACAGCTTGTCGATGCAGAACTCTGAACGGTGTGTGTTGCCGGTGCCGTCGACCAGGATGTTGCGGAACAGCCGATCGACCAGCCAGGGCGGCGCCTCGCGGCCGGCGGCAACCTGCCTGAAGGCGATCTCGAGCTCGAAGAGCTGGTCGTTGCGCGCCTCGTCGACGCGCGGATGCTGGCTGGTCGGGCCGATGAACAGGCCGGAGAACAGGTAGGAGAGCGACGGATGCCGTTGCCAGTACAGCACCAGGCTCTTCAGCAGGTCCGGCCGGCGCAGGAACGGGCTGTCATTGGGCGTCGCACCGCCGACGACCACGTGATTGCCGCCACCGGTCCCGGTGTGCTTGCCGTCGATCATGAATTTGTCGGCACCGAGCCGGCTCTGCCGCGCCTCCTCGTAGACTGCGGTCGTGGTGGCGACGCATTCGTCCCACGATCCGGCCGGATGGACGTTCACCTCGATGACGCCGGGATCCGGCGCCACGCGGATCACGTTCAGGCGCGAGTCGTGCGGCGGCGCATAGCCCTCGATATGCACCGGCATGCCGACCTTGCGCGCCGCCGCCTCGGCCGCCGCGATCAGTTCGAGATAGTCCTCGAGCGCCTGGACGGGCGGCATGAACACGGTCAGCCGGCCGTCGCGCGGCTCGACCGAAATGGCGGTGCGGACGACGCCGTCGATCTCGGAGATCGTCTGCGCGACGAGTTCCTGGGCTGCCCCTGCGGGCGTGAACGAGGCTTGCGGCTGGGCGTGCTGCCTGTCCTCCGACAGCAGCGCCTCGCGCGGCGGCAGCGGTTGGCGCGGCTCCGACGGATCGGTGGGAACAATGAAGGGAAACTGCGCGGGCGGCACATGGGCGAGCGTGCCGAGCGGCAGCCGATAGCCGACGGGCGAATCGCCCGGCACCAGGAAAAGCCTGCCGCGCCGCGTCCGCCATTTCTCCGATTGCCAGCGGCCTCCGGAAGCCTGCGCGTTCCACCGCTGGATCGGCAGCACGAAGCCGGAGGGTGTGGTGAGCCCCCGCTCGAAGACGCGCGCCATGCGCGACCGCTCCTCCGGGTCGGCGAGCTTGGAATTGGTCGGATCGAGGTTGTCCGGCAGCATGCTCTCCTTGAGCACCCACTCGGCCGGGTCCTCATAGGCCTCGTCCACCATGTCCGCATCGACGCCGAGTTCGACGGCCATCGACTTGAGCAGGATTTCCGCATCCTTCGGCGTCGGGTTGCCCATGCCGCCCTCCGGCGCGATGAGCGAGGCGTCGGACCAGACGGGCTCGCCGTCGGTGCGCCAGTAGAGCGAGAAGGTCCAGCGCGGCAGCGATTCGCCCGGATACCATTTGCCCTGGCCGTAGTGCAGGAAGCCCCCCGGCGCGAACCGGTCGCGCAGCCGGCGGATCAGCACGTCCGCCTTGTGGCGCTTGGTCGGCCCGACCGCCGCCGTGTTCCATTCGGCCGATTCGAAATCGTCGATCGACACGAAGGTCGGCTCGCCGCCCATGGTCAACCGCACGTCCTCGGCCTTCAGCACCTCGTCCACCCGATGTCCGAGCCGGTCGAGCGCCTCCCAGGATTCGTCTGAGAACGGCATGGTGATGCGCGGATGCTCGGCGATGCGGTCGACCCGCATGTCGAAGTCGAAATCGATCCTGGTGTCCGGCGCGCCGGTGAACCCGCCGGAGATGGGGGCCGCGTTGCGATAATGCGGCGTCGCCGACAGCGGAACGTGGCTCTCCCCCGTGAGAAGGCCGGATGTCGGATCGAGCCCGATCCAGCCCGCGCCCGGCAGGAACACCTCGCACCAGGCGTGCAGGTCCGTGAAGTCGACGGCCGTCCCCGGCGGGCCGTCGAGCGAGACGAGATCGGGCTTGAGCTGGATGAGATAGCCTGAGACGAAGCGGGCGGCGAAGCCGAGATTGCGCAGCACCTGGACCAGCAGCCAGCTTGAATCGCGGCAGGAGCCCTTGGCCAGCGCCAGCGTCTCTTCCGGCTCCTGAACGCCGGGTTCGAGCCGCACGATGTAGCCGACCTGGCTCTGGATGCGGGCGTTCAGCGCGACGAGAAAGTTGACCGTGTTGGTCGGGGTGCGATCGATCGAGGCGAGGAAATCAGCGAGCAGCGGATCGGCCGTTTCGGCCTTGCGGTAAATGGAGAGGTCTTCGCGCAATTCTTCCGGATAGTCGAACGGCCAGATCTCCGCCGACGGTTCGACGAAGAAGTCGAACGGATTGTAGACGGTCATGTCGGCGACGAGGTCGACCTCGATCTTCAGTTCGCTGACCGGCTCGGGGAAGACGTAGCGGGCGAGGAAATTGCCGTAGGGATCCTGCTGGACGTTGACGAAGTGGTTGGCCGGCGAGACCTTCAGCGAATGGCTGGGCACCTTGGTGCGCGAGTGCGGGGCCGGCTTCAGCCGGATGACCTGCGGCCCCAGCGTCACCGGCTTGTCGTATTTGTAGTGCGTCAGGTGGTAGACGGCCGCGAGAATTGCCATTCGGGGATCCGGAGCCCTTTCGGAACACTGAGGCGGCAACATTTCCACACTTCGGCGAGCGCCGCCAAGCGTTTATTGCGCTGCAAAAAGGCTCTCCGGCCAGCCATCCACCGTTGCCGCGCGCAAAGCGGCCGTCAGCCCAGCCGCGCCGGCCTGCGCGGCTGCCCGCCGGCCTCGCGCCACGCCTTGAAGCGGTGGGTCGCGGCGGCGAAGGAGATGCGCATGGTCTGGGCGACCGAATACCGGCTCTTGCCCTCGTCGAAGAGGCGGTAGCAGCACTCCACGCCCTCCGCCGTCAGCTTGCCGTCCGCCGTCTTGTTGAGAGGACTGGACGGATCGGTCGCCGGAACCTGCGGCAGCACCATCGCCTTGAGCCGCGCAAGGTCGGCTTCGATGGAAGCGATCAGGTCGAGGATGGGCTTGGTGTCGTGCATGGCGTGCAGTCCGATTCTATAGGCTAAGGTTTGACTATATGGCGACGGGGCGCGGCGTTGCCAGCCCCCCCGCTTGACCAATCTTCGGCCCATCCATAGATTAGAACAATTCTAAACTGGAACGAGGCAATCATGTTGTCGCGTGTTTTCGGCGCGGGCCGCCGTTCGTTCTCGTCGCTCTCGGAGCAGGAGGTGCTGGCGCTCGCCATTTCCTCGGAGGAAGACGACGGACGCATCTACCGCGCCTATGCGGACGGTCTCGCGGACCGCTACCCCGACAGTGCCAAGGTGTTCGAAGAGATGGCCGCGGAAGAGGATCGCCATCGCGCCGCGCTGATCGAGCTTCACCGCCGGCGCTTTGGCGAAACGATCCCGCTGATCCGTCGCGAGCACGTGCGCGGCTATTATCAGCGCAAGCCCGACTGGCTGGTCCGCCCGCTCGGGCTGGAGACGGTTCGCGCCCAGGCGGAACTGATGGAGGCCGCGGCTGCCCGCTTCTACGAACAGGCGCTGACGCGAACCCAGGACGCCGGAATGCGCAAGCTGCTGGGCGATCTCGCCGCGGCGGAGAAGGGACATGAAGCCCTCGCCCACGAGTTGGAATCGGAGCACCTTCCGACGACGGTTCGCGAACGCGAACAGGCCGACGAGCGCAGGCAATTCATCCTCACCTACGTTCAGCCGGGGCTTGCCGGGCTGATGGACGGATCGGTCTCGACGCTGGCGCCGATCTTCGCGGCCGCTTTCGCGACGGGCGACACCTGGCAAACCTTCCTCGTCGGCCTGTCGGCCTCGGTGGGTGCCGGAATCTCCATGGGCTTCACCGAGGCGGCCCACGACGACGGCAAGCTTTCCGGACGCGGCTCGCCGCTGATCCGCGGATTGGCCTCCGGCATCATGACGGCCCTGGGCGGACTCGGTCATGCCCTGCCCTACCTCATCCCGGACTTCTGGACGGCCACCTCCATCGCGGCGATCGTCGTGTTCGTCGAGCTCTGGGTGATCGCCTTCATCCAGAACCGCTACATGGAGACGCCGTTCCTGCGCGCCGCCTTCCAGGTCGTGCTCGGCGGATCGATCGTGCTCGCCGCCGGCATCCTGATCGGAAGTGCCTGACGCCGAAACATTGCGGGTCGCGGCGCGGCATCCTGCCGATACGCACGTGGCGCAAATGTTACAGCGGGCCGGCAATGCATGCGGCACCGGGAAGCGCCTCGAAAAGATCGCGCGCTTGTCGCAATTCGGTCACGAAGTGATTGATTTTTCGGTGAAGATTAAGGTCGTGTTCACAGAGTATTCAGACGTGTCGGCTATGATGCGGGAACAATCGGACGGGACATCCGAGGGACAGGGAAAAGCGACCGTGACCTTCTTGCACAGGCTCTCCAGCGCCGCCGCGGCCATTCGCGAATTCGTCGCGCCGACCTACAGGCCCGAACGCCACTACATGCGCGGTCCCGGCCCCGCCTATGCGCGCCGCCGCCAGCAGGCCGCCTGAGCGCCGGTCGCGACAATCGTGATCCTGTTGGGTTCGCCACGCCATCAATGCCGGGCGTGCAGCGCCTGATCCGGCCATTTCTGTCGTTCGATCGGCGGCCGACGCCGCCAGACCGTTTCCCACCGCCATCCGCCGTCGTCAGCCATGCAAGCCGGATGGCAGCCGCCGATCGCGTCAAAAGAGATCATGCCGGCGATGAGCCGGTCAGGCCATGAGACCTGCCCAGCTCATCGCCGGCATGATGGATGATGTCGAGCGCGCCGCGCCTAGAACTTGTAGTTCAGGCCGATGCGGACGGTATGGAAGTTCGGCGTGGCGAAGGTCGTGATCACCCCGTTCGACACCGCCTGCTGACCGAAGTTGACGTACTGATACTCGAGGCGCCCGGTCCAGTTGTCGGTGAACGCATATTCCGCGCCGCCGCCGACCGTATAGCCCGTATAGGTATCCTTGTTCGTCGCCGTCGAGGCCGGCGCGGTGCTGGTGATCGAATAGCGCACCTGTCCATAGGCGAGACCGCCCGTTCCGTAGACGAGCAGGCGATTCTCGGGTCCGAACGCGTAGCCGAGCCGCGGCCGAATGGTTCCGAACCAGCGGACGTCGCTTTCCGTCGTCACCGTCCGGGCGCCGTCCGCCGCCACGACGGTTTCGTCGGCGCCGGAGAACTGTATGTCGGCTTCGAGGCCGACCACCCAATTATTCAACTGCCAGTTGTAGCCGATCTGGGCGCCGCCGAACACGCCGCTGGGCCCCACATCGCCGTAGCTGCCGACATAGCCGGGCGCGAAGAGGCCGATGCGATCCCTGCCGCCGCCTGCCCAGCCGACATTGCCGCCGAGATACAGGCCCGTCCATGAAAACACCGGGGCCGGCTGTTCGGCCGGAGCCGGAATGTCGGCCACGACCGCATCCGCGGCAAGGGCAGCCGAGCTGCCGGCAACCAACAAAGCCAGCGCTGCCAGGACCGGAGCTGTACGATGGGCGAAGGGAGTTTTCATGTCATTCTCCTGAGACAAACCAATCCCCCAAGCGGCAAACATAGTGGAATGGGCGCGCCGGGCCAAGGGTTTCCGGCTGGCGCAATCCGCGCGACCGCTTCAAATCCACATGCTATGTGACAATTTTGTCGACAGAACCCGGGAGCATTGCCCAGAAGGCCTCGCCCGAGGCCCTGCCCCTCACCTGTCGGGCAACGGTCCGAGGGCGGGGTTCATCCTCCCAGACCCTCGAACAGCACGGTCGACAGGTAGCGCTCGGCAAAGGACGGGATGATCACCACCAGAGTCTTGCCGGCGTTCTCCGGGCGCGACCCGACGACGGTCGCCGCCTGCAGCGCCGCACCTGACGAGATGCCGACCGGCACACCTTCGAGCTTGGCGACCAGACGTGCATTGGCGATCGCCTCGTCGTTCGAAACCTTGACGATCTCGTCGTAGATTTCCGTGTCGAGGACCTTGGGCGCGAAGCCCGCGCCGATGCCCTGGATCTTGTGCGGACCCGGCTGGCCGCCCGAAAGGACCGGCGATGCCTCGGGTTCGACCGCTACGACATGCAGAGAGGGCTTGCGCGCCTTGATCACCTGGCCGACGCCGGTGATGGTGCCGCCCGTGCCGATTCCGGCGACGAAGATGTCGACGCCGCCCTTGGTGTCGTTCCAGATCTCCTCCGCCGTGGTCACCCGATGGATTTCGGGATTGGCCGGGTTCTCGAACTGCTGCGGAATGACGGCACCGGGAATCGTCGCGGCCAGTTCGTCGGCCTTGGCGATCGCCCCCTTCATGCCCTTGGCGCCCTCCGTCAGCACCAGCTCGGCGCCGAGCAGCGCCAGCATCTTGCGGCGTTCGATCGACATGGTCTCGGGCATGGTCAGGATCAGCTTGTAGCCCTTGGCCGCCGCGGCGAAGGCCAGCGCGATGCCGGTGTTGCCGGACGTGGGTTCGACCAGCGTCGTCTGGCCCGGCACGATGCGGCCCTGCGCCTCCAGCGCCTCGATCATCGCCACCCCGATGCGATCCTTGACGCTGGCGATCGGATTGAAGAACTCCAGCTTCGCCAGAAGGTTCGCCACGATGCCCTTTTCGCGCGCGAACTTGTCGAGGCGCACCAGCGGGGTGTCGCCGATCGTCTCGGTGATCGAGTCGTAGATCCTCCCGCGACCCGGCGCATGCGCGGCGATTGTCGGCGTGTTCATGGCGTTCTCCCGAATGTCTTTGGCACAGATTATGGTGGGGCGAGCAGAAACCCTAGCAGCCCGATTGCAGCAAACAAGGGTCTCGCGAAAATCGGTTCCTAAACATTGCGGAGATGCGGAAAAACCATCCACTCTCACCGCAGCATGCGGCTGATCAACTGCGCGGTATAGTCGACCATCGGCACGATCCGCGCATAGTTGAGGCGGGTCGGGCCGATGACGCCGAGCGCGCCGACCACGCGCGCATCCTTGTCGCGGTAGGGCGCGACGACCAGCGACGATCCCGACAGCGAGAACAGCCGGTTCTCCGAGCCGATGAAGATGCGCACCCCCGATCCGGCTTCGGCGAGGTCGAGGAGCTGGATCAGGCCGTCCTGGGTCTCCAGGTCCTCGAAGAGATGCCGCAGCAGCTCGATGTCGGCCTGCGCGGTGACGTTTTCCAGGAGATTGGCGCGGCCGCGGATGATCAGCCGGGCCGGCAGGTCGTTGCCGGTGCCCGCCCACACCGCCAGACCGCGCTCGACGAGATCGCGCGACAGCGTGTCCAGCGCCGCGCTGGTCTCGGCCTTCAGCCGGCTGATCTCGGTGCGCGCCTCGCCGAGGGTGCGGCCGCGGATATGCGCGTTGATGAAGTTCGACGCTTCCTGGAGCTGCGAACTGGTGACGCCGTCCGGCAGATCGAGCACCCGGTTCTCGACGTCGCCGTTCTGCGAGACGAGGATCGCCAGCGCCCGCCTGGGATCGAGCTGGACGAATTCCAGATGCTTGAGCGGCACTTCGGTCTTGCCCGCCAGCACCAGGCCGGCGCCGCGCGAGGCGCCGGAAAGCAGTTGCGTCGCCTCGGTCAGCATGTGCTCCAGCGACACGCCCTGCCCCGACGCCTTGATCTGCGCCTCGATGGAACGGCGCTCGTCCTCGGGCAGGTCGCCGATCTCGAGGAACGCGTCGACGAAGAAACGCAGCCCGCGCTGCGTCGGCAGCCGGCCGGCCGAGACATGCGGCGCGTAGATGAGGCCGAGCTGCTCGAGGTCGCTCATGACATTGCGCACGGTCGCCGGCGACAGCGTCGACGGCAGCATGCGGGACAGGTTGCGCGAGCCGACCGGCTCGCCGTCGAACAGGTAGGATTCGACGATGCGCCGGAAGATGTCGCGCGAGCGAGCATCGAGCGATTGCAGGCTGGGATCAGTCACCGGGCGCGTCATGATCATTTCAAGGCAACGATATAGGAGCCGCGGCCCGCAGCACAACGGCATAGACCTCCAGCCGGAAATCCTTTGCACCGCGATGGCGCCGAGGATACAAGCCGCCGACGATTTGAGTGCAGCAGGAAGAAACCGATGCGTCCCTCCAAACGTCAGCCCGATGAAATGCGCGCGGTCAGCTTCGAGCGCAACGTCTCCAAGCATGCCGAAGGTTCGTGCCTGGTGAAGTTCGGCGATACCCATGTGCTGTGCACCGCAAGCCTCGAAGAGCGCGTGCCGCCATGGATGCGCAACAGCGGCCGGGGCTGGGTCACCGCGGAATACGGCATGCTGCCGCGCGCCACCGGCGACCGCATGAAGCGCGAGGCCTCGTCCGGCAAGCAGGGCGGACGCACGCTGGAGATCCAGCGGCTGATCGCCCGCTCGCTGCGCGCCGTGGTCGACCTGCAGGCGCTGGGCGAGATGCAGATTACCGTCGACTGCGACGTGCTGCAGGCGGACGGCGGGACGCGCACCGCCTCGATCACCGGCGGCTGGGTCGCGCTGCACGACTGCCTGCGCTGGATGGAGGCCCGCAAGATGGTCACCGCCTCGAAGGTGCTGAAGGATCATGTCGCGGCGATCTCCTGCGGGATTCACGACGGCCGCCCGGTCCTCGACCTCGACTATCTGGAAGATTCCAGCGCCGGCACCGATGCCAATTTCGTCATGACCGGCAAGGGCGGCATCGTCGAGATCCAGGGCACGGCCGAGGGCGAGCCGTTCAGCGAGCAGGAGTTCGGCGCCCTGATGGACCTCGCCCGCAAGGGCATCAACCGCCTCGTCGGCCTTCAGCAACTCGCGGTGGCCTGAGCCAGACGCCGATGACGCCCGCCGCGATCCTCGAATCCGCACTCTACGTCAGCGATCTCGCGGCGGCCGAAGACTTTTACGGCCAGGTGCTCGGACTGAAGCTGCTGCGCAGGCAGGAGGGCCGGCACGCCTTCTACCGCTGCGGCGACGGGGTGCTGCTGCTGTTCATCGCCGAAGCGACCAGGGTGCCGCAGCCGCCGGATGCCCGGTTGCCGGTGCCGCCCCACGGCACGACGGGCCAGGGCCACCTCTGCTTCGCCGCCACTGCCGAGGAGATCGCCGCCTGGAGGGAACGGCTGGAGCGGCGCGGCGTTGTCATCGAGGCGGACTTCGAGTGGCCGGGAGGCGGCCGGTCGATCTATGTCCGCGACCCGTCCGGAAATTCGATCGAGTTCGCCGAACCGAGGATCTGGGGATAGACATGCGCAGGCTCATCGACCGCAGGATCGTCGTCGCCAGCCACAATGAGGGAAAGCTGCGCGAATTCGCCGACCTGATGGCGCCCTTCGGTTTCGAGGCGGGGTCCGCCAAGGAGTTCGGCCTTGCGGAACCCGACGAGACGGGCACGACCTTCGAGCAGAACGCCTACATCAAGGCGCATGCCGCCGCCGTCGCCACCGGCCTGCCGGCGCTTTCCGACGATTCCGGCCTGTGCGTCGATGCGCTCGGCGGGCAACCCGGCGTCTATACGGCCAACTGGGCGGAGACGCCGGATGGGACGCGCGACTTCGCCATGGCCATGCAGCGCACCGAGGTGGCGCTGCAGGAGGTCGGGGCAACCACGCCGGGAGAGCGCAAGGGACGTTTCGTCGCCGTCATCTGCATCGCCTGGCCCGACGGCCATGCCGAATATTTTCGCGGCGAGGCGGCGGGCAGGCTGGTTTGGCCGCCGCGCGGCGACAAGGGCTTCGGCTATGATCCGGTGTTCCTGCCGGAGGGCCACGAGCGCACCTTCGGCGAAATGAGCGCCGACGAGAAGCATGGCTGGAAGCCGGGCAAGGGCGACGCGCTCTCCCACCGTGCCCGCGCCTTCCGGAAATTTGCGCAGGCGATGCTGGGCGCCTCGTGAACACGACCGCCACGCCTCGGGATCCCGGCTTCGGGGTCTACATTCATTGGCCGTTCTGCGCGGCCAAGTGCCCCTATTGCGACTTCAACAGCCATGTCCGCCACCAGCCGGTCGATCAGGAGCGCTTCGCCGCCGCCTTCGACCGCGAGATGGCGACGCTGCGCGACCAGACCGGCCCGCGCACTGCGACCAGCATCTTCCTCGGAGGCGGAACCCCGTCGCTGATGAAGCCGCGGACCGTCGAAGCCGTCCTCGAGGCGGTGTCGCGCCACTGGTCGCTGGTCGACGGGATCGAGATCACGCTGGAAGCCAATCCGTCGTCGGTCGAGGCGGAGCGCTTCCGCGGCTATCGCGCCGCCGGCGTCAACCGCGTCTCGCTCGGCGTCCAGGCGCTCGACGATGCCGATCTGCGTTTCCTCGGCCGCCTGCACGACAAGGCCGAGGCCCTCAAGGCCGTGGGTCTTGCCCGCGAGATCTTCCCGCGCATGTCGTTCGACCTGATCTACGCGCGCCCCAACCAGACGCCCGAGGCATGGGAAAAGGAACTCAACCAGGCGATCGACCACGCGGTCGATCACCTGTCGCTCTACCAGTTGACCATCGAGGAGGGCACGCGCTTCCATGCTCTGCATGCCGCCGGAAAATTCCGGATCCCGGACGTCGACCTGGCCGCCGACCTCTACGAACTCACGCAAGGCGTGACCGCGGCACGCGGCCTGCCGGCCTACGAAATCTCCAATCATGCCAGGCCTGGCTACGAGAGCCGCCACAACCTGACCTATTGGCGCTACGGCGAATATGTTGGCATCGGCCCGGGCGCGCATGGCCGCTTCCTGTCGAACGGCCGGCGCGAGGTCACCATCGCCGAGAAGGTGCCGGAGACCTGGCTCAACCTCGTCGACGCCAAGGGCCACGGCATCGTCGACGGCGAACTGCTGACCCGCAGCGAAGAAAGCGACGAGTATCTGCTGATGGGCCTGCGGCTGGTCGAGGGCATCGACCTGGTGCGGTTCGAGGAAATGGCGGGCCGCGGCCTGGCGCCGGAACGCCTGTCGATCCTCCAGGCCGAAGGCCTGATCGAGCCTGTGGGCAATGCACGGCTTCGCGCCACCCCGGCCGGAATGGTGGTGCTCAATGCGCTGGTCGCGGACCTGGCACGGTAGAAACTCCCGGACGCGAACGAGTTGCGGCGGCTGATTTCCGCGGTACTCTCGCCGTAGGGATGGGGCTGCCATGAAAAGGGACGCGTGGAAAGCAAGGTCGAAGGATTTCGAGCAGAGCGCAGCGGCGCTCCTCGCCGCCGAACATTTCGGCGTTGCATACCACATCGCCGGCTTGGCCGTCGAATGCGCCCTCAAGGCAAAGATCGCGACGCTTTTCCAGAAGAACGATGTCCCGGAGAAGAACTTGGTGGACGAGTTCTATCGGAAAGGTCATGTGCTGCGTGTCCTCGTGGGACTGGCAGGCCTGGAAGCAGCGTTGGCTGCCGAAGAAGCGGCTTCAGTGCCATTCAGGGCCAACTGGGCAACCGTCAGAGCCTGGAACATTGATTCAAGGTATTTGCCTTGGACCCGGAACGAAGCGACAAGTATGATAAATGCGGCAGCTATGCGCGGAACAGGAGTGCTCCCATGGATAAGACGCCACTGGTAGGGCCGGACTTTGCCGGCGGGCGCGAACTGATCGACAAGCTGGAACTGGTTGGTCTGCCGATCGCATTCGCGGGCTGGCTCAACTTGCGAGAGGTTCTCGATTGGCAACTCTATATCGCGTCACCTGACGTCCAGACCTTCGGACCCACAATTATTATCAAGATCGTCGACAAGGTCTTGATCGAGACGCATTCGTCAATTCCGCTTCAGAGCATCGATATTGTCAATACATCGAACCACTTCGTAAATAGGATACCTGAGACATATTCTCCCGCGGACCGCTTCTACCCTACACGGGTAAGGGGTATGGCATTCGACGATGGGGACATCGTGGAAGGGTTTATCTACAAGATAGACAAGGCAACCAAACCATCGACCGGAATTCCGAAGCTGAGCGCCACCATGCTGAAGCGCGTGAAGTCGATGGCCGCCTGAGATCGCCCTGAATTTGAATGACAACTACCTGGCAGTTCTGGGCGGTCCTGTCGGCCGTCTTCGCGGCGCTGACGGCGATCTTCGCCAAGGTCGGCGTCGGCGCGATCAACGCCGACCTCGCGACGCTGATCCGAACGCTGGTGATCCTCGGGCTGATCGCCGCGATCGTCGCCGCGACCGGACAATGGCAGTCGCCGTCCACCATCGGCGGGCGGACCTGGACGTTCCTCGTCCTGTCGGGCCTCGCGACGGGTGCGTCCTGGCTCTGTTACTTCAGGGCGTTGAAACTAGGCGATGCGGCGCGCGTGGCGCCACTCGACAAGCTGAGCGTCGTCCTGGTCGCGGTGTTCGCCGCCGTCTTCCTGGGCGAGCGATTGAACCTCGCCAACTGGGCCGGCGTCATGCTGGTCGCCGTCGGAGCGATGCTTCTGGCGTATCGCGCCTGATCGTTCGAGGCGCGGAATCAACGTGTCGAACCGCGTGGACACCTCAGTGCCGTCCCGCGGCGTCCGTGGCGATCGCCGTCGCAAGACGCGCCCGGCACGCTTCCAGCCGGGCCCGGACATCGTCGCGGCGGTCGGTCGGCGCACGCTCCGAAAGAGCCCGCATCCGGCTCGTCGAAGCCTTGGACCCGGCATCGGCATAATAGGGTTGAAATTCGTCCTGGATTTGCAGCGTATTCATCAGAGCCTCCTCGAGCTCATGCAAACGCATCGTCGCCGGGGTCGTTCCGCTTGACGGCAAAATTGCGGCGGAGGCCAGGGGCTTTTTGCCACGGGCGCGCCGAAATGGCAGAAGGCCGTGAAGGGAGCCTGCAATGGACGACGATACGCGCAAGACGACGTTTCTGGTGGGCCGCGGCGAGATCGCTGCGCGGCCGCTGGATGCTGCGCTCTATCTCGTCGCGACGCCGATCGGAAATCTTGGCGACATGACGATTCGCGGGCTCGAAACCCTTGCGGCGGCCGACATTCTAGCCTGCGAGGATACCCGCGTGACGCGCGTGCTGCTCGACCGCTACGCGATACGCCAGCGCCCGATCGCCTATCACGAACACAATGCGGCGGAGGCCGGCCCCAGGCTGCTCGCCGCGCTGGAGGCTGGCAGGAGCGTGGCGCTCGTGTCGGACGCCGGCACGCCGCTCGTCTCCGATCCAGGCTTCCGGCTCGTCGAACAGGCGCTGCAGGCCGGCCACAAGGTGATTCCGGTGCCCGGCCCTTCCGCTGTGCTCGCCGCTTTGGCCGCCTCGGGCCTGCCGACCGACACCTTCCTGTTTGCCGGGTTCCTGCCGGTCAGGGACGGGCAGAGGCGAACCCGGCTGGAGGAGCTCAGGACGGTGCCTGCCACGCTTGTCTTCTTTGAATCGCCGCGCCGGCTGGCCGAGACCCTCGCGGCGATGGCCGAGGCCCTCGGCGAGCGCAACGCCGCGGTCGCCCGCGAACTGACCAAGGCCTTCGAGGAGATCCGGCGCGGCACCTTGGCCGACCTCGCTTCGCACTATGCCGCGGCCGATACGCCCAGGGGCGAGATCGTGATCTGCGTCGGACCGCCGGGGGAAGCCGCGCCGATGGAAGCGCGGGACGTCGACCGCCTGCTGGTCGCGCTCGCCGCCGAGATGCCGGCCTCCAGGGCGGCGGCCGAAGCCGCCCGCCTCACCGGTGGGCGCAAGCCGGATCTCTATCGCCGCCTGCTCGAGCTGAAGGCCGATGCAGGTCGCTGACCGCCGCCACCGCCGGCGCGCCTACCGGCACGGCCGCCGGAGCGAATGGCTCGCAGCCCTTGCCCTGCTGCTCAAGGGGTTCCGCGTGCTTGCCCGGCGCTACCGCACGCCGCTCGGCGAGATCGACCTGATCGCGCGGCGCGGCGATCTCGTCGTCATCGTCGAGGTCAAGGCCCGCGCAACCCTGACGGAAGCGATGCAGGCCATCGCGCGGCCCTCCGAACGCCGTATCGAGCGCGCCGCCGATATATGGCTGTCGCGCCAGCCCGACCACGCGCGGCTTTCGGTGCGCTTCGACATGGTGGCCGTGCTGCCCTGGCGCTGGCCCGTCCACGTCGAAAACGTGTTCTACGGGATGGATTGAATTCGCCGAAACGTCGCTTGCGCGGCACCTCGCGACAAATCATTCTTCACGTCGGAGAATGGAGAGGGAAGTCGCGACATGTGCCATCACTGCGTCATCGAATCCGTCAAGTCCGACATGCTGAGCCGCCGCAGCTTCTTCAAGGGCGGACTGGCGGCCGCGGCAGGCGCCGCAGCCATAGCGGCGGCGGTGCCGTCGGCACCCGTCTACGCCGCCGAGGGCGTCCCGAAAGCGGAGGACCTCACGCATGAGCTGCACGAGAACTTTCCGACCTATTTCGGCGCCCAGCAGCTCTTCTACGACAAGAAGTTCGACTTCGCGAAGGACACGTTCAACCTCTACGAACTGCGCATCAGCGAGCACACCGGCACCCATATCGACGCGCCGCTGCACTTCTCCGCCGACGGGCGCTCGGTATCGGAGCTGACCGTCGAGGATCTGGTCGCGCCGCTGGTCGTCATCGACATTGCTGCGAAGGCAGAAGGTAACGCCGACGCCCAGTTGACGCCCGACGACATCAAGGCCTGGACCGACAAGAACGGTGACCTGCCCGCCGGCGCGGTGGTGGCGCTGCATTCCGGCTGGGGCAAGCATGTCGGCACCGACAAGTTCCGCAATGTCGGCGACGACGGCAAGACGATGCACTTCCCCGGCTTCCACGTCGAGGCTGTGCAGGCGCTGATCGAGCAGCCGTCGATCAAGGCCATCGCCGTCGACACGCTGTCGCTCGACTTCGGCCAGTCGCCCGATTTCATCGTCCACCGCACCTGGCTGCCGACCGGGCGCTACGGCATCGAGGGCCTCGCCAATCTCGACAAGGTGCCGGCCAAGGGCGCCACCATCGTCGTCGGAGCGCCGAAGGTCAGGGGCGGCACCGGCGGGCCGGCGCGCATCTTCGCCCTGGTCTGAGACGCCACCGGAACGACGACTCACTGCCGGCGCGTCACCCGCATCGGCAGGCCGCCCTCGGGCTGCGTCGTCAGCTTCTGCACCGGCCACGGCTTGGTCTCCGGCAGCGTGTCGAAGCGGTAGCGCGACATCAGCACCGCCAGCACGATCACCGCCTCCTGCATGGCGAAGGCGGCGCCGATGCAGACGCGCTGCCCCGCCCCGAAAGGCAGATACTGGTAGCGGTCGATCCTGTCGCGGTTCTCCGGGTGGAAGCGCGACGGCAGGAAGGCGTTCGGGTCGTCCCACAGCTTCCGGTGCCTGTGGACCACCCAGGGCATGACCAGCACCTGCGCGCCGCGCGGCAGCTTCAGCGTCCGGTAGGTATCGGCCTCGATCGGCTCGCGGTTGATCGACGGCGCGGGCGGATAGAGCCGCATCGCCTCCTCGAACGCCGCGCGGGTCAGCGGCATCAATTCGAGCCATTTGGTCGGGTCCGGCTCGCCGGCCAGCACGCGATCGATCTCCGCCTCGATCGGCTCGCGTTCCCAGGGCGACTCGGCCAGGCAGTAGAGCGCCCAGCCCAGCGCCCGGGCCGTGGTCTCGTGTCCTGCTCCGATGAAGGTGATGATGTTGTCCTCCACCTCGGCGCGGGTCAGGCCGTCGGCGCCCTCGGCGCGCAGCAGCAGGGTAAGAAAATCCTCCGGCACGTCGTCGGGCGTCCGCTTCATCCGGTCGATGCGCATCGCCACCGTGTCGGTGACGATCTTCCGGAAGAACGCCATGGTGCGCCGCCCGCGCAGGTGGGTGAAGCGCGGCAGCCAGTCCGGCGCCCGCAGGATGTCGAGCGGATCGACCCGCCCCATCGTCTCGAACAGCCGTTCGATCTCGCCGCCGAAGCTGCCGGGCTCCCCGGCGATCTCGCCGGAAAACAGCGTTTCCGCCATGATGTCGAAGGTCAGCAGCGTCATGTCGTGCGCGACATCCACCGCGCCGCCGGCATGCTCATAGCGCGCGGCGAAGGCCTCGGTGCATTTCAGCATCGGAGCGGCGAAGCCGAAGATGTGGCGCGGCGTGAACACCGGCGCCATCGCCTTGCGCGACCGCTTCCAGACGCCGCCCTCGGCCGTCAGCAGGCCGTCGCGTAGGATCGGCCGCAGCACCTTCTGCCGCACCGTCGCCAGTCTGTAGTTCTTCACATTGTCGACCAGGACATGGCGGATCAGGCCTGGATCGTTGGCGATGTTCAGCGGCCCGCCGACGCCCGACACCGAAATCCACGGCTCGTTGTAGGAGGGCTCGCCCCAGAGTTCGAGCGGGTTCCGGTAGATGATGCGGATCATCTCGAAAAGCGACGGAGGTCGACCCGTCCTCGGGACCGGCGCGGGTGGGCGGAACGGCGTGTGCGCGGTCATGGTCGGTGGCTCACTGCTTCGATGTCCATAGGCATTTGGCCTGCCAGCACTTTACGCAGCCCTGAGTCGGCATACGGAACATTGCGGATATTGTGACCAAGCCCTTGCCCCTGCTCATCTATGCTTCATATTTGGACGCCATTCTGTGGATAGGCGAGCCCCTGCGTCAGCGCGACGCAACGAAAACTCGTTTGAGGAATTATGACGTCTGGACGCAGCGGAAACGCACCGCAGGACGGGTTAGGTATGAGTTGTAAGATCCTCGTGGTTGAAGACGAAATCTTTGTGGCGGTGGAGATCGAGAGCGTTGTCGCGGAGCTCGGTCACGAGCCGGTGGGAATTGCTGCCGACGCTTCGTCCGCTTTGGTACTCGCACCGAAAACCGAAATTGCGCTTGTGGACCTCAACCTCCGCGACGGTCCGACCGGGCCGGAGCTCGGTCGCACATTGGCCGAGCGTTTCGGCGTTACGGTCCTTTTCATGACCGCCAATCCCTCCCAGCTCGGCGACGGCATCCCCGGAACCATCGGCGTTATTGCGAAGCCGGTGATGGAGGACGAATTGCGGCAGGCCGTGAACTACGCCGTGTCATTGCGTCGGCGCATGCGCGCCGACCCGCCGAGGCGGCTCCGGCTGTTCCACAACGACAATCTCACCCCGGGCGACGAAGCCGCGACGACCGGTTGAGCGCAGCCAGCGGTACCGAGAAGACCACCATAAGGCCTTCCGGCTCCCAGCGTCGCTCCAGACTTCCGCCCAATTGACCTTCAATGCTCAGCGAAATCAGCCGCGAGCCGAAGCCCTCGATCGCAGGCGGTCCGTCGATGGGCTCGCCACCGCGCTCCCTCCAGGTCAGTTCATAGCTGTCACCGTCAGCCTGGCCGTCGATCGTCACGCGCCCCTCTTGGACGGCGAGTGCGCCATACTTGGCAGCATTGGTTGCGAGTTCGTGGACGAGGAGCGCGATCGGCGTCGCCGCCGCATCGTCCAAGGCTGCGTCGTCGCCGGAAAAGACGATGCGCTGCTGGTCGACCGTCTGGAACGGCATGACAAGTTGCTCGATCAGCGCCCTTAGCGAGGACTGGTTCCCCGCAGGACGGGAAACGCGCGAATGCGGCCTCACGAAGTCATGTGCCCTGCCCATTGCAGATATGCGCGAGCGAAGCTGATCGGCGAACGGCTTCATGCCGGGATAGGATCGCGCCGAAAGCGCGATGATGCCGGTCAGCACTGAAAAGATGTTCTTGATGCGATGGCTGAGTTCCTGCGCGACCACCTCCCGCTCTTCGGCCGCCCGCTTTGAGTCGTGGATGTCCGTGCAGGTGCCGAACCAGCGCGTGATGCGGCCTTGCTCATCGCGCACCGGCAGTGCGCGCCCAAGCGTCCAACGATACTCTCCCGAATGGTGCCGCAGCCGGTATTCGATCTGGTAGGGCTCGCCTGTGGTCAGCGAATGCCGCCACAGAGTCCAAGCGAGGTTCTGGTCATCCGGGTGGAACATGCCGTTCCAGCCTTCCCCGTCCGTCGATCCCGCCGGCACTCCGGTAAATTCGTACCATCGGGCGTTATAGTAATCGTGAAAGCCATCCGGGCGGGTCGACCAGACCATCTGCGGCATGGAATCGGCAAGCGCGCGGAAACCCGCCTCGCTGGTGGCGAGCGCCTGCTCCTGCTTCTTGCGGTCGGTGATGTCAATTGCCACGCCAGGCAGGCGGATCGGCGCGCCCTGGTCATCGAGCACCGCTCGTCCGATGGCCAGCACCCATCTCGGCTCGGCTCCGTTCAGACGATACTCGCTTTGGAACGAATTGCCGTCGTTCAGGGCGTACTGAATGGTCGCAGCGAGAACGTCGCGATCGTCCGGATGCACGCCGTCGAGAAAGGCGGCTATGGGGGTGCCCGCTTCGGCCACCTTGCGATCCACGCCGAACATGTCGGCGAAATTTCCGCCCGCCGTAACACGGTCGTTGACCACATCCCAATCCCAGTAGCCGACGCCGCCGGACGCCAGCATCGCGAAATCGAGGCGCTCGACGCTACGCGCCAACTCGGCCTGGGTGATTTTCCGGTCCGTCGTTTCGTTCAGGATGGCAAGGGCTGCGAGCCGCCGGCCTTCCGCGTCGGTGATCGGGCTGTATCGGATGTCGAGCCACACGTCCTCCGGCCGACCATTGCGCGCCAGGCTGAAATGCGTGTCGCGGAAGTCGACACATTCGCCGGACATCACCCTGCCGATGACCGAGCGGTTGAAATCGGCAATTTCTGGCCACGCATCCGTCGCGGCCATTCCGAAAATCTCGGGGTGCCGGGAGCCCGCGATCTGAGCATAGCCGTCATTGTAGATGAGGTTGCCTTCCTGTCCGATCAGCAGGCACATCGGAATCCGCGCGGCGAGCACCATCCTCACGGAAGCGGCAAGCGCTTCTGGCCAGGACTCGCGCGGCCCCAGTTCAGTGGCGCTCCAGTCGAATGTCGAAAGCAGTTCGGCAATCGTGCGAGCAGGGCGGCGCTCGGCTTTCTCCTGAGCGGTGTAGGGGGATGCTTCGTGCGTGGTCATGCGTTGGAGATCGAGCTCTTTGAAACCGGACGTCGCGTCCCGCTCGGGACGCTGGAACAAATTCACAATATCAGCGACCTGCAACGGTCGGTCAGGCACTTTGTTCCCGCAGCCGGTGCCGAGTTGCAAGGTATATCAGCACCTTGCCGACGCCTTGTTGGCATGCGAGCGTCGGCCCGGCTGGAGATTTGAGCGGTGGCGCTACGCCTTGTTCTGGCGATCGTGGGGGTTCTGCTGGCAGGCGGTCTCGCCCAGGCGGAGCGCCGCGTCGCCCTGGTCTTCGGGTCGAACGACTATCTGAGCCTCCGCCTCCTGGCCAACGCCGTCAACGACGCCCGCGCGGTCCGCGACGCGCTGGAAGAGCTCGGCTTCGAGGTGGCGATGGAACCGAACCGCGACCTCGCCAGAATGCGCCGGGCGCTCGACGACTTTCGCGAGGACGCGGCGGGCGCCGACGTGGCGCTGGTCTTCTTCGCCGGCCACGGCGTCGAGATCGCCGGCGAGAACCGGCTGCTGCCGGTCGACGCGGATGCGTCCTCCCTGGAGCGGCTGGCGCAGAGCTCGCTGCCGCTCGAAGAGGTCAGCCGCGCCATCGTCGACAGCGCGGCGATCGGATTGCTGATCCTCGACGCCTGCCGCACCAATCCCTTCGGCGGTGCCGCCGGCGGGCGCGGCGCGCAGGCCATCGCGCCGGCGGTGAGAGCCGCCGTCAGGCCGGGCCTCGGCCGCCTCGGCCGCGCCGACAATCTGCTGGTCGCCTTCTCGGCCGCACCTGGCCAGGCGGCCGAGGACGGGCCGGCGGGCAATTCGCCCTTCACGGCGTCGTTGCTGCGCCACATCGCACGGCCGGGCCTGGAAATCCGCTCCGTGCTGACGCTGGTCCAGCAGGACGTCTACGACCTGACGCGCGGGCGGCAGATCCCCTATGTCGAGAGCGGCCTGCCGCGTGCCTTCTTCACCGCCGACGACGGCGCCCCGGTTGCGGAGCGCGAGCGCCTGCTGCTCGCCATGGCCGACCTGACGCCGGACATCCGCGGCCAGGTCGAGAAGGTGGCGAGCGACGCGGACGTGCCGCTGGCGCCGCTCTACGGCGCGTTGATCGGCGCCGGGCAACAGCCGTCGAGCGTCGAGCGGCGCGATGCGATGCTCAAGGAGGCGGCCGAATCCTACGCCAGGGTGCGCGACGCCATGCTGACGCTCGGTGCAGCCGACCCGGAGGTGGCGTCGCTGCGCCAACAGGCCTCCGAACAGCTCGCGCTCGGGGCCTTCGAGGCGGCCCGGGCCCGGCTCTCCGAGGCCGCGGCCGTCGACCGCAATTCGCGCGACCGACTCAAGGCCAACTATGCCGAGCGCACGCTGTCGGAAGCCGCGACGCGCTATCTCGGCGCCGGGGTGGCGCGCGCCGACCTGAACTACGCGCTGGCGATCTCGGAACTCGAAGCGATGGAAGCGCTGTTCGCGGAGGTCGACAGGGGAGACATTCCCGCCGAACACGCCGACCGCCGGCTGCAGGCCCTCCTGACGCTTGGCGACCTCTATCGCACGATCGGCAATATCGGCGCATCCGCAACGACTTACGAGCATCTGCAGACTCTCGCCGAGAAGCGGCAGAGCCGGGCCCCGGCCGACATGAGCATCCTGCGCGATCGCGGCATCGTCGCCATGAAGCTCGGCCGCGCCCAGCTCACCCTGGGCCGCGTCGGCGCGGCGATCGAGCAGTTCGAGCGGGCACAGGCGATGCTCGGGGAGGCCGCAAGCGCCCCGGGCGCCCCGAGCGAATGGCTGCGCGACTTCGCCCGCATCGCCGACGACATCGGCAACGTCCACATGCTGCGGGGAGAGTCGCCCGCCGCCTACGAGGCCTATGGCGGCGGGCTCACCATCAAGCAGCGGCTCGCCGCACAGCAGCCCGACGATCTCGGCCTGCAGCGCGACCTCACGGTGTCCTATGACGAGATCGGCGATCTGCTGCGGGTCGCCGGCCGGTGGCAGCAGGCGCGCCGGACCTATGAGGAAGGGCTGCGCATCCGCCTCGCCATCGCGCGGGCGGCGCCCGACGATCCGGGCGCCCAGCGCGACCTTTCGGTCAGCTACGACAAGATCGGCGACACCTTGCGCGACGCGACCGATTTCGACGGCGCGCTGCAAGCCTACGGAAAGAGCCGCGAGATCGCCGAGGCCCAGTTGCGCCGCGATACGGGCAACACCGATCTTCGCCGCGACGCCTCGATCAGCATCAGCAAGATCGGCAACGTGCTGCGCGACCGGAAGGATTTTTCCGGCGCGCTCAAAGCCTACCTGGACGCGCTCGAGCAGGCCCGCGAGCTGGCCCGGCTCGATCCCGACAACACCGACTGGCAGCGCGACCTCTCGGTCAGCATCGAGAAGGTCGCGGACATGCTGAACAAGCAGGGCGATCCGCGCGGCGCGCTCGATGCCTACGCCTCCAGCTACGAGATCATGGACCGGCTGGTCGGCCTCGATCCGGCCAATGCCGACTGGCAGCGCGACCTGTCGATCACGCTGGCTGAAATCGGCAATCTGCAGGTTCGCGGAAAGGATGCAGACGGCGCCCGCGCGACGCTGAAGCGCAGCCTCGACATCCGCGAGGCGCTCGCGGCCGGCCAGCCCGGCAGCGCGCTTGCGCAGCGCGACCTGGTCATCGCCTATGCCGACTATGCCCGCGTCGCGCCGAACGCCCGCGAGATTCTCACCAGGGCCCTCGCCATCGCCCGGGCGCTCGACGCGGCCGATCGCATGGCGCCGGCCCACCGTGCCCTGATCGCCTACATCGAGACTCGCCTTGGTGCGTTGAACTGAGCGCGGCGCGGCTGATTCCGCTCATCCGGGGACGCCGCGAAAGGCCCGGAAAACTTGGAAAAACGGCAGCGAACGCCTATATCTGAGGCAGCCTGCGGCCTGCGAATCGAATCGATTGAGCACGCGCCTCCGACAGTCCTGTAACGAAAGCATTCCATGAGCGACGAGACCGAGAACGGAAACGGCGGAGCCGCCGAATACGGGGCGGATTCCATCAAGGTTCTCAAGGGCCTGGATGCCGTCCGCAAGCGGCCCGGCATGTATATCGGCGATACCGACGACGGTTCGGGCCTCCACCACATGGTCTACGAGGTGGTCGACAACGCCATCGACGAAGCGCTGGCCGGCCACGCCGATCTGGTCTCCGTCACCCTCAATCCGGACGGTTCCTGCACGGTCATCGACAACGGCCGCGGCATTCCCACCGACCTTCACCCGACGGAAGGCGTGTCGGCGGCCGAGGTCATCATGACGCAGCTACATGCCGGCGGGAAGTTCGACCAGAACTCCTACAAGGTCTCCGGCGGCCTGCACGGCGTCGGCGTCTCCGTCGTTAACGCCCTGTCGGTATGGCTCAGGCTGAAGATCCGCCGCGACGGCCGCATCCACGAGATGAGCTTCACCCATGGCGACGCCGACGCGCCGCTGGCGGTGACCGGCACCTACACCCCCGACCGGCAGCCTGGAATCAATGAGGGCCGCAGCGGCAGCGAGATCACCTTCCTGCCGTCGACCGAGACCTTCACCATGGTCGAGTTCGACTACGGGACCCTGGAGCATCGGCTGCGCGAACTCGCCTTCCTGAATTCGGGCGTGCGCATCGTGCTGACCGACGCGCGGCATGCCGACGTCAAGCAGGTGCAGTTGCACTACAGCGGCGGCATCGAGGAATTCGTTAAATATCTCGACCGCAGCCGCAAGCCGCTGATCCCGTCGCCGATCGCCATCCGCGCCGAGCGCGACGGCATCGCCGTGGAGGTCGCCATGTGGTGGAACGACAGCTACCACGAGAACGTGCTGGCCTTCACCAACAACATCCCGCAGCGCGACGGCGGCACGCATCTTGCGGGTTTCCGCGGGGCGCTCACCCGGCAGGTCACCGGCTACGCCGAAAGCTCCGGCGTCTCGAAGAAGGAGAAGGTGTCCCTGACCGGCGACGACTGCCGCGAAGGTCTGACCGCCGTCCTGTCGGTCAAGGTTCCCGATCCGAAATTCTCCTCGCAGACCAAGGACAAGCTGGTCTCTTCGGAAGTCCGCCCGGTGGTCGAGAGCCTGGTCAACGAGGCGCTGAGCACCTGGCTGGAGGAGCACCCGGCCGAGGGCAAGGTAATCACCGCCAAGGTCGTGCAGGCGGCGGCCGCCCGCGAGGCGGCGCGCAAGGCGCGCGAAACGATCCGCAAGGACGTGATGAGCGTGTCGACGCTGCCGGGCAAGCTGGCCGATTGCCAGGAGCGCGATCCGGCGAAATCGGAACTGTTCATCGTCGAGGGCGATTCCGCGGGCGGGTCGGCCAAGAGCGGCCGGTCGCGGCAGAACCAGGCGATCCTGCCGCTGCGCGGCAAGGTGCTCAACGTCGAGCGCGTGCGCATGGACCGCATGCTGTCCTCCGAGATGATCGGCACGCTGATCACCGCGCTCGGCGCCGGCATCGGCAGCGAGGGCAAGAGCCCGATGCCGTTCAACCCGGACAAGGTGCGCTACCACAAGGTCATCATCATGTCGGACGCCGACGTCGACGGCGCCCATATCCGCACCCTGCTCCTGACCTTCTTCTTCCGGCAGATGCCCGAGCTGATCGAGCGCGGCTATCTCTACATCGCCCAGCCGCCGCTCTATAAGGTGACGCGCGGCAAGAGCGCCCAGTACCTCAAGGACGAATCCGCCTTCGAGGAATTCCTGATCAACGCCGGCCTCGACGAGGCGACGCTGACGCTCGGCAGCGGCGAGGTGCGCGCCGGACAGGATCTGCGCGCCGTGGTCAACGATGCGCTGGCGGTGCGCAGCCTGATCAACGGCCTCCACAGCCGCTACAATCGCGCCGCCGTCGAGCAGACGGCGATCGCCGGCGGCCTGAAGCCCGAATTCCTCAACGATCTCGGCAGCGCCAACCAGATGGCGGCCCGCATCGCCGAAGGTCTCGACGCCATCTCGGAGGACATCGAACGCGGCTGGAGCGGCCGGATGTCCACCTCCAACGACGGGGCCGGCGGCTATGTGTTCGAGCGCATGCTGCGCGGCGTCAAGGACGTGGCGGTGCTCGACGCGGCGCTGATCAATTCGGCCGACGCCCGCGCCCTCGATCGCCATGCGTCGCGGCTCGGCGAGGTCTATGCGATCCCTCCGGTGCTGCGCCGCAAGGAGACCTCGGAAACCATCAGCGGCCCGCTGGCGCTGCTCGACGCCGTCTTCGCCTCGGGCCGCAAGGGCCTGACCATGCAGCGCTACAAGGGCCTCGGCGAGATGAATTCCGAGCAGTTGTGGGAGACCACGCTCGATCCGAACGTGAGGTCGCTGCTGCAGGTCAAGGTGACCGACACCATGGATGCCGACCAGTTGTTCTCGCGCCTGATGGGCGACGAGGTCGAGCCGCGGCGCGACTTCATCCAGGAGAACGCGCTGTCGGTGGCCAACCTCGACGTCTGACCGGGCCGACCGATGACAGGCTGGTTCGAGACCACCATCGTGGCGCCCGGGGTGACGCGCATCGTCGAGCCGCACGTCCACCCGTTCTTCCGCGCCAATCTCTACCGGATCGCGGGCCGGGACTTCGACATCCAGCTCGATTTCGGTACCGGCGTCCGCAGCATGGCCGAGGTTTCGCCGTCAGGCGGCAAGCCGGTGCTGGCGATCGCCACCCATGCGCATGTCGACCATATCGGCTGCTTTCACGAATATGCCGACCGCGTCGGCCACCCCGCCGAGGCCGACATCTTCGCGACGATGGACGACGCGGGCACGCTGTGTTCCTGGTTCGTCGCCCATCCGCAGGCGATGCAACGCCCGCCCTCCCCGGATTTCGATTTGCGGGGCTTCGCCATACCACCGGCGCCGCTGGGGAGCCTTGTCGATGAGGGCAGCCTCGTCGACACCGGCGACCGGCGGTTCCGCGTCCTGCATCTTCCCGGCCATTCGCCCGGCTCCATCGCCCTTCTCGACGAAGCCAACGGCGAGTTCTTCGCCGGCGACGCCATCTACCAGGGCGGGCTGGTCGACGACATTCCTGGCGCCGACATCGGCGTCTACATCGAGACCATGCGCCGGCTGGCCGAGCTCGACGTCCGCATCGTCCATGCGGGTCACGGGCCGAGCATCGATCGCGCCACCATGCGAACCATTGCCCTGGACTACATCGCGAGCAAGCAGGCGCATGGCATCTGACGGCTTGCCCGAATGCGCGGCCAGATTATCAATCCGGGCATTTTAGGCGGTTACAGCCTCGGCTGGCGACCGTAGGCCTTGAGGCATGGCGAAGCTCGGACGTCGGGAGGATGACGGCCTGGAGCCGCCCACCAACGGAGGATGACCACGATGAAGGCACTGCGTTTTCACAAGGCGCGCGATCTGCGGATCGAGGATGTCGCCGCTCCCGGCGAACCCGGCCCGAACGAGGTGGTGCTGAAGGTCTCGCATTGCGGCATCTGCGGCACCGACCTGCATGAATACATGGACGGGCCGATCATCCTGCCGGTCGAGCCGCATCCCTTCACCGGCGCCAAGGTGCCGATCATCCTCGGCCACGAGTTCTCCTCGACCGTGACAGCCGTGGGCAGCGCCGTCACGAACGTCAAGCCGGGCGACCGGGTGGCGGTCATCCCGCATCTCAACAAGCCCGGTGAATACTACGCCCGCCGCAATCTCGGCCAGTTCAGCGCCGAGACCGGGCTGGTGGGCCTGAGCTGGCACTGGGGCGGCATGGCCGAGCAGGCGCTGGTGCCCGAGCAGAACGTCGTCAAGCTGCCGGATTCGGTCAGCGACGAGCAGGGCGCGGTGGTCGAGCCGGCGCTCGTGGCGCTCAACGCCATCGACCAGAGCGGCGTCCAGGTCGGCGCGACGGTGCTGGTGACCGGCGCTGGCCCGATCGGCGCCCTGACCGCGCTCTGCGCGCAGGCATCCGGCGCAAGCGCGGTCTACGTGTTCGAGCCGAACGCGGGCCGCCGCGCCCGCCTCGAAGCGCTTGAAGGGCTGAAAGTGTTCGGCGACCGCGACGCGCTGCTCGCCGACATTTCGGCCGGCACCGACAACGCCGTCGGCGTCGACGTGGCCATCGAATGCGCCGGCCACGAGGCGGCGCTCGGGCTGTGCATCGAAGCCGTGAAACGCACCGGCACCATCGCCCAGGTCGGCCTGTTCGTCGGCAAGCCGGCGGTCGACATGTTCAAGGTCTCGGAGAAGGGCATCCGCATCATCGGCTGCTGGGGCAACGACCTGACCGTCGGTCCGCGGCTGGTCTCGATGATTGCCAGCGGCAGGTTTCCGGTCGAGAAGATCATCACCGGCCGCGTCAAGCTCGACGATGCGGTCGCGTCGGGCTTCGACATCCTGACCCGCAAGGGCAGCGACCACCTGAAGATCCTGATCGAGATCGGCGCCTGACGGCGCGACGCGCCGTCCGACGGAACGCCCGGGCCGGCCGGTTCGAGCCTGGCCCTCAGGCAGGCCCGGTCAGGGCTTCTCGACGCGCGCGATCTGGTAGGTGTGCATGGCATGCTTGCGGCCGATCGAGACGTATTCGCCGGTGACGAAACGCTCCTCGCCGAAGCGGAATCCCATCTCGTCGTCGCGCTCGCCCGCGACGAAGTCGACATACCATTGACCGCCGGGCTTGCGGCGCAGGCGGCCGATCCGATCCTGCTCGTCGTCGCGGAAGCGGCGCACGCGGCAGGCCGACTGGTGCCGCTTCCAGACCACGGCGTCGATCCGCCCTTCGTCGGTCAGCGGGATGAGGAAATCGTAGCCCATCTGGAGATCACCCGCCGGATGACCCTTCTCGCGGGCCAGGACCAGGCGCACATGACGAAAGGCGGGCGGAAGGTTCAGGCGATCGTTCATCTGGCGGGCTCTCGCTCCACGTGACGCGTTCGACGCAGCCGGATCGCGGCATGCGCCCGATCCATAGGCGCCTTGCGGATCGCGCACGTTGATCCAGCGCAAAGCCTGCATGCCCGGATGCGAATAGCGTCGCCGGAGTTCACCCGAGCGAGCGACGCCATGGCCTACCGCACGATCCTCACCGTCACCCGACCCGGCGTAGACAATGGCGACCTGCGGCGCGCGGCCGACCTGTGCGAAACCGCCAAAGCGCATCTTTCCGTGCTCGTGCTGGCGGCCGCCACCGCACCGCCGGTAGGCGAATATGCGGCCCTGGTCTCGGAAGGATGGCTTGCCGAGCGCCAGGCCGATGCCGAAGCGCTGCAGGGCCGGTATGCCGAGGTTGCCGCATTTCTGGCAAGCCGGCAGGCTTCGTCGGACGCGCGATCGGCATATCCCGAAATGGCGTGGGCCGACGAGGTTGTCGGGCGGCATGCGCGCTATGCCGATCTGACCCTTGCAGGCCCGCAGCTCGCCGCCGACCGGGCGCTTTTCGACAAGGTCGTCGGCGGCGCACTGTTCATGTCCGGACGACCGCTGCTGCTGTCTCCGGCCGACGTCACGCCGACCCTCGCGCCGCGACGCGTCCTGGTCGGCTGGGACGGCGGCATCGAGGCGGTGCGCGCCACGGGCGCAGCACTCGACATGCTGGTCGGCGCCGACGAGGTGCATATTGCGCTCGTCGATCCGATTCCGGGACCGGGCGGTCATGGCGACGAGCCGGGAGCCGACATCGCCACCTGGCTGGCCCGCCACGGGGCGCGGGTGGCGATCGACCTCCTGCCGGGCGCGGGAAGGACGGTCGCCGAGACGCTGGCCCGTCATGCCCGCGATGTCGGCGCGGACCTGCTGGTGCTGGGGGCCTACGGCCATTCGCGCCTGCGCGAACGCATCTTCGGCGGAACGACGCGCTCCATCGTCGAAGCGCCGCCGCTACCGGTACTGCTGGCGCGCTAATGCATGTCGCCCGAAAGTGGGAACCGGTTTCGGGACAACGACATGCATTAATGCGCTGCGCCTGAGTCCAATTGGACGCGACGCGCTTTAG
>JAHBYY010000054.1 GCA_019635715.1 Rhizobiaceae bacterium | reverse complement strand
TCAGTCTAACGGACAATCCGAAAACGGCTCATGAGGGACGCGGCCGGGACGGCCTTGACCGGGTGAGAGACCGGGCGGCCCGGGCCGGCAAGCTTTGATCAGACAGCCATGCCGTGAAGGTCATAGGCGTCGGCGCGGTCGATCTTGACCGTGACGATCTCGCCGGCGCGCAGCGGCCGCCGCGACGTCACATGCACGGTGCCGTCGATCTCCGGGGCGTCATATTTCGTCCGCCCCTTGCCGGTGCCGCCCTGCGCCTCGTCGACGAGCACCGCAAGGCGCTTGCCGACCTTCTTCTGCAGCGCCGCTGCCGAGATTTTCTGCTGGCGCTGCATGAAGCGATGCCAGCGGCTCTCCTTCACCTCGTCCGGCACCTGCGCAAGCCCGAGCTCGTTCGAGCGCGCCCCCTTGACCGGTTCGTATTTGAAGCAGCCCGCACGCTCGATGCGGGCCTCGTCGAGCCAGTCGAGCAGGAGGTCGAAGTCCTCGTCCGTCTCGCCGGGGAAGCCGACGATGAAGGTAGACCGGATGGCGAGATCGGGCACCGTCTCGCGCCACGAGCGGATGCGCTCCAGCGTCTTCTCGCCATGGGCGGGACGCCGCATGTTCTTCAGCACGGCCGGCGAGGCATGCTGGAAGGGGATGTCGAGATAGGGCAGCACCTTTCCCTCGGCCATCAGCGGCAGCACATCGGCGACGTGCGGATAGGGATAGACGTAGTGGAGCCGGACCCAGATGCCGAGCTCGCCCAATTCCTTGCACAGATCGTAGAATTTTGCCCGGACCTCGCGATCGTGGTGCCGGCTGGTCGCGAATTTGAGATCGACGCCATAGGCGCTGGTGTCCTGCGAGATGACCAGCAGTTCCTTGACCCCCGCCTTGGCGAGCCGCTCGGCCTCGCGCAACACGTCGGCGGCCGGCCGCGAGACGAGATCGCCGCGCAGTGCCGGGATGATGCAGAAGGTGCAGCGGTTGTTGCAGCCCTCGGAAATCTTCAGATAGGCATAGTGGCGCGGGGTGAGCTTGATGCCCTGCGGCGGCACCAGGTCGACCAGAGGATCGTGGACCGGCGGAGCGGCCTCGTGCACGGCCGCCATGACGCTCTCGTAGGCCTGCGGCCCGGTGATGGCCAGCACGTTCGGATGCCGTGCGCGGATGACGTCGGGTTCGGCGCCGAGGCAGCCGGTGACGATGACGCGGCCGTTTTCCGAGAGCGCGCTGCCGATGGCGTTGAGCGACTCGTCGCGCGCCGAGTCGAGAAACCCGCAGGTGTTGACGACGACGAGGTCGGCGCCGTCGTGCTTGCGCGCGATCTCATAGCCCTCCGCGCGCAGATGCGTCAGGATCCGCTCGGAATCCACAAGCGCCTTCGGACATCCGAGGCTGACAAAGCTCACGCGGGGTGCGGCCGACATCGTTGGTTCCGGTCCTGGCTGAAAGCGCAGGCGCATAGCACAGTCGGGCGGCAAAGTAACCCGCCCTCGTCCATCCGGCGTCGACGCATGCGGTGCGTCGCACGCGCCCCCGGCGGACCGCGGCGTCAGTGTGCCGGGGCGTGTCCGCCGAACCAGCCGCTGAGGAAGCCGAACTGGTCCGGGAACTGGTTGACCGCCCCGTCGAGCAGCATCTTGATCGCGACATAGAGGATGATCACCAGTCCGATATAGGCGATCCAGCGATACCGGTGCAGCAGGCGTGCCACGAAGGACGCCGCAAACCCCATCAGGGCGATCGACAGTCCGAGACCGATGATCAGGACGGTCGGATGGTCCATCGCCGCGCCGGCAACCGCGAGCACGTTGTCGAGCGACATGGAGACGTCGGCGATCACGATCTGCCAGGCTGCCTGGGCGAACGTCTTGCGCCTCCCCTGCCCCGCGACCGTTCCGTCGGCATTCAGGTCGGTGTCCGACAGCGCCTCGGTCGCCTCATGCTCCTCGGCATGGCTGACGCGCAATTCGCGCCACATCTTCCAGCAGACCCACAGAAGGAGAAGTCCGCCGGCGATGAGCAGCATGGGCCCGATCGCCAGCAGCCATTGCGTGATCAGCGCAAAGCCGATGCGCAGCACGGTGGCCGCCGCAATGCCGACCAAAATCGCCTTGCGCCGCTGCTCGGCCGGCAGGCCGGCGGCGGCCAGGCCGATGACGATGGCATTGTCGCCGGCAAGAACGAGATCGATCGCGATCACTTGCAGGAGCGCGGTGAAACCCGCCGCCGTGAAGATTTCCATGCTGCCGGAAGCCCTTCTGCGCCCGCTACTGCGCCCGCCTAGCCCCGAGGACCGGACACGTCAAGACGGGACATGGAACTCAACCGCGATACATCAACGGCATCGCTCCCTGTCGGGTTCCGGACGCCCGCCCCGTCGGCTCACTCCGCCTTGGGCTTGCGTCCGCGCGGCTTGCGCGCGGGCATCTCGACCGCCGGCTCGGGCTCGGCCGCCTGCTCCGCTTCGGCCTTGCGGCCGAGGCCCATCGAGCGTGCGAGCGCCGACCGCGTCGCGGCATAATTCGGCGCCACCATCGGATAGTCCGAAGGCAGCGACCACTTCTGGCGATACTGGTCCGGTGTCATTCCGTGGTGCGTGGCCAGATGACGCTTCAGCGACTTGAACTTGCGGCCATCCTCAAGCGAAATCAGATAGTCGGGCGTGATCGACTTCTTGACCGGCACCGCCGGGACCGGCGCGGCCGCCGGCGGCGCCGACTTGGCGCCGAGCTTGTCCAGCGAGGCGTGAACGTTGGCGAGAAGCTCCGCCAGATTTGCCATCGGCACGCTGTTCTTCGACACATAGGCCGAAACGATGGCGGCCGTCAGTTCCAGCCTGCCGTCGCGCTGGCCATAATTTTCATCGTCCAAGGTTCAACTCCAAGTCGCTGCCGAGCCGAGATATGTGTTGTCGATTCGGATCGAGATCAAATTCGCAGCCGAGGTAACACGGATTGATATATATAGACAATTCGTTTCGACCAATTTCAAAGATCTGCGCGGCGGCGAAATTCGGATGCCGATCGCGATGCCGGTCGCAAAGCATCGGCCTCTGTAGAACCGGTTCGGCATTTGTACGAGTACGCACGGTCCGAAGTTTAGCAAGCAATGGGTCGGGCGACGACGCCGGCACGACAGGTTGCCGGCCCGCACGCTTCAAAAATTGTGGCGCTCCACTGGTATCGCGGGCACGGCGCGCACAAAAAAGGCCGGCAGATGCCGGCCTTCCGGGCCCGCGCCGACGTCGATACATCCACGATCGCCGGTACGGTGCTTCTTCATGGCATGCGGTCGTGACACCTGCGTGACGGCATCGCCCGCGCGGGCGGCTACAGGCAGACCACGCGTACCCGGCCCCCCGCCCGCTCTTCGCGGCAGGCGACGGCACGCGGCAGATCGCCGTCCACCTTGGGAATGAGTCCGCCGGCGCGCCTGCGAGGCGGGAGCCGGTCCGGCGCCGGCAGAGCCTCGGGGGGCGGATCCGGCGCGGGCGGAAACTGGTACAAGCGATTTGGCGGCAAGGTATCCGTCGGCTTCATCTCATACAGCCCATAGGGACTGCCTGCCATCGGCACGAACTGGTAGGTCGAAACGACAGTGCCGTCATAGGTGCGCGTGCACCCGGACACAGGAACCGCCAGCGCCGTGAGCAGCAGCGGAACCGCCGCCTGTCTGCAAGCGCTCTTCCTGATTGTCATTGCCGGTTTCATCGCTCCGAAATCTGCTCCGGTCAAAACATACCACCCGGAACCGCTCAGCGTCATACCGAAAGAATCCTCGGCAGAGCAATCCCCGGCCAGGTGGCGATCAGCACGAGGAGCGCCCCGGAACCCGGCTGCATCGGGCCCGAAAATCCTGTCAACGATCGAGCCGCGCGCTGACGTCGACCCACGACCGGTCGTCCGGCGCCGGCCGACCTTTGCCTTTCGGCCTGGCGATGGCGGGACGCCGGGTGTTCTCGGCGACGATGCGCCTGGCGGCGAGCAGCGCCAGGGCGGCCAGCAGCAAGCGGATCATGCCTGCCTCCCGCGCCGGCCCTGCATCGCAGCGGCGAAGTTCCGATCGCTTGGCGGGCGCCTGTGTCTGAAGGGCATCATCGTTCAATCTCCGCTCTGCCGCTCAACTCCGAACCGGCCCGTCAGGTTCCACCCCGACAAGGGAGATACAATTCGAAGCGCCAAGAGCAATTCCTGCGAATACTGATTTGCTCTCGACGCAAAAGGGCCCCGGCGCGCCGGGGCCCTCGAGGAACGTGCTGGTCCGCGGCTGCCCAAGCAGCCGACTTCAGGCGATCAGGCGGCGGCCTTCCTTGCCGCGTCGGTGGCAACCTCGGAGATCGTCTTCAGGACCTGAGAGGCGATCTGGTAGGGGTCGCCCTGCGAATTCGGGCGGCGATCCTCGAGATAGCCCTTGTAGCCGTTGTTGACGAAGGAGTGCGGGACGCGGATCGACGCGCCACGATCGGCGACGCCGTAGGAGAACTTGTTCCACGGCGCCGTCTCGTGCTTGCCGGTCAGACGCTTGTCGTTGTCCGGGCCGTAGACGGCGATGTGGTCCAGCAGGTTCTTGTCGAAGGCAGCCATCAGCGCCTCGAAATATTCCTTGCCGCCGACCTCGCGCAGATACTTGGTGGAGAAGTTGCAGTGCATGCCCGAGCCGTTCCAGTCCGTGTCGCCGAGCGGCTTGCAGTGGAACTCGATGTCGATGCCGTACTGTTCGCACAGGCGCAGCAGCAGGTAGCGCGCAATCCACACCTCGTCGGCCGCCCGCTTGGAGCCCTTGCCGAAGATCTGGAATTCCCACTGGCCCTTGGCCACTTCCGCGTTAATGCCCTCGTGATTGATGCCGGCCGCCAGGCACAGGTCGAGATGCTCCTCGGTGAGCTTGCGGGCGATGTCGCCGACATTGCTGTAGCCCACGCCGGTATAGTACGGGCCCTGCGGCGCCGGATAGCCGGTGGTGGGGAAGCCGAGCGGACGGCCGTCCCTGTAGAAGAAATATTCCTGTTCGAAGCCGAACCAGGCATCCGCGTCGTCGAGGATGGTGGCGCGCTTGTTGGACGAATGCGGCGTGACGCCGTCCGGCATCATGACCTCGCACATGACCAGGACGCCGTTGGTGCGCGCGGGATCCGGATAGACCGCGACCGGCTTGAGCACGCAGTCGGAGCTGTGCCCCTCGGCCTGCTGGGTGGAGGAGCCGTCGAAGCCCCACAGCGGCAGTTGTTCGAGTTTCGGGAACTCGGCGAATTCCTTGATCTGCGTCTTGCCTCGAAGATTGGGGACCGGGGTATACCCGTCCAGCCAGATGTATTCGAGCTTGTATTTCGTCATGCCGGCCTCTCAAAACCACACGGAAAGTAGGGTGAGCGTTGATGCGAACGCGAAGACCGCGGGCCTTTGCGTTACCCGAAAGTTAAAAAGCAATATGCATGCCAACTTCGCGGAGCCGGTTTCCGGACCGCCGCCCAGCCTGGCGCAAGGCATTGAATTGACGCTGCTTGTCCGGACGTCCGCACCCCGGCTGCGACAAAAATGACCAATGGGGCAGACCTGCCCGCGCAGCCTTCTCGGCCCAGCGCAAGGGCGCCCCTCGGAGGAGGCCTGCATCCGCCTCAAGCAGATCAGTCGAATGGTTATGTTTTAGGCAGTTTATGATTTTTTTCTAGGCACGTTGCTTAAACAATACGCATCGCCTATATTCAACCTATGGAAGATCTGCGGCATCGCCGCGCAACACGGACGCAGGCTATGGCAATCGGACAGCGTCGGGAATCGGCCACGATCTACGCTTTTCCTCCCCGGGGGCGTTCAGCCGCCGGTGACCTCGTGGTCAAGCAGATGTCGGCGGAGGAGTTTTCCGCCCGGCGCATCCTGCCGACCGATTTCGGCAGCGGCTGGTATCACGACGCCGCCGTCGAAAGCGATCGGGACGAGCATTAGAAGAAGACGTCGAAGCTCGGTGAAAATGATCCGGCCGCTCACGCGGCCGGTTTTGTTTCAGGGCTTCGCGGCGGGCTCTTGCCGCGCAGCGGCCAGGTTGAACACCGCCTGCGCGGCGATCTTGCCGGTCGGCTCGGCGGTTCTCATGCGGCCCGCCACCTCGGCAAAGCCCCGCTTCTGCCAGGCCCGCATCGGCGTATCGAGAAACAACGCCTCGAGCTGGCGCGCCAGATTTTCCGGCCGGACATATTCGTTGTAGAATTCGGGCACGATCGCCTTGTCGCCGATGATGTTCGGAAGGCAAGCGGACCACACCGTGATCAGCGACTGGACCGCCTTCATCACCCGGTCGGCCTTGTAGCAGGATACGAAAGGCACGCCCGCAAGCGCCAGTTCGAGCGAGACCGTGCCGGAGGCGGTCAAGGCCGCGTCCGCCTCCCCGAAAGCCTGCCATTTGCGCTCCGGATCAAGGATGATCTCGGGCCGGTCGGTCCAGGCCGCGGTCAGGTCGCGCACCAGCGCCGCGACATGCGGAACGGTGGGTATGGCGATGCTGAGCCGGTGTCCGCGGGCGCGGAGCTGCGCCATCGTATCGGCGAACGGTCCCGCGAGCCGCTGGACTTCGCCGCGCCGCGACCCGGGCAGGACCAGCAGGCGCCGCACGCGCTCCGCGCCGCCGACATTCATCGCGGCTTGCAGCGCGGCGGCCCGGGCGATGCCGGCGTCGGTGGCCAGCCTGTGTCCGACGAACAGGCCGGGCGGCCCGCCGAGCCTGGCCAGTTCGGCCGGCTCGAAGGGCAGCAGGCAGAGGATCAGGTCGACATAGGGCCGCATCGCCAGCGCCCGGCCGGGCCGCCACGCCCATACCGAGGGGCATACGTAATGGACGATCGGTATCGACGGATTGGCGGCGCGAACCTTGCGCGCGACCCGCAGCGAAAAGTCGGGGCTGTCGATGGTGACGAGACAGTCCGGCGCCTCGGCGGCGATGGCGCGCGCGGTGGAACCGATCCTGGCGATCAGCCTCGGAAGGTCGCGAAGCACCGCGCTGATGCCCATCAGCGCAATGTCGGAAGCATCGAACAGCGACGTCAGACCCAGCGCTTCGAGATGCCGGCCGCCGACACCCGTCAGCTTCACCTCGCGGCCGGACAGCGTGGCGAGCGCCGACACGAGATCGGCGCCGAGCAGATCGCCCGACTCCTCGCCGGCAACGATGCCGATGCGCAACGGCGCCGGCGAGGTCATGGCACGACCCCCCGGGGCAGCCCGACGACGAACAGGCCGCTGGCCTCGGCGCGCGCCAGCGTCTGGGCACGATCGAGAATCAGCGCGTGCTCGGCCTCGACCCCTATCCCCGCCAGGCCGGCCGCCGAGGCCGCGTCGACGGTCGCAGGTCCAATGGTCGGCAGGTCGGCGCGCAGCTCCTGGCCCGGCTTGGCGCATTTGACCAGGACGCCGCGCTGCTTTCCGGCGAGCCGCCCGTGACCGCGCAGGCCCTTCACCCGATCGAGCATCCCGTCCGTGCCCTCGATGCCCTCGAGCGCCACGACACGCCCGCCGATCGCCACCGCACCCTGCCCGATGTCCAGGTCGCCGATCGCCTTCGCCGCCTTCAGCGCGGCGCGGAGATCGCGGCGATCCGAGGCCAGCGGTTCGGTTCTGGTCAGCGTGCCTTCGGGGGCCAGGAGGTCGGGCACCACCTGATGCGCGCCGACCACGCGGATCCCTTCCCGCTCGATTCCGTTCACCAGGATCGACAGCAGCCCGTTGTCGCCCTGCAGCAGCGCCGAGACGACGCGCGGCAGGTTGCGCAGGAGCGTCCAGTTCACCGAGATCTCGCCGAATTTCGGCCTGCGGCCGATGCCGCCGGCCAGCACGAGATGGGTTATGCCCCGGCGCCTCAGCGACGGCAGTCGGGTCGCGAACTGTCCGAGCCCGATCTCCTCCTGATCGAACCCGCCGAAGGCCGCCGCATCCGCCGCCTCGCCTCTGACGCGCACCACCAGCGGCGCATGACCGAGCGCGGCGAGGCCCTGCGCAACATCGAGAGGCAGACGGCCGCTGCCGGCGACGACCGCCACCCGGTCGGCCGGCCCGAGTGCCAGAGGAGACGTCGCGTCAGTCCTGGTCTTCTGATCCGGCATCGATGCCGCCGCGGGCCGGCGGAAGCGTATAGTTGCGCTTGCCGCGATTGGTCAGGAAGTCGATCACCTTCATCGCCAGGGGCGACGCCGCGAATTCGCCACGCGCGATCTCGATGTTCTCCGCAAGCGGCCGGGCACGGTCGAAGATCGTCCTGTAGGCGCGGCGAAGCGCCAGGATCTCGCTGCGCGGAACGCCCTGGCGTTTCATCCCGACGACATTCATGCCGCGCAACGTGGCGCGGTTGCCCCCCGCCATGCCGTAGGGAACGACATCGCCGAGGATCATCGAACCGCCGGCAATGAACGCATTGTGTCCGATGCGCGTGAACTGATGGACGGCCGTCAGCCCGCCGATGCCGACGAAGTCGCCGACTTCGCAATGGCCCGCCAGCGTGGCGGCATTGGTCATGGTCACGTTGTTGCCGAGGCTGCAGTCGTGGGCGACGTGCACATAGGCGAGCAGGAAGCAATTGTTGCCGACCGTCGTCGCGCCTCGCCCGCCGTCCGTGCCGACATTGACGGTGACGAACTCGCGGATCGTGCAATTGTCGCCGATGGTCAGCGTCGTGCGGCCGCCCTTGTGGCCCGTGCTCTGCGGCGGGCCTCCGAGGACGGTCTGCGGATGGATCACGCAGTTGCGCCCGATCGTCGTGGCCCCCGTCACGACGACGTGGCTGATCAGCCGGGTGCCCTCGCCGATGACCGCTTCCGGTCCCACCGTGCAGAACGGCCCGACCTCGACGCCGGCGCCGAGCCTCGCGCCGTCCTCGACGACGGCGAGCGGATGAATTCTGGGCGCCGACATCACGTCCAACTCAGCGCGCATCCGAGGCGATCATCGCGGAGATTTCGGCCTCGGCGACCTTTGCGCCGTCGACCGTCGCCTCGCAGCCGAAGCGCCAGATCGTGCCGCGCTGCTTCAGCTTCCTCACATGAATGCGCAACTGGTCGCCGGGAACGACCGGCTTGCGGAACTTGGCGTTGTCGATGGTCATGAAATAGACCAGCGAGGGCTTTTCGTCCTTCTGATTGCGGATGCAGATCGCACCGGCGGTCTGCGCCATCGCCTCGACGATGAGGACGCCGGGCATCACCGGCCGCTCGGGAAAATGGCCCTGGAAATGCGGCTCGTTGATCGTGACGTTCTTGATGCCGACAGCGGAATTGTCGCCGTCGATGTCGACGATCCGGTCGACCAGCAGGAACGGATAGCGGTGAGGCAAGAGACGCATGACGGCGAGGATGTCGACCGCCTCCAGCGTCGAGAGGCCAGATTCACTCATCGCCCTTCCCCCCTTTCGGCTTGTGCTTCGCCAGCTTCGACAAGGTCGCGATCTCGCGCATCGCCTGGCCGATCGGCTTGGCCGGATAGCCCGCCCACACCTCGCCAGCCGGCACGTCATGCATGAAGCCGCTGCGCGCCGCAAGACGGGCACCGTCGCCGACGGTCAGATGGTCGGCCAGCCCCACGCCGCCCGCCACCATGACGTTGTCCCCGATCTTGACCGATCCGGAAATGCCCGACAGGCCGGCCACGACGCAGTTCCGGCCGATCCGCACGTTGTGCGCCACCTGCACGAGGTTGTCGATCTTGGTGTTCTCGCCGATCACCGTGTCGGTCAGCGCTCCGCGATCGACGGTCGAGTTCGCGCCGACCTCGACATTGTCCTGGATCACCACGCGGCCGACCTGCGGCATGCGTTCGGGCCCCGAGCGTCCGAACACGAAACCGAAGCCGTCCTGACCGATCCTGGCGCCGGCATGGATGATGACGCGATTGCCGAGCAGCGCATACTGCACCGTCGATCCGGGACCGATGTAGCAGTCGCGGCCGATCCGGCACTCGCGGCCGACAACGGCGTTCGGCGCGACGATGGTGCCCGCGCCGATCGCAACTCCGGGGCCGACAACCGCGCCGGCCTCGACGATCACGCCGGGTTCCAGACGCGCCGAGGCGGCGATGTGGGCACGTTCCGAAATGCCCGTCTCGCCGGTCATCGCCACCGGAGCGGCAGCTTCGGGAAACAGCAGGCGCCCGATCAGCGCGAAAGACCGCTGCGGCGCCGGAGTGACCAGAACGGATATGCCCGCCGGAGCGTGTTGCGCAAGCTCCGCCGTGCACAGCAGCGCACCGGCCTGCAGGCCGGGAAGATGCTTCGCATTCGCCTTGCCTTCGGCGAAGGCAATCTTGCCCGGCGCGGCATCGGACAGCGAGGCGATGCCGTCGATCACCACGTCGCCGCTGCCGGCAACGGACGCGCCGACGAGCTCGGCGATTTCGGCCACCGTGAAGCGGCGCGCCGGAACGAAGAATACGGGATCGGACATCAGGCCCTTCGAAGCCGGGCGGCTCGACCGCCCGCGCTCACCGCGCTGCCGCCATCAGAAGCGGGTGGACATGCCGAAATTGAAGTTCTGCTCCTGGTCGGCATCTTCCTTGACGACCGGGATGGCGAAGTCGACACGCAGCGGACCGAAAGGCGACGCCCAGATGAGGCCGGCGCCGACCGACGCACGCCACTGCATGTCGGTTCCGGCAACGACGAGACCGGCCGTCCTGGAGATCTTGTTGCCGTACAGCGTCGCCGCATCGGCGAAGATCGCGCCACGAAGCCCGAAGCTCTCCGGTATGATCGGCACCGGGAACTGCGCTTCCGCCGAGGCGTTGAAATAGGTCGTGCCGCCGAGCTGCTCGCCGGTCGCCGCGTCATAAGGTCCGATACCGCCATATTCGAAGCCGCGGATCAGGCGGTCGTTGCTCTGGAAGTGATCGAAGATGCGCAGGTTCGAGTTCGAACCGTAGCCGGAAATGTGTCCGCCACCGACCGTCAGCAGGCCGACCAGATCCATCTCCTCCGACAGCGTGTGATAATAGCTGCCGCGCGCCGTCAGTTTCACATATTCCGCGTCGCCGCCCAGACCCGCCACTTCGGTCGAGAAGTTGGCATAGATGCCCTGGTGCGGATTCTTCATGTCGTCGATCGTGTTGTAGAGCAGCGTACCGGTGACCGACGACCGATCCCAGGGGCTGTTGGCGACGCCGTCGATGATCGCCTGCGAGACCACGCAGCCGGCCGTGATATCGCAGTTGTTGCGGAACTTGTAGCGCTCCTGCGCATAGGTATAGGCCAGTTGGGTCGACAGGGTTTCCGTGATCGGCAGGCCGAAGCGGATGGTCGCACCGGTCGATTCGCTCTCGTAGCGGTCGAAGCGGCGCGTCTGGCGGAAGATGTCGAAACCGGCAGCGATGCGGTTGCCGAGGAAATAGGGCTCGGTAAAGGAAAGCTGGAAGTCGCGGGAATTCTCGCCCACGCCGGCGCTGAAGCGGATGAACTGGCCGCGGCCAAGGAAGTTGCGTTCCGAGATCGCTCCCTCGACGGAGGGCCCCGGAGAGCTGCCGCCGGTCGTGTAGCCGGCGCCGACCGACAGTTCGCCGGTCGACTTCTCTTCGAGATCGACAACCACGATGACCTGGTCCGGCTCGGAACCGGGCACGGTCGAGATCTCGACCTTGGAGAAGAAATCAAGGGCTTCCAGACGGCGCTTCGCGCGCTGCACGAGCACCTGGTTGAAGGCGTCGCCTTCGCTGAGGTCGAACTCGCGGCGTATGACATAGTCGCGGGTGCGCGCATTGCCGCGGATCTCGATGCGCTCGATATAGGTGCGAGGTCCCTGATCGATCGTATAGACGACCGAAATCGTGTGGTTCTCGAAATTGCGGTCGCCGCGCGGCGTGACCTGCGCGAAGGCATAGCCCTTGCCGGCCAGCCTTTCGGTCAGGCCGATGATCGTGTCCTCGACATCCTTGGCGCTGTAGACATTGCCGCTCTTGGTCTCGACCGCCGACTGCAGGTCGCTGGTGTCGAGTTCGGCGATGCTGCTGTCGACGCTGACGTCGCCGAAATTGTAGCGGGCGCCTTCCTCCACGGTGATGGTGATCGTGTAGGAATTCGACGCCTCGTCGAGTTCGGCATGCGAGGAAATGACCTGGAAGTCCGCATAGCCGCGATTGTAGTAGAAGCGGCGCAGGGCTTCCTCGTCGGCCCGCAGGCGGTCCTCCGCATAGACGTCGTCGCGCATCAGGAAAGACAGGAAGTTCGAACGGCGCGTCGAGATCACGTCCGACAGACGGCGGTCGCTGAACGCGTTGTTGCCGACAAAGTCGAGGACCGCGATCTTGGTGCGGTCGCCCTCGGCGATGGTGAACACCACGTTGACGCGATTCTCGCCGAGATCCATGACCTGCGGCGTGACGGTCGCGTCGTCGCGGCCGATGCGCCGATAGGCGTCGCGGATGGCTTCCGCGTCGGCTTCCATCGCAGCATCGGAGAACGTGCCGCGCGGCTTCAACTGCACGCCGGCAGCGAGTTGCGCATCCTTGATCTTCTTGTTGCCCTGGAACAGGACCTGATTGACGACCTTGAACTCCGACACCTCGACGACCAGCGTCGAGCCGGCCTGGTTGATGCGGACGTCCGAAAACAGGCCAGTGGCGAACAGCCGCTTCACTGCCTCGTCGATGTCGGCACCGCTGAACGACCGTCCGGGAGCGATGCCGATCTGGGCGCGAATCGTGTCGGCATCGACACGCTGATTGCCGCGGACATCGATGCGGCTGACCACTGCGGCTTCCGCAGCAGACACGGCAGCAAGCTGAACCGCCACGGCCGCAGGCGCGGCCAACGCGGCGGTGAGAGCAACCGCCGAAACGGCGCTCACGAAATTCGATACTGCCTTCATATGGCTCAGGCTACCTTTTCTCGAAGTCCCCACGGCGAGAAAACCGGACGTCGCGGACGGATTGCAGCTACGGTATTAACCGGATTTTCCCTATACGCAAGGTGTCTGGTTAACGGCCATTTACTTCGCATCACAGCGTGGCATTGGGGTCACGCCTAAGCGGCGGCATGGTAAACGAGCGGCAAACGCCGACCGCTTCGACCGCTGAATTCCATGGGAAATCAGCATCCGAAGAGGTCGTTCCAGAAGACGAATCCCATGAATGCCAGGACCAGGATCATGCCGGCCCGATAGACCGCTTCCATCATCCGCTCCGATACCGGGCGCCGGAAAGCCGCCTCGTAGGCATAGAAGACGAGATGTCCGCCATCGAGCGGCGGAATCGGCAGGAGGTTGAGGATGCCGATTCCCACCGACAGCAGCGCCACCAACTGCACCAGCCACTCGAATCCCAGCTTGGCGGCCTTGCCGGCCATGTCGGCGATCTTGACCGGTCCGCCGAGCTGGCACTTGTCCTCACGGCCCACGACGAACCGTTTCAAAAATTGACCGGTGCGTTCGACGATATGGCCGGTTTCGCGCACGCTTTCGACGAAGGCGGCGGCCGGCGTGAAGGTTTCCAGGCGCGGCTGCCCGTACTGTTCGTTGTTGATGACGCCGATCGCGCCGACGCGGATCGTGTTGCCGAGCGCGTCCTTCTGCTCCATCGGCTCGGGTGTGGCCGTCAGCGTCACTTCGCCGCCGCTGCGCAGCATCACGAAGACGATCGCATCGCCCGCCCGCCCCGAGACCAGCCGCTGCACGTCGCCGAAGGTGAGGACCCGCTCGCCGTCGACGGTGACGAACCGGTCGCCCGGCAGGAAGCCGGCGCGCTCGGCCGGGCTGCCGCTGCGCACCTCGGCCACCATCGGATCGGTGACGTACCGACCGTAGAGGCTGAACATCACGGCGAACACAGCGATGGTCAGCAGGAAGTTGAAGGCCGGACCGGCGAACACCGTAAGGGCGCGTTTCCAGACCGGCTGCGTATGGAACGCCACCCGCCGCTCGGCGCTGGACAGGGTCGGATCCTCGGCCGAAGGGCTGGAGGTGACGCTCATGTCGCCGACGAACTTGACATAGCCGCCGAGCGGAATCGCCGACAGCTTCCAGCGGGTGCCGCGACGGTCGTTGAAGCCGATGATCTCGGGGCCGAAGCCGATGGAGAAGGCCTTGACGCCGATGCCGCACCAGCGCCCGACCAGATAGTGGCCCATCTCGTGGACGAACACCACGACGGTCAGCACGAACAGAAACGGGACGAGCGTACCGATCAGCAGACTGTCGGTTCCAAACAATGCCGGCAGGAAATCGGTCAAATCAGTCCCCGATATGGATCATCGCCAAAGCCCATAGCCCGCGGCCGGCTCGGCCCGCAAGCGCGGCAGCGCCAACCGCGTCGTCGCTCGCCAAAATGTCAAGTTGACGGCGGAGCGCCTCAGCGCGGGAAGAGAGCGCCGGCCGGCCAGTCGAGGCCGCCGCCGCTCGCCGCTCCGACGATGTAGAGGGCGAGCGCCGCGACGACCAGACCGTCGACCCGGTCCATCACACCGCCGTGCCCGGGAATCAGCCAGCCGGAATCCTTGACCCCGTGACGACGCTTCACCCAGGATTCGAAAAGATCGCCGATCTGCGAGACGACGGACAGGAACACCGCCGCCGCGCCGAGCAGCGCCACCTGCGGCGACTCGAGCGCCACCGCGACGGCGACCGCCGCGACGACCCCGGCCACGGTTCCTCCCGCGGCGCCGCTCCACGTCTTGCCCGGCGAGATCGCCGGAGCGAGCTTCGGTCCGCCGACCGCCCGTCCGACGAAATAGGCGAAGATGTCGGTCGCCCACACCGTGGCGAACAGGAAGAGGATGGCATAGAGGCCGGAGCGGTCGTCGCCGCGCAGCAGCGACAGCGCGAAGCCGGAAAGGCCCGCATAGGCAAGCCCGGCCGCCGGCCATTGATCGCCCCCGCGCGCCGCCGACAACACAGCGGTCGCCACGCAGACGGCCGCCAGGACGGCCAGCAGCGTCGCCGCCGGCAGGCCGGCGACGATCGCCGCGGCCATGACGAGGATCAGCAGCTCGGGGAGATAGGAAAGTCCGCCTTTCGCCCAGGCGCGATCCTCGGGCGCCTGCGACATCTGCGACCATTCGAAGAAGATTCCGAGTGTGATGACCGCCGCGATCAGGCGGAACGCCGCGCCGCCGTACCAGGTGACGGCGAGCACCGCCGCCGCCAGGACGATCGCCGAAATGACACGGAGCTGCAGGTTGCTCATCGGTGGCTCACGCGCTGCTCGACAGGGCGCCGATTTCGGCCAGGCCCCCGAAGCGCCGCTCGCGCGACGCGAACTGGCGCAGCGCATCGGCGAAAAGCTCGTGGGTAAAGTCCGGCCAGAAGCACGGCAGGAACACGAGTTCGCTGTAGGCCGCCTGCCAGAGCAGGAAATTCGACAGGCGCACCTCGCCGCTGGTCCGGATCACCAGGTCGGGATCCGGAATGCCGGCCGTGTCGAGCGCGCCCGTCACCGTGTCGAGCGCGATCGATTCGGGATCGAGCTGGCCGTCCGCCGCCTGCTGCGCGATTCGGCGCACGGCCCGCACGATCTCGTCGCGGCTTCCGTAGTTGAAGGCGATGACCAGGTTGAGCGCGGTGTTGCCGATCGTCAGGCTCTCGGCCTCCTCCAGCAGCACCCGGATATCCGGCTTTAGGTTCTCCCGCTCGCCGATGACCCGCACCCGCACGCCCGACCTGTGAAGCTCGGCCAGATCGCGGCGAATGAAGATCTTCAGCAGGCCGAGCAGGTCGCTGACCTCCGAAGCGGGCCTCGACCAGTTCTCGGAGGAAAACGCGTAGACCGTCAGCCAGCGGATGCCGAGATCGGACGCGCTGCGCACGGTGCGCCGCAGCGCCTCGACGCCAGCCTTGTGGCCGGCCAGGCGCGGCAGGCCCCTCGCCTTCGCCCAGCGCCCGTTGCCGTCCATGATGATCGCAACATGCGCGGGCGTCGACATCAGGCTGCGGGCTTTCCTGGGCGCTCAGACGTGCATGATTTCGGCTTCCTTCGACGCCAGCAGGCCGTCGATGGAAGTGATCGTCTCGTCCGTCATCTTCTGGACGCGCTCGGACTGGCGGCGATGATCGTCTTCGCCGATCGTCCCGTCCTTCTCCGCCTTCTTCAGATGCTCCATGCCGTCGCGGCGCACATGGCGCACCGCGACGCGGGCGTTCTCTGCATAGGTATGGGCGATCTTGACCAGTTCCTTGCGGCGCTGCTCGTTGAGCTCCGGCAGCGGAATGCGCAGCGTCGTGCCATCCATGATCGGGTTGAAGCCGAGGTTGGACTCGCGGATCGCACGGTCGACCGCGCCGACCATCGACCTGTCCCAGACGGAGACCGAGATCATGCGAGGTTCGGGAACCGAAACGGTCGCCACCTGGGCGATCGGCATGGTGGTCCCATAGGCGGAGACCTGAACCGGGTCGAGCAGGTTGGACGACGCACGGCCGGTGCGCAGCGACGCGATGTCCGACTTGAAGGCGTTGATCGCGCCTTCCATGCGCCTGTGGATGTCGTTGAAATCGGCCCCGTCGCTCATCGTCTCGCTCCTGAATTCCTCGGTCCCGTGCCGCTTCTTCTGGTCAGTCGGCAACGATCGTACAGCGGCCTTCGCCGCGAAGAATATCGCCGAAGCCGCCTTGCTCGTGGATCGAATACACAATTATCGGGATGTTGTTTTCACGCGCAAGCGCAATCGCCGCCGTGTCCATGATCGACAGGCCGCGCGAGATGACCTCGCTATGGCTGATGCGCTCGAAGCGCGTCGCCGATTTGTCCTTTTTCGGATCGGCCGAATAGACGCCGTCGACCTGGGTCCCCTTGAACAGCGCATCGGCGCCGATCTCCGCGGCGCGCAGCGCCGCCGCCGAATCGGTGGTGAAGAACGGATTGCCGGTGCCGCCCGCGAAGATCACCACCTTGCCGGCGTTCATATAGGCCGTCGCCTGGCGCTGCGAAAAGCTCTCGCAGAGTTCGGGCATGGCGATCGCCGACAGCACGACCGCGTCGACGCCGATCTTGACCAGCGAGGTGCGCAGCGCCAGCGAATTGATGACGGTGGCGAGCATGCCCATGTGGTCGCCGGTGACCCGGTCGCCACCCTTGGACGCCACCGCGACGCCCCGGAAGATGTTGCCGCCGCCGATCACCACGCCCACCTCGACACCGAGCGCGCGAGCCTCGGCGATGTCGGAGGCGATGCGATCGACGACGGACACGTCGATGCCGAAATGCTGTTCGCCCATAAGGGCTTCGCCCGAAGCCTTCAACAAGACGCGTCGATAGGATGGCTTGGCCGTCATCGTTGCCTCGCAAATGCCCGACCGAACGGGGGGTTGGTGCGCCGCACTCCCCGCGTCCGCTTTGCGAGCCAGATATACAAGTGAACGCGCTATGTCACCCGGGGCGCGCCATCGGATCGCTTTCGTCCGTTGAAGAAAGCCAGCGCCGCATGCGATCGAACCATCCAGCGATCGATTCGCTAAAGGTCACGACGACGACAGGCGGGCAGGTCGCACGCCGCTCCTCCTGGCCGAAAACTCCGGACCAGGCTTCAGACGACATCATCGCGGACCCGTCACCGCAAATGCCTTCGACCAGGCCTTCGGCAAAGAACGGGACAGCCTTCACAACGCCCTCTTCACCGAAGACCACCATTCTCGATGCCGGAGAGGCCTGGATATCGTGAAATAGGTTATGCGGATTCCGCGCCAAGACTTTCATAGACCGGAGTTCGACCGTATCTACCATATTCTGGTCGGAGAGCACGAACGCCGTGTCCTCGTCCACGAAACTAGCGCGAAGCGGGAAGTCGGAAGACTGCCCGGCAGCTTCGCACCGCCCGGTTCGGCTATCGAAGGGCACGATACGCATCTGCTTGTAGTATGACGACGTCAACGCGATGCCGGAAAGGCCGCCAGGCGCCATCACTATTCTGTTGACCGCCGGAGGCGCTGATTCGGCATAGCCCCCGGGGATCTCGATCTCCCCCTGCAAGAGATCGAGACCGCAAAGGACTTTGACCTCTAGCGAAGCCGTCATCAGCATCTGCATGGCACCAAGCGAGTCGGCGAAATAGAAACGGCTGCCGTCAGGCGACAGTTCGAAGGCGCCGATGGCGTCGTCGGTCTGCCACATTGCGGTGAACCTGCCAGCAGAGAGATCGAAGAGTGTCAGCTTCCCTCCCCCGTCTCCAAGGTGCCGAACCGCCACGATCGACCCATCCGAGGATGCCTTGAGGCCGAGCACGTCGCGTTCAACATCATGGGACGAGAGCACTCTGCCGGTCGCAGCATCGGCAAGGACGAGGCGCCTGCTGCCAACGACCGCGACAATCCTTCCCCCTTCGGCGAAGGCTGCGCCATGGAGATCTCCGGACGCGTCGCCGGGTGCGACGGGAACGAGGTCGGCATAAGGGTCCGGGTCGAGCCCGCCAGCCCCGTCCTCCGAAGGAGCGACTGGATGGGTCTCCCCCGTCGCGACATCGAGAATAGTCAGGGCACCGTCGGCCGCCATGAACGCAGCATAAGCTCCATCGTCACTTACAATTGCAGGGCCCGCGGTGGCCACGGAGTCTACGACCGGCCTCTCCTCGCCGGTTCGAAACACGGAAACGCCCGCCGCCGTCGTCGCCGCCAGCGTTGCGCCGAATTTGTCGAACACCATTGCAAGGGGTCTATCCTCGCCAAGTTTCAGCAGCGGGAACCTCCGGTTCGGATCCATCAAGTCGAGCAGCAATATGGAATCGCCCCAGGCGATGGCGGCGATGCGCCCATCACCCGAAACCTCCACCCGTGAAATCGTTGACTGCGACGAACGCTTGATCGTCGGAAGGCGGAGCGCTACCGTCCGGAGAAAGTCCTGCCGCTCTGCCTCGGGCAGCCGTACGAGGCTCTCGACCGCCATCAGGCGATCATCCAATGCCAAACGATCCTGGCGCTGAGTCACTTCCTCGATATAGGTTCGTGCGAGGCGGGCAACGGCAAGTTTCCTCTGACCCTCGGTCTCTGCATAAAGGCCCGCGAAGTAGGCCGCCGCCGCCAGACAAACACCGACAAGGGCGCTTGCCTTGATGATCGTCGCATTGTTCAACAGAAAGAAGCGTATGCCGCGGAGCGCTGTCAATTTGGCGCGCGGAGGCGACGGCAAGGGCGCAACGCTTGTTGGCTGCAGGATCAGCGGCAGCCAATATTTCCGGAGGAACCAGTCTTCATCCGCTTCGCCGTAAGGGGCTTCGAAATAGCCGCTGTGCCCCATCTCGAAATAGCGCTGCACGAAGGACCGCCGCTCCAGGGTCTGAAAGCCCAGTAGTCCCGCAGCTCCGAGGAATGGGATCACGAGTCGGTTCAGAAACAATATGTTGTCGCGTTCTCCGCACTCATTGACGACCTGTTCCACTCTTTCGCCGACCAGTTCGTCCCACGGGTAGTCCCTCGGAAGGACGCTGCCTGCAAGAACGAGCCTTCCAATCCTGGGCAAAGGAACGGCGGGGGTGGCGTCGTCTATGGCGCGAACGACGACATAGGTGCCGAAACTGTGGCAGAAGAGGTCGAGCCGCTGAAGGTCCGGATAGAGACCGACAAGGTTCCGCAGTTCGCGCCGAAAGCGCTTTGCCTGCAGCCAGCGCACGTAGGGCGTAAAGAATGCGGGAATGGAGAAGAAGCCGTACCTGCGATGAACGAATTCGGGTCTGCCGAGACTTGGGCGGGCTCCGCCCCGCAGCGCTTCGTCGGCCAGTCTCTCCAGCCGTTCCTGCCATTCGCCATGCGTTCTGATGCCGTGGACGGTGACAACCAGATGCCGAACTGTTCGAGGTCTTGCCACGTGCCGACCAACGCGATTTCGTCGTGGCACAAGCCTATTGACAATCGCTGTTCGATGCGAGTCCAGCGCAAGATTGATGACAGATTTATTCTGTCGGAGCGGCCCTCACTATTTGGTGAAGTGCCGGCCAAAGAATTGCGCGCTCCCAAAGGAGCGCGCAATCGATAGAAGAAACTCCGTTTGGCGTGGCTCACCCGGAGCCGGAACCGACTATGTTTTTACAGCGGCCGCGACCTCGGCTGCGAAGTCGGACTTTTCCTTCTCGATGCCCTCGCCGAGCGCGAAGCGCACGAAGCCGGTGATCTTGGCCGGCGCGCCGATCTGCTTTTCCGCTTCCTTCAGCGCCTTCTCGACCGTCAGGTCGGGATTGATCACGAAGGCCTGCTTGAGCAGCACGACTTCCTCGTAGAACTTGCGCAGCCGGCCCTCGACCATCTTCTCGATGATGTTGTCGGGCTTGCCCGATTCGCGGGCCTGCTCGGTGAAGATCGCCTTCTCGCGGGCGACCGCCGCCGGGTCGACTTCCTCGGCCGTCAGCGCCAGCGGGCTCGTCGCGGCGACATGCATGGCGACCTGGCGGGCGAAGGCGCGCGCCGCATCGACATTGCCGGTCGTCTCGATGGCGACCAGCACGCCGAGCTTGCCGAGACCGTCGGCGACCGCATTGTGGATGTAGGTCGCGACGACGCCGCTGCCGACCGACAGCTTGGCGGCGCGGCGGAAGCTCATGTTCTCGCCGATCGTGCCGACCGCGTCCTTGATCGTCTCGGCGACCGACTTGTCGGAATGCGGGTATTTCGATTCGGCGACGGCATCCGGACCGAAGGCCAGCGCGACCTTGGCGACGTTGGCGACGATCTCCTGGAAGGCCGCATTGCGGGCGACGAAGTCCGTCTCCGAATTGACCTCGACGACGACCGCCTCGCGCAGGCCGGAATCCGTACCGATCAGGCCTTCCGCAGCGGTGCGGCCGGCCTTCTTGTCGGCCTTGGCGATGCCCTTGGCGCGCAGCCAGTCGACCGCGGCCTGCATGTCGCCATTGGTCTCGGCGAGCGCCGCCTTGCAGTCCATCATGCCCGCGCCGGTGATCTCGCGGAGTTCCTTAACCTGTGCTGCTGAAATGCTCATTCTTGCCTCTCGTTCAAAACGCGCCGGCGCACCATCGAAGTCTCGACGATGCGCCTGACGCCGGCATGACACGCATGCCGCAGTTCATCACTGGCGGGGCGTCGGCCCCGTCGAAAATCAGCCCTGCGCGGCCTCGTCGCCGGCTGCGTCGAGCGCCGGCTCGACCGGAGCCTCTTCCGACGCGCCGATGTCCATGCCGAGCGCCCCCTGCTGGCGGGCGATGCCGTCGATGGCGGCCTTGGCGATCAGGTCGCAATAGAGCTGGACGGCGCGCGCCGCGTCGTCATTGCCGGGGATCGGGAAATCGATCTTCTCCGGATCGCAGTTGGAATCGATGATCGCCACCACCGGGATGCCGAGGCGCTTTGCCTCCAGGATGGCGTTCGCCTCCTTGTTGGTGTCGATGACGAACATCAGGTCCGGCGTCGAGCCCATTTCCTTGATGCCGCCCAGCGCCTTGTCGAGCTTCTCGCGCTCGCGCTGCAGGTTGAGCAGTTCCTTCTTGGAATAGCCCTGGCCGCCCTCGGCCGAAAGCAGCTCGTCGAGCTTGCGCAGGCGCTGGATGGAATTGGAGATGGTCTTCCAGTTGGTCAGCATGCCGCCGAGCCAGCGGGAGTTGACGTAGTACTGGGCCGAGCGCTGCGCCGCGTCGGCGACGATGTCGGCGGCCTGCCGCTTGGTGCCGACGAACAGCACGCGACCGCCGCGGGCGACGACGTCCGACACCTGCTTGAGCGCCTGATGCAGCAACGGAACCGTCTGCGACAGGTCGATGATGTGGATGTTGTTGCGGGCGCCGAAGATGTAGGGCGCCATCTTCGGGTTCCAGCGGTGGGTCTGGTGGCCGAAGTGAACACCAGCTTCCAAAAGCTGGCGCATGCTGAAATCTGGCAGAGCCATTCAGGATTTCCTTTCCGGTTGGCCGCCACGGACAAGGCTGATCGGGCTCATTCCCTCTCAGCCACCGGAGGTTTCCGCCGGATGTCTCCCGGTCGGCCACCAAAGTCCGTGTGTGGAATGGCGCGGCATATAGCTGCGCTTGGCCCGCAATGCAACCGCCTGCGCCGACAAACCGCCGCGCCGGATCAGGTAAAGAACGGGTTTTCGTAGGCCCGCACGGTTCCGCGATCGCTCAGCTCGGCATTGATCTGGTCGAGCTCGCGCTGCAGACGTCGCCGCAATTCCTCCGTCAGCAGGTCCGGCGCGCCCTCGAAGCGGCCGGCTTCGAGCGGCTCGGGCACCCGCACGATCGCCCGGCGCGGCCCGACGGGACGCGGCACGAGATTGTGCCGGCGGTCGCGCGCAACACGCGTGAGAACGTCGCTGCGGATGCGCTGCAGGTGTTCCGCGGCATTCTCCTGGGTCATCGCCGGCGACGCCCACGCGAATGCGCCGAGCCGCAGCAGGCGCTGCAGCCGCTCCAGCAGCGGGCGCACCCTTCCGGCCTCGGCAGCCGAGGTCGGTTCGCGCAGCCAGCGCCTTGCCGCCCGCGCCGCTTCTGCGGGTTCGGCGGGTTCCGTGTCCTGCGCGGTCCTGCCGACCAGTTTCAAGAGCAGCCCGGCACACGCATTGCGCGCCGCGTCAAGGCGGGGCACGAGATGGCCGGCACGGTCGGGGATGATGCCGAGCGCCTTCTCATCCCTGGCCAGCAACGTCTCGTAGATCGCGTAGATGCGCAGGCCGACCGGCGTGCCGCCCGCCGGCGCCTGCATTTTCAAGCCCCCTTCGACATAGGCGCAGGCCTGCTTCAGCTCGGCATCCATGTCGCGGAGAAAGACCAGCTTCCAGACGACTGGCGCGACCCAGGAGGCGAATTGCGATCCATGCCGCTGCCGTCCGCCGGCGAGCGCGGCCAGCGCCATCTCCGCCGTTCCGGGCAGAAGCGGCGCAATCCAGTCGCCATGCCAGCCGACGGCGCCCTCGGGATGCAGGAGGACGCCCTGCCCCTTCAGCGCCCATTCGATCGAATGCGCCTTGGCGGCCTCCGCCTGGCCCGGGATCTGGGCGATCAGGTTGTTGGCGAGCCAGAAGCGCTGGGCGAGACCGCCCATGCCGTTGACGACGCCGTTCGTCGCCCAGGCGGCGGCCATCGGCGCGACGCGCGACAGCACCTCCTTGTCGATCATCCAGTCGGTGAAGAACTCCGGATGGTTGGGTGCGATGAAAGTCGCCCGGCCGGGGCCGCAGACCGCGCGCAGTCGCTCCTCATCGGCCTTGGGAAAATCGAACTCGCGCACCGCCGCGACGCGGCGCAGGGTGATGGCCCTGTTCAGCGGCGCGGTGGCGCACATCATCCACCGAAGCGGCCGTGGCGCGACGAACCGGCCGAGCCGGCCGCCGGCCGTCATTCCGGACGGCCCCGGCCTGCCGTGCGGCACCGCGGACGGGCAGGCAAGGCGATGTCTACTCGCACGTCTGCGGCGGCGTATCGAACAGCGACAGGTTGACCAGTCTGCCGGTCATGGAAAAGTCGCCATAGTCCATTTCGAGGTCCCGGGTGATCCCGTTCTCGTGCAGCTTGAAGGCGATCCGGTATTCCGGCAGCTCCTCGCCGCCGTCGTCCTTGGCGTCGAAATAAGCGATGTCGACCGGCCAGTACTTGTCCTTGGCCAGCCCCTTCAGGGCCGGCGACTCCGGGTCGTTGTCCGCCGCATCCGCCTTCTTCCCGACCACGACCGTCGTCGTCATCACCTGGTCGCCATTCTCCGAACCGTCGAAGAGATTCGTCTCGTAGAACGTCTCGCCGCTGTTGGCCTTGCCGATCAGTTCCTCGAGATGCTGCGTCGGAAACTGCGTCGGCGGCAGTTCCAGGGTGTTCCTGTCCGGCTTGTCGATCTCGACCTTGAGGCCGGAGGGCTCCTTGGTGGCGACACCCTTGAGTTCACGCTCCAGCGCCTGGTCGCTGAACGACTTGGTCAGGAAGGAGAACGATTTGCCGTCCGCATCCTCGAAGGTGGTGGTCTGCTGGTCGGTCAGCCGCGAATTGTCGCCGGTGTCGATGCGCGTCACGAACCGGAAATTGACGGTGTAGCCTTCGCAGGGCGAGCCGTTGAATTCGTAGACCATGCGGCCGCTCAGCCCGGTGATCCCGGAGCGGTCGGTTGCCTTGTCCAGCGTCAGGTCGTAGACGGCGCGGTGCGAGATCAGCGACGCCGACGCCACCGACGGGACGGCAGCGGCCGCCGCGACACCGGTGAGAAGTCCCAAGACGAGGCGCCCGGCGGCCATACAGAACTCCGTAACCGTGCTCACGACGACACAAGCGCGCCGGAGCGTCAAAAAATCGTGGCGCAACCATCGCAAAATATGCAGGGTCCGCGCGGCACCATCCTGATCAAGAAATAGGGAAAGAAAATGGGCGACACAATCGAAAAGCGCCTCGCCACGCTGGGCATCACCCTGCCGGCCGCGGCGGCGCCGGCAGCCAACTACGTGCCTTTCGCGCAGACGGGTAATCTGCTCTTCACCGCCGGACAGCTTCCCCTCAAGGACGGCAAGCTGGTCGCCACCGGGCTCGTCGGCAGAGACCTCGACACCGCCGCGGCGAAGGATGCGGCCCGCCAATGCGCCGTCAACGTCCTGGCGCAGGCCAAGGCGGCGCTCGGGGCGCTCGACCGCATCGGCCGTGTCGTCAAGATCACGGTGTTCGTCGCCTCGACCCCGGATTTCATCGAGCAGCATCTGGTCGCCAACGGCGCGTCCGACCTGATCGTCGAGGTCCTCGGCGACGCCGGCAAGCATGCGCGCTCGGCCGTCGGCACGGCGTCGCTGCCGCTCAACGCGCCGGTCGAGGTCGAAGCCGTCCTCGAAGTCGCCTGAGACTGCGATGACGGAGCTGGACTGGCTGACCGCCCGGCCGATCGCTCACCGCGGTCTGCACGACATGAACGATCTCGTGTGGGAGAACACGCTGCCGGCCTACCAGCGGGCGATCGACCGCGGCTACACCATCGAATGCGACGTCAGGCTGACCAGCGATGGCGGCGTCGTCTCCTTCCACGACAACAGGCTCGAACGCCTGGCCGGAACGGAGGGCTTCGTCTGGCAGCGCACCCTGGCGGAAATGTCCGCCCTCAAGATCGGCACCACGCAGGAGTCCCCGCCGTCGCTGCGCGAGCTGCTCGCATTCGTCGACGGGCGCGTGCCGCTGATCATCGAGATCAAGGGCCGTCCCGGACATGACGAGGGGCTGGTGCGCCGCTGCGCCGCGCTGTTGAAGGACTACAGGGGCAAGGTCGCGCTGATGTCGTTCGATCACTGGATCATCCGGCAACTGGCACAGGAGGCTCCCGGGATTGCCTGCGGCCTGACGGCCGAGGGAAAATCGCAGCCGGAGATCGAGGGGCATTTCTCGATGCTCGCGCACGGAATCTCCTTCGTATCCTATGACGTGACGGCGCTTCCCAACCCGTTCGTCGCCTTCGTCCGCGACAAATTGCGCATGCCGGTGATCACCTGGACGGTGCGCACGCCCGAGGAGATCGAACTGACGCGGCAGCACGCCGATCAGATCACCTTCGAAGGCATCGATCCGGCGGACGCGGCAGCGGCGTGAGTCCCCCCTTGCCGTGACGCTTTCGCAGCGCACATAAAGGGCGTCATGCAGCGCAACAACGAAGAGAGGGATGGGTCGGCCGGCGGACAGATCGTTCGGCTGGCCGGGTCGATCTCGGCCTTCTCGCCGGCCGAATGGAATATGCTCGCGGGAACGAACCGCGACCTCCCCGGCTACAACCCGTTCGTCTCGCACGCCTTCCTGAGCGCGCTGGAGGAGTCGGGCGCCGCCTCCGGGCGCACCGGCTGGGCCGGTGCGCATATCCGGCTCGAAGCGGCGGACGGCACACTGATCGGCGCCATACCGTGCTACCGCAAGACGCACAGCCAGGGCGAATATGTCTTCGACCATGGCTGGGCGGACGCGTTCGAGCGGGCCGGCGGCGCATACTATCCCAAGCTGCAGGCCAGCATCCCCTTCACCCCGGCCACCGGGCCGCGCCTCCTCGTCGCTCAGACCGAGCCGGCGGAGACGACGCGACGCTATCTGGCCGCGACGCTGAAGGCGGCATGCGACCAGTTGGAGACATCGTCGGCGCATGTCACCTTCGCGACTGAGCCGGACACCGAGGCGCTGCGGGAGGCGGGCTTTCTGCACCGCACGGACCAGCAGTTCCATTTCCACAATGACGGCTTCGCCGGTTACGACGATTTCCTGGCGACGCTGGCGTCCAGAAAGCGGAAGGCGCTGAAGAAGGAGCGGCGCGAGGCGCTGGCGGCCGGGATCACCATCGACCGGCTGACCGGCAGCGACATCACCGAAGCGGCCTGGGACGACTTCTTCGCCTTCTACATGGACACCGGCGGCCGCAAATGGGGCCGGCCCTATCTCAACCGGCGCTTCTTCTCGCTCATCGGCGAGCGGATGGCCGACGACATCCTGCTGGTGATGGCCAGGCGCAACGGCCGCTACGTCGCCGGCGCCATCAATTTCATCGGCACCGACACGCTTTTCGGACGCAACTGGGGCTGCATCGAAGACCACCCCTTCCTGCATTTCGAGGTCTGCTACCATCAGGCGATCGACTTCGCGATCGAGCGTGGCCTCAGGGTCGTGGAGGCGGGCGCGCAGGGCGAGCACAAGCTCGCCCGCGGCTACAGGCCGGTGACCACCCACTCGGCGCACTACGTCCGGCATCCGGGGCTTCGCAAGGCGATCGCCGACTATCTCGTGCGGGAGCGCCGCGAGATCGCCAACGCCAACGCCTATTACGAGGAGCACGCACCCTTCCGGAAGGGTGAACCGCCCGAAGGCGGTTGATCTCATCGCAGCGGGGCGACGAGGCGTTTCGAGCCACAGCCGGCGCTGCCGGCTGTGGCTCGTGCCGGTCTCCTTCCCTCAGCGGGCGAGCCGCACCACCCGCAGGGACGAACTGATGCCCGAAAAGGCCGCGAGCAGGCTGTCGCTGTCGCTGGCATCGAAATAGTGAGCCGAGTCGGTGGCGCATCCTTGCATCAGCGCCTTGGCATCCGCATCGTCCACCATGAACGCCACCGAATAGATCTCGATGTTCTGCGCCTTCATATAGGTGCAGATCGACAGCGTGTCTGCGTTGACCTGCTTGAACTGGTTGAGCTGATTGGCCGCCGATCCGTTGAATGCGACGTGCCGGCCGTTGGCTGTGTTGAAACGCAAGGTGTTTTCGCCATCGGTCATCAGCACGGCGACCTTGCGCGGCTTCAGGTTGGCAGGATCGTAGTCATCGGAATCGGCGAATGGCTCGGTTGGCGAAAGCACGTTGAGGCCCCAGACCAGGCCGGCCGGAATATAGGTGTTCGGCCGGTACGACGTGCCACGATTGATGATCATGCCGTCGACCGCCGACAGGAGGTCCGCCTTGTTCGAAGTGAGCGTGGTCAACGGATTGAGGCACTTTATGCCGGTTTCGAGATATCCGGGATATCTGCTCGTCGGGAACTTGTCGTGCAGCCTGTAGTCGGACGGCATGCGCGATCCGACGCAACCGTACCATTTGTAGGCCGTGCCATTGCCGCCGCCGCTGCAGGATTCGTAGGGTGCCACGGTGACTTCGCGCGAGTAGCCCGCCTCGCACCCGCCGCCGCAGTTATACGTCTCCTTCACTCCGTCGACGACACGCTCGCAGGTGGTCGTCGGCTTCTGCTTGTCGCAGACCGTCTTCGTCGTCTTGGTAGTGCAGGTCTTCGGCTTCGGGTCCGTGACGTAGTCGTCGCCGACGTCGAGCCAGGGCGCGTTGCGGTATTTCGTGCCGACATTGACGTAGTCGGCATAGGGGACCAGCCCGATCCGCACGGCACCGTCGGCATCCGACAGCAACTCCTTGACCAGGTTGCCGGCCGCCGTCTTCAGGGCTCCGATCTTGGTGATGCCCTTGGGGTCGGCTTCCGACATCGACCAGGTGTTGTCGAGGACGAGCGCCACTTCCACGTTGCCGCGGATCGCGCGTTCGGCCAGCGTCGATGTGCGGCTCGGCAACCGATCATACCCTGCGATCCCCATGAACGTCGCCGGGATGTCTCCCTTCAGCCTCAGATCGATCTCGTCCGAGGTCGCTTCGAGGGACTCGATCTCGACCTGATCGAGACGCGAAGGATCGCGGTTGCGGTCGATCGTGAGCTCCGCCAATTCCGTCAGCTTCTTCTTGTTCTGCTCCTTGGAGGACGCGAGGGCGAGCGCGGCGATATCGTTCAGCTCCTGCAGGTGAGCGTGGGACGACTGGTAGCGCGAGTAGTCGACGCTCAATCCGACCGCAAGCGCCAAAGGAACGGATACCGCGCCCGCGATGATCGCGAAGTTTCCGGATTTGTTTCTATACAGATCTGCGATCGTCGACAGTAGCCGCCGCATTACCGACACTCCAATTCCAAGTTCGTCTCCTACTCGGCGTCAACTTCAACCAAGAGTGTTGGGACTGAGTTAAATTCCTGCCCAAAATGCCCGGAGTTGTACGCTTCCATGCGCCGGGCCCCGGCGCCGGCCACACGGTTGACGATCCGTGGGGCGAGCGGGATAGAAGGGGACGGCGCACTGCCCGCGGGAGAAATGTCATGCCGAGCTACGACGACACCAACGTCTTTGCCAGGATCCTGCGCGGCGAGATCCCCTGTCATAAGGTCTACGAAGACGCCGATACGCTGGCCTTCATGGACGTCATGCCCATGGCGCAGGGCCACTGCCTGGTGATTCCGAAGTCCGCCTCGCGCAATCTGCTCGACGCCGATCCGGCGGTGGTCGCCAAGGTCGCGACGGTCGCCCAGAGACTGGCGATCGCCGCGAAGGCTGCCTTCGCCTGCGATGGCGTCACGGTTTTCCAGTTCAACGAAGCAGCCGCGGGACAGACCGTCTACCACCTGCACTTCCACGTCGTTCCGCGCATCGAGGGCGTGGCACTGAAGCAGCATACGGGACAGATGGAGAAGCCGGATATCCTCTCCGCCAACGCCGAGCGCCTGCGGGCCGCGCTGGCCTGACGACCTCGCTCAGCCTCCGAAATACAGCCCGAGGCAGAAGACGGCTTCGCCAACGAGCAGGCCGGCCAGGACCGATCGTCGCCAGAGCAGATAGGTCGCGAAGCCCGCCGCCATGGCGCCGATGCGCAGCAGCAGCGAGGCCTCCGCCGCAGGTCCGGACGGATAGCAGACGAAATTGCCGATGACGCCGGCAACCAGCGCGGTGGCGAGTGCGCGCACGAACACCAGAATTTCGGCGTCCTCGCGGATCCGGCCGCCGATGAATACCCCAAGGAAGCGCCACGGATAGGTCGTCGCCCACCCGGCGATCAGGATGAAGGCGTAGGGCCACCACCAGGCATCGACGGCGCCGAGAATCATGCCGGACGCCGCCTGAAGCGATGCAAAGCGTAGGCGAGCGTCCCACCGATCACGCCGGCCGCCAGCAGGTCGAAACCGGGCGCCAGCCGGTGCATCACCGGGCCGATCACCAGCCCGAGCAGCATCGCCGCGTGCGACGCCTCCTCGCGCGCCGATCCCCACAGCGACGTCAGGAAATACATCGGGGTCAGGAGAAACAGCGCGGCGGATACCAGCGGCGGCAGGCTGTCGAGAACCGAGTATACCAGGCCGACGACCACCATGTTCGAGACGACCAGGATGCCGCCGAGGCCGGCATAGTAGCTGGTGCGCATGTCGCGCGGCACGTCGCGCACCGTCTGCATGGCGACCACCCAGGACGTGACGGCGACGAAGTGCGCCAGCAGATAGAGGGTGAGCGGCCGGGTGCGCGGTCCCTTGATCTCCGGCACGAGCGCCACCACCATCGGCGTCAGCCGGATCGACGACAGCGCCACCGCGAAGGCGATGGCGACCAGGCCCGCGCCGCTCATCATCGCGCCGAGCATCACCACCATGCCCGGCAGCGCCCAGATCGCCGCGACCATGAACATGGCCTGCACGACGCTGAGCCCAGCCTCCTGGGCCAGTCCGGCGAAGCCGACATGCGCCGTCCACAGGATCAGGCCGGGAACCGACACGGCCTGCGCCGCCCCGCGCAGGAACCAGGTCACGCGCGAGGTATGATCTGGACCGGGCACGAGGTCTGTGGACATGAGAGCCGGCGCTTAACACGATGCACTTGAGGTGTCAGCCTTGATCGCGGCGCAATCGCCGGTGGCCCGGGCGGCGATCCGACGTGACACCGTCACCCGGTTCGCATTCCATATGCGGTGGCCCTGGACTTGCGAGGCCGAAACCGCGCCTTGCCAGCGTGCCGAGCCGCGGCGGCGCTGGCGTCGAATGAAAAGGGCCGGCACCGGGCCGACCCTTTTGGCTTCATCCCTTGCGGGGCAGTTGCGGGACGAGGCTGCGCTTGCCCGCGTCCTTGGCCGGCGGCTTGGCCTTGGCCGCCGCGGTCTTCCTGGCGGCGGGCTTCTTCGCCGTCGCCTTGCGGGCCGGCTTGCGCTGCTCGGCCTCCTTCGTCGGCTTGACCGGCAGTTCGTCGGCCAGCGCCTCCAGCTTGAGGCCCTTTTCGCCGCCGTCCCTGGCCTCGACGGTGACCCGCACCGTCCCGCCCTTCTTGAGCTTGCCGAACAGCACCTCGTCGGCGAGCGGCTTCTTGATGTGCTCCTGGATGACGCGTGACAGCGGCCGCGCGCCCATCCGCTCGTCATAGCCCTTGTCGGCGAGCCAGGCGATCGCCTCCGGCGACAGGTCGAAGGTGACGCCGCGCTCGGAAAGCTGCGCCTCCAACTGCATGACGAACTTCTGCACCACCTGGTGGATGACCGGCACCGGCAGCGAACCGAAAGGAATGATCGCGTCGAGGCGGTTGCGGAACTCCGGCGTGAACAGCCGGTTGATCGCCTCCACGTCGTCGCCTTCACGCTTCGACGAGCCGAAACCGATCGCCGCGCGCTGTGCGTCGGACGCGCCGGCATTGGTCGTCATGATC
>JAHBYY010000053.1 GCA_019635715.1 Rhizobiaceae bacterium | reverse complement strand
CCAGTCGCCGACCTGCCGGCCCGTCGCCATGGGCGATTGCCCTGCCTACGGCCGGACCCGCCGCGACGGCGAGCCGGCCGGCTCAGTTCGGGAAGAAGTCGGGCCCGACGACGCGAACGCCCTTGCGGGCGTCGAGCGGGATCTCCTCGGGAGCCGATGCGGGCTCCATCTGCATCAGCAGCGCGGCGGAAGCGCTGTCCTGCTCCTGCTCAGGCTTCCGCCCGGGCAGCGGAACGAGGGCGTTGCTGAGGTCGTAGGGCGTGACCGTGCGGGCCCGCGCCTCGTTGACGCGGCGATAGTAGTTCTGGAAATCGCAGCCCTGGAAATTGGCGTCCTGGCGGTAGAGGAAGGCCGTCTTCAGTTCGCTGTAGGCCGTCCCCTTTTCGACCGAGACCATCTGCTCGCTTTCGAGGCTCGGATCGTCGAGGCGATAGACGGACACGTCCCTGGACTTGCAGATGTACTGGCACTGGTCGACGACCTGCTTGTAATCCTTGGAGTCGACGAATTGCGAACTCGGCACCGGGAAATAATAGCCGTCCTGCTCGCGGACGCAGAACAGCATCGAGTTGCGCCCGAAGCCGGGCCCGGCGCTGCGCGCGACGACCTGCTGGGACTGCCTGGGCTGCTCGCGGCGTGTCGTGCAGCCATAGGCCGCCAGGCGCGCCTGCAGCCCCGCCCCGCTGCCGCGCAGCGAGGCCAGCTTGGACTGCACCTCCGCCTTGCGCTGCCGGATCTCGCCGCACGGGTCGAAGAAGCCGCCGCCGCGGCGGTCGGCGCATTGGCGCTTGCGTTCGAGGGCCTGCAGCGCCGCGAATTGCCGGTTGAGGGCGGCGACCTGGCTTTGGTCCCCGCCCGAAGATGCCTTGGCGCGCAACGCCGAGCAGACGTCGGCCTGCGCGACCGTCGTGCCGGCGAGGGCCAGGATCAAGCCGACGACGAGGCCGGCGGAGCGGCGCGCCGCCCTGCGTGCCGCCTTGCGCGGCGACGCGACCTCGGTGTTGCGGTCCGGTCCAGTGCTTCGCGACACGACAGCCACTCCCTCGCCTTGACGTCGCAGCGAAATGCCAGCCGCGCCGGCCGGGGTCAAACGAATTTAACGGGAATTTAACCCAATGGTAAATGGGCGCGGCGCGCCTGCCCTGCGATTGGACCGTGGCTGCCGGCCTCAGGCGGCGCGCCTGCGCGCCAGTCTCGCCCGGATGCTCTCGACGGTGGCGCGCGGTGTGGCCGCGAACAGCGTCTTCGTATAGGCGTGCTGCGGATCGGCGAAGACGCGGTCGCGCGAGCCGTATTCCACCGCCTCGCCGAAATACATGACCATGACGTCGTCGGCGATGTAGCGCACCACCGACAGGTCGTGGCTGATGAACACATAGGTCAGTTGGAATTCGTCCTGCAGATCGGCGAGCAGGTTCAGCACCTGCGCCTGCACCGACAGGTCGAGCGCCGAAACCGGCTCGTCGAGGACCAGCAGGCTGGGGTTCAGCATCAGCGCCCTGGCGATGGCGATGCGCTGGCGCTGGCCGCCGGAGAACATGTGCGGATAGCGGTTGTAGTGCTCGTGGCCCAGGCCGACCTTGTTCAGCATCCGCATCGCGAGGTCGCGGCGCTCCTCCGCCGACTTGTCGGTGTTGATGCGCAGCGGCTCGCCCAGCACCTCGCCGATCTTCTGGCGCGGATTGAGCGATCCGTAGGGATTCTGGAAGATGATCTGCACCTTGCGGCGCATCTCGGGCGTCAGCCCTTCCGTGGCGATGTCGACCTTGTTTCCTTCGATCAGCAGGTCGCCCGAGGTCGCCGCGTCGATCAGCGTGATGATGCGCGCCAGCGTGGACTTGCCGCAGCCGCTTTCGCCGACGATCGCCAGAGTCTTGCCGCGCTCGACCTTGAAGCTGACGCCCTTGACCGCATGGATGGAGCGCGCCTTGCCGAGGAAGCCGCCACGCACATGATAGTCGCGGACGATGTTGCGGCCTTCGAGGATCGGCGCGGTCATTGGGCCACTCCCTGGAAGCCGCCGTCGCGCATGAAGTCGGCGATGGTCGGCAGGCGGTCGCCGGTCGCATTGTCCGGCAGGGCCGACAGCAGCGCCTTGGTGTAGTTGCTCTTCGGGCTCTCGAACAGCGACAGCACGTCGGCCTCCTCCATCTTGCGTCCCTTGTACTGGACGATCACGCGGTCCGCCGTCTCGGCCACCACGCCCATGTTATGGGTGATCATGATCAGGCCCATGCCGTGCTCGGCCTGCAGGCCGATCAGCAGGTCGAGGATCTGCTTCTGGATGGTGACGTCGAGCGCGGTGGTCGGCTCGTCTGCGATCAGCAGCTTGGGGTTGCAGGCGAGCGCGATGGCGATCATGACGCGCTGGCATTGTCCGCCCGACATCTGGTGCGGGAAGGACGACAGCCGCTCCTCCGGCTCCGGAATGCCGACCGCCGTCATCAGTTCGACCGCCCGGGCGCGGCGCGCCTTGCGGTCGAGGCCCATATGGACCTTCAGCACCTCCTCGATCTGGAAACCGACGGTGAAGCAGGGATTGAGGCTGGCCATCGGCTCCTGGAAGATCATTGCCATGTCCTTGCCGACCATCTTTCGGCGGTCGGCGGCCGACAGCGACAGGAGATCGCGACCCGCGAAGACCATGCGGTCGGCCGTCACCCTGGCGGTCCACGGCAAGAGGCCCATCACCGCTAGCATGGAGACCGACTTGCCCGAGCCGCTCTCGCCGACGATCGCCAGCACCTCGCGCTCGTCGACCGACAGGGAGACCCCGTCGACGGCACGGAACATGCCGCTGGCGGTCTGGAACTCCACGACGAGGTTTTGGATCTCGAGGAGGGACATCACAAACTCCCGTCTTGCATCGGAGGTGCGTCGCAAATCCGCTGACCGGCGCATTGCTGCGGCGCGGCTGCGGAGCTATATTTGAGAGGAACGAGGAACATCGACATGCGTGGCCCCATCAAACCGCTGATCTGATATCACCGCTACTGGCCGGCTGCCGGTACCGGGCCAGATCCGGTTCGGACCGGGAAGCGGCTTCACGCTCGATATCCTCCAATGCCCGCATCGCAGCCTTCTCCTGTTCCCGCATCAGATCGATGATCTGACCGACGAACTTCCGCTTCGCGCCTCCAGGCTGCCTGTGGAATAGGGGATCGAGCAGGCCTTTCGTCATGGCGTTGCTCTGCGCGGCAAGCTTGTAGTAGCGCACGACCGAGTGGATTACATCCCGTGGGAGGACAGCCGGATTTTCCTTTATGGACTCGAAGACAAAGTCGGTCTCGTCGGGTATGCCGAACGGATCGTCGTCGTTAATCGCATATTCCTGCTCCTCGGTCGCCGTCTGCTCCTCGACCCGCTTCAAGCCCGCGACGATCTCGGCATGTATCGCGACGAGCAGTTCTCCCTGCCTCACGTGAAGCCGTCTGCGCTCCATCCACAAAGCAACGATGCCTTCCACGATCGCGGCCAGCAGCGTCGCCAGGGCCGACAGACCGGCCATGGTCAGCTCCGCTTCAGCTTCGGGTCGAGCGCGTCGCGCAATCCGTCGCCCATCAGGTTGATCGCCAGCACGGTGATCAGGATCGCCAGGCCCGGATAGGTGACCACCCAGGGCGCCCTCAGGATGAACTCGCGGGCCGCCGCCAGCATCGTGCCCCATTCCGGCGTCGGCGGCTGCGCGCCCATGCCGAGAAAGCCGAGCGCCGCCGCCTCGAGAATGGCGTTGGAGAAGGACAGCGTCGCCTGGACGATCAGCGGCGCCAGGCAGTTGGGCAGGATGGTCACCAGCATCAGCCGCAAGTGCCCTGCCCCGGCGACCTTGGCGGAGATCACGTATTCGCGGTTCTTCTCGGCCATCACCGCGGCGCGGGTCAGGCGGGCGAAATGCGGCTGCAGGACGACCGCGATCGCCAGCATGGCGTTGAACAGGCCGGGGCCGAGGATCGCCACCAGCACCAGCGCCAGCAGCAGCGACGGGAAGGCCAGGATCACATCCATGACGCGCATGATCAGCGTGTCGACCCAGCCGCGGAAATAGCCGGCGAGCACGCCGAGGATGATGCCGCTGAACAGCGCGAACACCACCACGACGAAGCCGATGAACAGCGAATAGCGCGCCCCGAAGATCAGCCGCGAGAGCATGTCGCGGCCGACGGCGTCGGTGCCGAGCAGGAATTCCGGCCGGCCGTCGGCGTGCCAGGACGGCGGGGTGAGCAGCGCGTCGCGATACTGCTCGTTGGGCGCATGCGGCGCGATCAGCGGCGCGAAGATCGCCACCAGCACCAGCAGCACGAACACCGCCAGCCCGAGCACGGCGCCCTTGTTGACCGAGAAATAATGCCAGAACTCGATCAGCGCCTTGCGGCGCCCGCCGATGTCGACGTCCGCGGAGATGCCTTCGCCTGCGCTTTGATCCGTCATGTCACTGCACCCTGATGCGCGGGTTGATGACCGCATAGAGCAGGTCGACGACGAGGTTGACCGCCATGACGATCAGCGCGATCAGCAGCAGCCCGCTCTGCACGGCGACATAGTCGCGCTTGCCGATGGAATCGATCATCCACTTGCCGATGCCCGGCCAGGAGAAGATCGTCTCGGTCAGGATGGCGCCGGCCATCAGCGTGCCGACCTGCAGGCCGATCGTCGTCACCACCGGGATCAGCGCATTGCGGAAGGCGTGCAGGCCGATGACGCGGCGCGGCGACAGGCCCTTGGCGCGCGCCGTGCGCACATAGTCCTCGCCGAGCACTTCGAGCATGGCCGAGCGCGTCTGCCGGGCGATGACCGCCAGCGGGATGGTGGCGAGCACGATCGACGGCAGGATCAGGTGGCTGAGCGCCGAAGTGAAGGCGCCTTTCGTCCCCGAGATCAGGCTGTCGATCAGCATGAAGCCAGTGACCGGCTTGAAGAAATACTGCAATCCGATGCGGCCGGAGACCGGCGTCCAGCCGAGATAGCCGGAGAAGAAGATGATCAGCAGCAGGCCCCACCAGAAGATCGGCATCGAATAGCCGGTCAGCGCCACGCCCATCGTCGCCTGGTCGACGACCGAACCGCGCTTGACCGCGGCGAAGATGCCGGCCGGAATGCCGATCAGCACGGCGATGATCATCGCCACGGTCGCAAGTTCGAGGGTGGCCGGGAACAGGGCGGAAAACTCTCCGATCACCGGCCGCTTGGTGGCGATCGAGATGCCGAAGTCGCCGGTCAGCACGTTGCCGATATAGGCGAGGTATTGCATCCAGATCGGCTTGTCGTAGCCGAAGCGGACGATCAGTTCCTGATAGCGCTCCGGGCTGACGCCGCGCTCGCCGGCCATGGCCAGGATCGGGTCGCCGGGCAGCAGCCGCACGAAGGCGAAGGCGGCCAGCGATATGCCGAACACCGTCGGCACGATCATCGCCAGCTTGTGAAGGATGTAACGCAGCATGGTCAGCAGGACCCGCAATGTGAAGCGATGACGATCGCGGGTGCGTCCTTCGAGGCTCGCTCCGCTCGCACCTCAGGATGAGGACCGTAGAGCACTGTCGCTCGATGAATGCAGGCCCACACCGCCCTCATCCTGAGGTGCGAGCGGAGCGAGCCTCGAAGGACGCACAAAACGATCCCTGCTCCTTGCCACTTTGCCCATAAGACAACGGCGCCGGACTCATGTCCAGCGCCGCCATCCGTCTCATCCGGGCGCCTTACTCGGCGATGTCGACGCCGTCGAAGCGATGGATGCCGAGCGGATCCATGACGAAGCCGGACACCTTCTTCGACATCGGCATGAAGACCTTCGAGTGGGCGATCGTCAGCCACGGGGCCTCACGCTTGAACACCACCTGCGCCTCCTCGTAGATCTTGGTGCGCTCGGCGACGTCGGTGGTCGCCTTGCCGGCCAGAAGCAGCTTCTGGAACTCGTCGTTGCACCAGATCGCATAGTTGGACTGGCCGATCGCGTCGCAGCCGAGCAGGAAGAGGAAATTGTCCGGATCGCCATTGTCGCCGGTCCAGCCGAGCTGGAAGGCGCCGTCGCGGTCCTTCTGCTTGCCACGCTCGCGATATTCCGTCCACTCGTAGCTGACGATCTCCGCCTTGACGCCGACCTTGGCGTAGTCGGCCTGGATCAGCTCGGCGACGCGCTGCGCGTTCGGGTTGTAGGGACGGCTGACCGGCATCGCCCAGATCTTCATCGACAGATCCTTGACGCCGGCGGCGTCGAGCATCTTCTTGGCTTCGTCCGGATTATAGGCGTCGTCCTCGATCGCGTTGTTGTAGGACCACATGGTCGGCGGGATCGGGTTCTTCGCCACCTGGCCGGCGCCCTGGTAGACGGCGTCGATGATCGCCTGCTTGTTGACGGCCATGTTGAGCGCCTTGCGCACCTCGACCTTGTCGAACGGCGCCTGCGTGGTGTTGTAGGCGAGGTAACCGATGTTCAGGCCTTCCTGCTCGTCGACCTTCAGGTTCTCGTCGGCCTGCAGGCCGGCGATGTCGGCCGGAGCCGGGTAGGACATGATGTGGCACTCGCCCGCCTTCAGCTTCTGGGCGCGCACCGCCGGGTCGGGCGTGATGGCGAAGATCAGGTCGTCGATCTTCTGGCGTCCGCCGAAATAGCCGTCCCATGCCGCGTAGCGGATGACCGCGTCGACCTGATAGTCGACGAACTGGAACGGGCCGGTGCCGATCGGCTTCTGGGTGAACTGCTCCTTGGTGCCGGCCTTTTCGAGCTGGTCGGCATATTCCTTGGAGACGATCGAGGCGAAGTCCATGCCGAGGTCGGGCAGGAAGGCCACTTCCGGCTTGTTGAGCACGAACTTGACGGTCAGGTCATCGACGGCCACCACCTCCTTGAGCAGGTCGGGGAAGCCCATGCCGGCAAAATACTCCCAGCCGGTGCCGGGCAGGTATTCGAACCAGGGATTCTCCTTCTTCCACTGACGCTCGAAGGAGAACACCACGTCGGAGGCGTTCAGGTCGCGGGTCGGCGTGAAATAGTCGGTCGTCTGGAACTTCACGCCCGGCTTGAGCTTGAAGGTATATTCCAGCCCGTCGTCGGAAACCGTCCAGCTCTCGGCGAGGCCGGGTGAGATCGTGGTCTTGCCGTGGTCGAACTCGACGAGGCGCGAATAGATGGTGCGCGACGAAGCATCGAAATCGTTGCCGCCGCTCCACGGCGACGGATCGAAGCCGGCGGGCGAGGCTTCCGAGCAATAGACGAGCGTCTTGGCATGGGCGACGCCGGTCAGCGCGGAAGCCGCAAGCAGCGCGGCCGCGAAAGCCAGTTTCCTGATCATTGATTACTCCCTGTTCTTCTTCCAAGCCCCTCTGGGAAGCTCGCGAAGACGGCATATAAGCACCGATTTCAGGGCTTTGGAACACCCCGGACAATTTCCCCACCGTCATTGATCTGACGACATGTGTATGAACCGACATGTCTTGCCAGAGGCGCGATCGAGGGCAATAGATGGGTTTCGACCCAGGCGGCCATGGTTCGGCCGGGTCGGCGCATACCCTTCCGTCAGTGAAGGGCTACGGAACCAACGGGGAGGACGCGCGTGGCACAGGACAATCCGGCGGCACCGCCGACATCGGCGAGCAAGCCGTGGCTGAGCAGCTATCCGAAGGGCGTCGCCGCCGAGATTGCCGCGCCGGCGGACCGCTCGATCGGCGCCCTGCTGGAGGGCGCCTGCCGCCGCTATGCGGCGCGCCCCGCCTTCACCTCGATGGGCAAGGCGCTGAGCTATGGCGAGGTGCTGTCGCTGTCGGAGCGGTTCGGCGCCTTCCTCCAGGGCAAGGGCCTGAAGAAGGGGGCGCGCGTCGCCCTGATGATGCCGAACATCCTGCAATATCCGGTGGCGATGATGGCGGTGCTGCGCGCCGGCTATACGGTGGTCAACGTCAATCCGCTCTACACGCCGCGCGAGCTGGAGCATCAGCTCAACGATTGCGGCGCGGAGGCGATCGTCATCCTGGAGAATTTCGCCGCGACGCTGCAGGCCGTCGTCGGCAGGACCGCCGTCAAGCATGTCGTCGTGGCGACGATGGGCGACCTGCTCGGCCTGAAGGGCCATCTGGTCAATTTCGTCGTGCGGCGGGTCAGGAAAATGGTGCCGCCCTGGTCGCTGCCCGGCCACACCAGCTTCAAGGCAGCGCTGAAGGCGGGCGGCGGACAGGCCTTCAAGCCCGCCGATACCGGCCCAGACGACGTCGCCTTCCTGCAATATACCGGCGGCACGACCGGCGTCGCCAAGGGCGCGGTGCTGCTCCACCGCAACGTGCTGGCCAATGTCGCGCAGTTGCAGCCGTGGCTGGACGACGCCTATACGGTACGGCCGAAGCCGGACGACCTGACCTTCCTGTGCGCGCTGCCGCTCTACCACATCTTCGCCCTGACGGTGAACGCGCTGGTCGGCATGCAGCAAGGGGCGCTCAACGTGCTGATCGCCAATCCGCGCGACATTCCCGGCTTCGTCAAGACCTGGACGCAGCAGCCGGTCCACTTCTTCCCCGGGCTCAACACGCTGTTCAACGCGCTGATGAACAACGAGGACTTCCGCAAGCTCGATTTCTCGTCGCTGCGCCTGACGATGGGCGGCGGCATGGCCGTGCAGAAGTCCGTGGCGGAGCGCTGGAAGGCGCTGACCGGCATCGATATCACCGAGGGCTACGGCCTGTCGGAAACCTCGCCGGTGGCCACCGCCAACGTCATCACCGCCAGCGGCTTCTCGGGGACGATCGGCCTGCCGATCCCGTCGACCGAGATCGCCATCCGCGACGATGACGGTCGCGACCTGCCGCTCGGCGAAGTGGGCGAGATCTGCATCCGCGGGCCGCAGGTGATGGCCGGCTACTGGAACCGCCCGGACGAGACCGCCAAGGTGATGACCGCCGACGGCTTCTTCAAGTCCGGCGACATGGGCTTCATGGACGCCAGAGGCTATGTCAAGATCGTCGACCGCAAGAAGGACATGATCCTGGTCTCGGGCTTCAACGTCTATCCCAACGAGCTCGAAGAGGTCGTGTCGCGCATGCCCGGCGTGCTCGAAGTGGCGGCGGTCGGCGTGCCCGACGAGCATTCGGGCGAAGTTCCGAAGCTGTTCATCGTCAAGAAGGACCCGGCGCTCACCGAGGAGGCGGTGCGCGAATTCTGCCGGGCCGAGCTCACCGGCTACAAGCGGCCGAAATACATCGAGTTCCGCGCCGAACTGCCGAAGACGCCGGTCGGCAAGATCCTGCGGCGCGCGCTGCGGGAGTGACCGGCGGCCGCGCCGGCGGCGCTGCCCAATGAACCCGCTGCCACCTCAACGTCACCGTTGTGTTTTTCGGTGCGGCGAAGGAGTATCGAGGCCCGCCCGCCCCGACCTGTTCTTCCGCGGCCAAGGAGTTCACCAGATGCGTTCGATCGCCGTTGCTCTTGTTCTTATGTCGGGCGCCTCCCCTGCATGGGCTGGATCCGACGAATGCCGGCTCATCGAGGCAGCCTATCTTCGTCTGGCCGAGGTTCCCGCCTATCAGCAGATCATCGATCAGGAGGGCGCCGATCCGATGGAAAGCATCGCCATCGGCGAAACGCTTTACGTCAAGATTTCCGGCACCTGGAGCAAGATGTCGCTCAAGGCGGGCGGGCGACAGCAGATCATGAAGCAGCTCTTCGATTCCGCGTCCGTGACGGACTGCCGCTCAGCCGCTGCCGAGGACATCGATGGCATCGCGGCGACCGTCTACGATTACACGCTGCCGCCGATCGAGGGCCTGTCAGGCAAGCCGTCGCAGCAGCGGGTCTGGATCGGACAGGACGACGGCCTGCCGCATCGGATGGATACCGAAGGCATGAAGATCACGATAAAAGTCGGCGACATGACCGCGCCGATCCCCTGATCGGCCTATCACTGCCGCATCCGCGGCGATCAGGCGGCGTCGCGGAGCTTTTGCAGCCACGCCGGCAAATCGGCGATCGAGTCCAGCACGACGTCGGCCATCGGCGCCAGCGTCTCGCGCGTCCCAGTGCCCGACAGAACGCCTATCGCCAGCCCCGCGCCGCCGGCGCGCGCCATTTCGAGATCGTGGCGGTTGTCGCCGACCATGGCGATCTGCGACGGCTTCAGGCCGGTCAGGTCGCAGAAGGCGAAGATCGCGTCGGGTGCCGGCTTGGGATTGGCGACGCCGTCATAGCCGTAAGCCGCGTCGAACATCTGGGCGATGCCGAGCGCGGCCAGTGTCTTTTCGGCCCCGCCGGTCGAGTCGTTGGTGGCGATGCCGAGGCGGATGCCCCTGTCGTGCAGCGTGGCGATGGCGTCCTTGCTGCCCGGCAGCGGCACCGACTGGCGGGCGCCCTCTTCCGCCGTGAAGCGGTCGAAGCCGACCGTCATGACGGCGCGCTCCGCCGCCGGCACGTCCGGATACCAGAGCGCGACGATGTCGGCATTGGTTCCGGCGGCGAACACCGAGTCGGCCTTGAAGCGATGCGCCGAAAAGTCGTAGCCGGCGATCTCCATCAGCGCGTCGGCCCGCCTCCGGTCGCCGCCCGCCGCCTGCAGGGCGAGCAGGTCGCCGATGGCGAACCAGGTCGCCTGGAAATCGACGATCGTGCCGTCCTTGTCGAAGAGAATGCCGCGGATGTCGGTCAAATCAGGTCCTCGGATCTTGGTTGGACGAAAGCGGCTCGCAACGGTCGAATGAGGGGTGCTGGACAGCGCTCGACATTGCCTCGCGATCCCCTCACCCCTTGCGCAGTGCATGGATGTGCGCCACCAGCCCGGCGGTGGAGGAATCGCGCGTCCCGGCGCTCTCCCTGCCCTCGACCACCGGCTGCAGCCCGGTCGCCAGTTCCTTGCCGAGTTCGACGCCCCACTGGTCGAAGGAATTGATGTCGAACAGCACGCCCTCGACGAAGACGCGGTGCTCGTAGAGCGCGACGAGCCGGCCGAAGGTGTGCGGGTCGAGCTTGCGGTAGAGGATGGTCGCCGACGGCCGGTTGCCGGAAAACACCCGGTGCGGCGCGACGCGGTCGACCTCTTCCACCGCCATGCCCTTGCCGAGCATCTGGGCGCGCGCCTCTTCCAGCGTGCGCCCCTTCATCAGCGCCTCCGACTGCGCCAGGCAGTTGGCGAGCAGAAGGTCGTGATGCACCTTCAGCTCGGGCTCGTGGCTGACCGCCGCCACCAGGAACTCGACCGGGATGACGTCGGTGCCCTGGTGCAGCAATTGGAAGAAGGCATGCTGGCCGTTGGTGCCCGGCTCGCCCCACACCAGCGGGCCGGTGGGCGTCAGCGGCGCGCCGCCGGCCAGCGTCACGCTCTTGCCGTTGGATTCCATGTCGAGCTGCTGCAGATAGGCCGGAAGACGCGACAGGCGCTGGTCGTAGGGGATCACCGCGCGCGCCGGGAGCTTCCTGACCACGCGGTTCCAGAAGCCTACCAGGCCGAGGATCGCCGGCTGGTTGGCAAGCAGCGGCGCGGTGGCGAAATGACGGTCCATGGCGTGCGCGCCGGCGAGCATGGCGCGGAAATTGGCGGGCCCGATGGCGATCATCACCGGCAGGCCGATCGCGCCCCACATCGAATAGCGGCCGCCGACCCAATCCCAGAAGCCGAAGACGCGGTCCGCCGCGATGCCGAAGGCCGCGACCTTGTCGAGCGCCGTGGAGACGGCGGCGAAATGCCTGCCGACGGCATCCTTGCCCAGCGCCGCCTCGATCCAGCGCCGCGCGGTGGCGGCGTTGGTCATGGTCTCGATGGTGGTGAAGGTCTTCGACGCCACGATGATCAGCGTCGTCGCCGGATCGAGCGGCTTCAGCGTGTCGTGGATGTGGGCGCCGTCGACATTGGAGACGTAGTGGGCGCGCGGACCGTCGTGGTAGGGCGCCAGCGCCAGCGTCGCCATCACCGGGCCGAGATCCGAGCCGCCGATGCCGATGTTGACCACGTCGGTGATCTTGCGGCCGGTGGCGCCGGTTGCCGCGCCGCCGCGCAGCGCCTCGGAAAACGCCGCCATGGCGTCGAGCACCGCATGGACTTCCGGCACGACGTCGACGCCGTCGACCAGCACGCTCGTCCCGGCCGGATTGCGCAGCGCGGTGTGCAGCACGGCGCGGTTCTCGGTGACGTTGATCTTTTCGCCGGAAAACATCGCGTCGCGCCGGCTCTCGACGCCCGCCGCATGGGCCAGGGCTTCGAGCAGGCGCATGGCGGTGGCGTCGACCGCGCATTTGGACCAGTCGATCAACAGGTCGCCATCCGAAAGCGAGAAGTCGGCGAAGCGGCCGGGATTGTCGGCGAAGGCCTTGCGCATGTCCGAGGGCACGTTGGCGCCGTGCTTGACCACGGCGTCGAGCGCCGATGCGTAGGATTGCGTCGTCACGATATGCGCTCCGGGACTCGGGGTTGGCCGCGCCCATCTAGCACGGCTTCCCGGCGGTTTGGACAGCCCATGCGGACTTTTTCGCCGCCCCGGCGACGAGCATGGGCATGGGCATGGGCATGGGCCAGGAAAGGTCGGCAAACAGAACTGGCCCTTGCCTCAAGCATCACTGGCACAAATCCTTGTGATCAGAAATATTGATTGGCGCAAGGCGTTGGCACAGGCTTACCTTCGGCTGGTCCAGCAGACTCCCAAGACCTGCGACCGAGGAAACGTCCATGCCCCAGCGAAACGACGCCGCCATCTGGTCCGGCCTGTTCCGGATTTCCGCCGATTCCGGCCAGACCCTGCAGGCCCAGATCCGCCAGGCGATCGTCGCCGCCATTCTCGACCGGCAAATCGCCGCGTCGATGCCGCTGCCCTCGTGCCGGATCCTGGCCGAAAAGCTCGGCGTGGCACGCGGCACGGTAGTGCTGGCCTTCCAGCAGCTCGTCGACCAGGGCTTTCTCGTGGCACGCGAGCGGCGCGGCCACTTCGTCAATCCGGAAGTGCTGGCGACGCCGGCCAAGCCGCACGCCAAGTCGCCCGACCAGGGCAGCGAGGTCGACTGGAAGGCGCTGCGCCAGTATGCGGCGAGCGACATGCCGCGCCCGGCCAAGCACGAGAACTGGATCAAGGCCTCCTACCCCTTCGTCTACGGCCAGTTCGATCCGGCGCTGTTCCCGACCGCCGAATGGCGCGAGTGCAACCGCATGGCGCTCGCCGTGCTGGAGATCCGCAACTGGGCGGCCGACATGGTCGATCGCGACGACCCGCTGCTGATCGAGCAGATCCAGGCGCGGCTGCTGCCGCGGCGCGGCATCTTCGCCAATCCCGACGAGATCATCGTGACGCTGGGCGCGCAGAATGCGCTGTACATGCTGGCGACCCTGCTGATGACCAGGGGCACCAAGGTGGCGATGGAGGATCCCGGCTATCCCGATGCGCGCTCGATCTTCCGGCTGGCCGGCGCCGACATCAGGCCGGTGCCGGTCGACCGCAACGGGCTGGTCACCAGCTTCATCCCCGACGACGCGCGCTTCATCTTCACCACGCCGAGCCATCACTGTCCGACCATGGTGCCGCTCAGCACCGAGCGCCGCCAGGACCTGCTGGCGCGCGCCACCCGCAACGACCAGATCATCATCGAGGACGGCTACGACAGCCAGCTCGTCGACGCGGCCCCCCAGCAGGCGCTGAAGAGCAGCGACCGGGCCGGCCGCGTCATCTATGTCGGCTCGATGTCGAAGACTTTGGCTCCGGGCCTGCGCATGGGCTACATCGTGGCGCCCGCCGAGCTGGTCGCCGAACTGCGGGCACTGCGCCGCTTCATGCTGCGGCATCCGCCGGCCAACAACCAGCGCGCGGTGGCGTTGTTCCTGTCGCTCGGCCATCACGAGGCGCTGGTGCGCCGTCTTTCCACCGCCTTCGAGGAGCGCCGCAAGCGGCTGGCCCACGCCATCTCGGCGTTCCTGCCCGAGTGGCGTTCGACCGCCACGTCCGGCGGCACGTCGCTGTGGCTGGAAGGCCCGCGCGGCACGGACGCGCGGCGGCTCGCCGAATCCGCGGCCTCGCGCGGCGTGATCATCGAGCCCGGCGACCGCTTCTTCGACCAGTCGCCGCTGCCCCAGCAGTATCTGCGGCTCGGCATCTCGTCGATCGCGCTGCAGCACATCGAGCCCGGCATCCGCGAACTGGCCACCGCAGCGGGGAGAAGGCCTGCGGCGGCGTAGGTGGCCGCGGCAGATTGACGGCAACAGCTATACAGAATGAGTAAGGGGTGCTTTGTTCCACGAAAAAGTCCCGATATCACCTCATGGAGGGGGGTGACGAATGTTTGGACGTCTCCTAATTAGTATTACTCTTGCAATATTTGTGTGCCGTGCAGCGGCATCCGCAGAAATCGAGCTTTTCAACTTGGCGGGCGAACTCGACATCGTCAGTATCAAGGGCGAGATAGTGGATGGTGATGGCGACCGTTTCAACGAAGTCGTGAGGGATCGGGAACGTGTTTCTGTAGTTCTGCAGAGTCCTGGCGGCTTAGTAAGAGACGCGCTGCAGATCGGTGCCGAAATAAGGCTCCGGAACTTTGCTACAATGGTTTCCTCCGACGGCGAATGTTACTCAGCTTGTGGCCTAATCTGGATCTCGGGCGCACGGCGATATATGTCCGCTGGCTCGAAGATCGGATTTCATGCTGCTTATCGCGAAGAGAATGGCGAATACCGAGAAAGCGGGGTAGCTAACGCCGAGATCGGATCATTTCTAACACATTTGGGCTTGAGAATTGAAGCGATCCGTTATTTTACGATTGCGGGACCTCAAGAGTTCTTATTGCTTACTCCAGAACACGCCCGGGCGCTGGGTATTGACGTTTTTGAGCAGAACGGAATCGATGTAGTCTCTCCAGATCAATTGCCTACAGTGGATACCTACGCCGACCGCTTTGTCTCCTACACACTGCTGCGATCACGTTGCACAGGCTTCTTTCAACCTGCGGAATCGGCAATTGATGAAGGTATCCGGCAAGCTTTCGACGAAGGTAATCGACTTGTAGGGGCCGAGCAGTGGATAAAGCTGTGGACGCCAATGCTTGATCGAGTAAAGTTGGAGATCATTTCGAAGGGCGCGCTCTTACTGTGTCTCGATACTCAATCACACCTGCGGAGGCAAGGACAACCAACGGGGATAAATAGCCCAAGCTTCAATTGCTCGCAGGCGTCGACTTTGACAGAACATGCGATCTGTTCAGATGAAAATCTGTGGGCGAAGGATCGGGCCGTGAACGCGATCTATTTTTGGATTCGCAGTAACGTTGAGTCTTCCCTCAGACAACGAATCTTGGCTGTGCAGCGCAAATGGCTAGGCGAACGCAATGCGTGCGGTGGTGATTTCCGGTGTCTTAACGAGGTCTATGACGCGCGGATCGACGACGTGAAGTTGATAGACGTGAACTAGCGTTCATCTATGTGACTACGGATTGCAGTCGAGAACAAGCTGGGTTGCTTCATCCGCCTCGGCATCCCGTCGATTGCCTTGCAGCATATCGAGCCCGGCATTTGCGAACTGGCCGCGGGGAAACGGCCGCCGGCGGCCTGACGACGAGGCCGGTCGGAAGGCGCCCAGTCCAGATGAGCCATCCACGTTCCGCCGTCTGGCTCATCTGGCCGAATGGACTGGTCCAACAGTGTGATTTGGCGCCACGGCATAATGTCCGGCATTGGATGCCGAATGACATGGCGCACGCGGAGACCCCCTATGCCGGCAACTGCTTTTGTCGAGGATCAGGCGGCGCAGGCGCCGGCGGAATCGGCTGAAACCCGGTCCCGGCGCTCCGGTGGACGCGAGGCACGGCGGGCCCTTCGGTCCGCTCCGCTGGCGGAAGATGTCCGCCCCATCCGCCCCGGCCTGGAAGGCGGCAGGTACAAGCCGTTGGGCCAGAGCGACCTCGAACGCATCCACGGTGCGGTGCTGCACCTGCTGGAGACCGTCGGCTTCGCCAACGCCATTCCGTCATGCATCGAGGCACTGGTGCGCGCCGGCGCGGGGCTCGGCGAGGACGGGCGCCTGCGCTTTCCGCGCGGCCTGGTCGAGGCGACGATCAAGTCCGCCGCGCGCGACATCACGCTGCACGGCCAGGATCCGCGCCACGACATGCTGATCTCCGGCAGCCGCGTGCATTACGGCACGGCGGGCGCCGCCGTGCATCTGGTCGATGTCGAGAAGCGCGAATACCGCGAATCGCTGCTGCAGGACATCTACGACGCTGCCCGCATCGTCGACGGGCTGGACAACATCCATTTCTTCCAGCGCCCGATGGTGCCGCGCGACGTGCCGGACCCGCTGGAGATGGATTTCAACACGCTCTACGCCTGCGTGATGGGCACCACCAAGCATGTCGGAACGTCGTTCACCGTGCGCGAGAACGTCGCGCCGGCGCTCGAATTCCTCTATGCCGTCGCCGGCGGCGAGGAGAATTTCCGCAAGCGGCCATTCGTCTCCAACTCAAACTGCTTCGTCGTGCCGCCGATGAAGTTCGCCGAGGACGCCTGTGGCGTTCTGGAGGCCTGCGTCGAGGGCGGCATCCCGATCCTGCTGTTGTCGGCCGGCCAGGCCGGCGCCACCGCACCCGCGGCGATCGCCGGCGCGGTGGTCCAGGCGGTGGCCGAGGTTCTGGTCGGGCTGATCTACGTCAACGCCATCCGGCCGGGGCACCCCTGCATCTTCGGCACCTGGCCCTTCGTCTCCGACCTTCGCACCGGCGCCATGTCGGGCGGCTCGGCCGAGCAGGCCCTGCTGACCGCCGCCTGCGGGCAGATGGCGCAGTTCTACAATCTTCCCGGCGGCTCGGCGGCCGGCATGGCCGATTCCAAGCTGCCGGACATCCAGTCCGGCTACGAGAAGGGCATCACCAACGTCATGGCCGGCCTGTCCGGCCTCAACCTCGTCTACGAATCGGCCGGCATGCACGCCTCGCTGCTCGGCTTCTGCCTGGAAAGCCTGATCATCGACAACGACATGCTCGGCCACTGCCAGCGCTGCGTGCGCGGCATCGAGGTCACCGACGAGGCGCTGTCGCTCGACACCATCGCCGAGGTCTGCCTCAGCGGGCCCGGCCACTATCTCGGCAACGCGCAGACGCTGAAGCTGATGCAGACCGAATATTTCTACCCGGCGGTCGGCGACCGCTTCTCGCCGAAGGAATGGAACGAGCGCGGCAAGCCCGACATCCTCGGCCGGGCCATCGCCGAGAAGAAGCGCATCCTGACCAGCCATTTCCCGCGCCATGTGGCGAAGGGGCTCGACGACCAGTTTCGCGCGAGATTCGGCGAGATGATCCGCCTGCCGAGATCGGGAATGGGCTGGTAGACGGGGCGGACCCAGGATCGCGGGGCTATCGCACAAGGCGATCCGAAGATCCGGGTTCCTGCACGCCCCCCCCTCTGGCCTGCCGGCCATCTCCCCTGCATGGTGGGAGATTGGCAGCTTCGCCTTTGTCGCCCCTCCTGATCTGTCGGAGATTGGCGAACCCAAAGCGGCCAGCCTGATCTCCCCCCTTGAGGGGGAGATGTCCGGCAGGACAGAGGGGGGCAACGTAGAGCTCTGGCGTTCACGCGAATGCCCGTGTGTGGACCACCTCAGATCCCGAACGCCGGCTTCAGCCCTTCGTACTGCGAGGTCCATGCCACCAGTTGCCCCTTGCCCGACAGCGTCGCATAGGCGGTCCGCCGATCCGGCCCGCCGAAGCAGACATTGGTGGTCATCGGATCGCCGGTCATGATCTGCTCCAGCACCTCGCCGCCCGGGCTGACCACGGTGATGCAGCCGGTCGAGAGCGTCGCGACATGGACGTTGCCCATGCTGTCGACGGCGAGGCTGTCGAGCCGCTGGTGGCCCGGCAGGCCGCAGACCAGTCTGCCGCCATGCGGCGCCATGTTGGAATGGCGCGGCGCCCTGCCCGGCCCCGACAGGTCGAAGGCCCAGAGCCGGCCGCTTTCGGTCTCGGCGACATAGGCCGTCGCACCGTCCGGCGACAGGCCGACGCCGTTCGGCATCAGCAGCGGCCAGGCGACCTCGACGATGCGCGAGCCGTCGGCCAGCGCGTAGTAGAGCCCGCCATTCATGCGGTGGCGCGGATAGAGCTTTCCGTAATCGGTGAAGTAGAAGCCGCCATGCGCGTCGAAAACGAGGTCGTTCGGCCCGACCAGCCGGTGCTCGCCGCAATGGGTATAGAGGATGCGCCGCGTGCCGGTCTTCAGGTCGACCCGCTCGATCCAGCCGCCGGCATAGCCTTCCGGCACGCCGGGCTTCACCTTGTTGATGCCGTCGACCGGCTGGAACAGGAAGCCGCCATTGTTGCAGACATAGACCGCCCCGTCCGGCCCGATCGCCGCGCCGTTCGGGCCGCCGCCGAGCTCGGCGACGGCCGTGACGGTTCCGTCGGCGGCGACCCGCGTCAGCGTCCCGCGCTCGATCTCGACCAGGATCACCGAGCCGTCCGAACAGGCGACCGGCCCCTCCGGAAAGCGCAGGCCGTCGGCCAGAACCCTGTGCGTCGCCATGTCTTTTCCTCCCTGCCCGGCCGCACTCATCCCAGACGCAGCCCGGCTTGTCGAGGCCGCGCGCCGCCGATCGGGCGCACCGGCGCGGCGGCATCCGGCCGCGCACCGCCGAAACGGCTTGAAGCCATGCCTCCCGCTGCTTTACGGGCACTGCAGGCGCCGCGCGCGGCGCGACTGATTCCCCTCGCCAGCCGGAGCACGCCCTTGCCGCACCCCGCCAACCGCACCCGCATCGCCGTGCTTTATGGCGGCCGCTCGGCCGAGCACGACGTGTCGGTCATGTCGGCCACCAACGTCATGCGTGGGCTCGACCCGGAGCGCTACGACGCCGTGCCGGTGTTCGTGACGCGCGACGGCCGCTGGCTGCTCTCCGACTTCGCCGAGGGCGCCTTCCGGACCCCCGACGCCTCGTCCGACACCGTGACCGAAATCTGCCTCGTTCCGGGTGGCGCCGGCCGCATGCTGGCGCTCGGCGCCGGCGAGGTGCGCGACCTGCCGCCCGTCGACGTGCTCTTCCCGGTGCTGCACGGCCTGTTCGGCGAGGACGGCTCCGTCCAGGGGCTGGCCGAGGTGGCGCGGGTGCCGCTGGTCGGCTGCGGCATCCTCGGCTCGGCCGCGGCCCTCGACAAGGACATCGCCAAGCGGCTGATGATGCAGGCCGGCGTGCCGGTGGCGCGCGGCCTGACCATCCGCCGCGGCGAGGCGCCGGGCTTCGCCGAACTTGCCGCCGGCCTCGGCCTGCCCCTGTTCCTCAAGCCGGCACGGCAGGGCTCGTCGGTCGGAGTCAGCAAGGTCGGCGGCGAGGCGGACTACCGGGCGGCGCTCGAGCTGGGCTTTTCCCACGACCGCACGCTGATTGCGGAAGAATTCGTCAAGGCGCGCGAGATCGAGTGCAGCGTGCTGGAAAACCCCGACGGCAGCCTGTTCGTGTCGCTCCCCGGCGAGATCGTGCCGGCCGAGAGCCACGGCTTCTACAGCTACGAGGCCAAATATATCGACGCCGACGGCGCCGCCATCCTGGTGCCGGCCGACCTGCCCGCCGACACGGAAGCGGCGATCCGCGACATGGCGGCAAAGGCGTTCCGCGCCGTCGGCTGCGACGGCATGGCGCGCGTCGACTTCTTCGTGCGCGACGACCTGTCCTTCGTCGTCAACGAGCTCAACACCATCCCCGGCTTCACCGACATCAGCATGTACCCGAAGGCGATGGAGGCCAGCGGCGTCTCCTATGCCGAGCTGCTCGAGCGGCTGGTGGCGCACGCGCTGGCCCGCGCCGCCCGCTCCTGACCCTACTGCACGAGCTCCGAGGTCTCCGAGGCGATGCGCCAGCCGCCCTGCCCGGCCACCAGGCCGAGCGTGACGCGGGCGCGGCCGGCGAGGGCCGCCGAGCCGTCCTTCGGCCGGTAGTCGTAGCGCATGGTGAAGACGGCGAGCGCGCGGTCCGTGCCCTGCGGCGTCACGGCGAGCGTGCCCGGCTCCAGCGCGAGCTGCCAGGCGGCGAAGCGCGCGAACCAGTCCTGCTTTATCTTCACCAGTGCGTCGAAGCCGTAGGGCGTCCCGTAGATCAGGGCGTTGTCGGCGTAGAGCGCGCGCACCGTCTCGCGCATCCGCCCGGCGTCCGGCGCCAGGTAGCGGCCTGCGACGAAGCCCTCGATGCCGGTCAGGTCGCCGACGGCACGCTCCAGCCCGGCTGCGGGCGGGTCGGCAAGCGCGACCTGCTGCCCGCCACCGGCAGGGGCTTCGGCGGCCACCGCCGCCGCGCCGCCCTCCGGCACGAATTCGAAGCGTTCGACCAGCGATCCCTGCTCCCAGGGCCGCTGCTGGTCGCGCGTCGCCTTCAGCACGTCGCCACGCACCGCGATCATCAGATCGCTGATCGACTGGCCGGGCGCCGCGATGTGGCGCAGCAGCGCCGCGGCGAAGGGCGAGTTGCGGCCGGTGCCGTCCAGCGCCACCGAGCCCGGCCCGGTCGAGAAGGCGATGAACGAGCCGCGCGCCGCGTCGAACTGTGCCAGGCCAGGCAGCGGCTTGGCCGACCGGCTTGAGGAAAGGCCGCGCCCGAACGGATTGTTGCGGCAGGCGTCGAGGAACACCAGGCTGGTCTTCGCCTGCTGCTCCATGATGTCGAGGATCTCGTCCATCGGCACGGCTTCCAGCCGCAGTTTCACCGGCACGTCGAGCCGCGCGTCGACCGGTACGATGTAGTTGCGCCCGTCGACCTGAAGCCCGTGGCCGGCATAGAACAGCAGCCCGACATCGGCGCCGTCGAGCGCGTCGGCGAATTCGCCGATGCGGCGCTCCATGTCGCGCTTGCCGAGGTTTTCGCCCTCGACCACTTCGAAGCCGAGCGAACGCAGCTTTTGTGCCAGATCGGCCGCGTCGTTGACCGGGTTGGCGAGCTGCGTGGCCGCCTCATACGCCGCATTGCCGAGCACAAGCGCGACGCGCCGCTCGGCCCGCGCGCCGCCGGGCGCGAGGGCGAGGCACGCCAGGACAAGCGCCACCAGCCGGAGCATGGAGGCAGCTTAGCGCAGCGGAAGGCGCAGAGGGAGGGGGCGGCGCGGCCTGCCATGGAATGCGCCCTCTAGTGTCCCGGACGCCGTAGAATGGAACCCCAGGTCGCGGCTCACCAACACTCATAACTCGGCCCGCGTCACATTGCTTGGGAAGCCGAAATTGCAAGCGATTAAATTCCGATCAGCGCCCCAGATGGCCAATTCAACTTCTAGTTGAATTTTCCATGCCTGCAACTCAAGACTTATCCTCAGGCAATATTTGTTGACGATCCCTCACAGCTCATAAAGCAATTCAGGTTGCTCTCAGGAATTTTTCTTCTACTCTTCCGCGAGCCGTGAGGCGATCGAGCACGCGTGAGGTGGTTGGGCGGGAGCCAGACCTAACTATGGTTCACCGAATGCAGCGACGGTCATTGCAGGAGGGATCACACCGTGGCGACAGAGAGATTCGAGAGCAACCTGGACGAATATCGACGTGAATATGCGCTGTCGATCGGCGAGCTTCGTCCCTTGATGCCGCAGGTGCAATTTTCCCATCAGGACCTCAGCGTAGCGGACTATGAGTCATTTCTTGCCGGCACCCTTCCCTGGCATGAGACAATTGCCAAACGCCGCGACCACAAGAAGAAGCTGGAACTGTTTATCTCGCATCATCTCCTCGGGGACAGAGTCGGACGCAGATACCTTGACGCCGCCGGCGGTGGCTTTTCATACGCCGGCACGATCGATGCGCAACGCTCTGTGCTCCAGGACATGGAGATTCGAGACACGGTCAAGGCACGCGTCGGATCGCATGTAGAATACATTGAAAGCTCGCTCTCCGAGATTCCGTTGCCAGACGGATCTATAGACGCGATCTCGGTGCATCATGCGTTCGAGCACTTTCAGGGCACCGCCGATATCGACTTTATTCGTGAGGCACAGAGGATTCTGGCAAGCGGGGGCAGGATGGTGATCATCCCGCTTTTCCTGAGCCGGGAGCCGCTGGAGATCACCAACGTTCAGACGTTCGACAACTGGTCGATTGCGGAAAGATATCAATATTTCGATCCGGATGCGTCGCTACCAGGCAAAAAGTCTGGAAATTTCGCGAGAGTTTACAGCGTCTCGACGTTCCGGGAGCGGATCCTCTCCAACTTGGACCTGGACCGCTTCTCTGTATCCATCATCGAACTGTCACTCGAGCGTCGCCCTATCCCCGACCCGGAAGTCTATAAGGATCACAGGATCTCCAACTTCAACTACCCGTACAGAGCCTTCGTGGTCACGAATTTGCGGTGACGGCATCGCTCCCACTTGCTTCAGCCGCCCTCACCTGATTGCCAATCTCCCTTCAGTTCCTGGGGTGCATGCTTCATGGGTCGCAGGGCATCGTCGATCGCACGCCTCAGGCGATCGACATAGGCGTCGATTTCCTCAGCGGCAGAGAATGACCCGAAGGCGAAGGTAGCCAAGAGCCGTGTCCCCGGTCGTCTTGGCGTCCAACTCGAACGATGTCGTCTTTCCGGTCATGAACTCCTCTTGGCGTCCGCGAGCAAGTGTCGCAGCGCGAATTCGACAATGCAAACCGCAGCATCTTACCTCAATCCGCTCAACCGCTGACGGCAGCCATATCGTCGACGCCGCACCGACGCAACCACTGGTAGGCGCCAGGTTGCTGCCTGAGAATGCTGGCGATAAATCGCGAAAATCCAACGAGGCCGGCATGAGTCGCCTGACCGTCATCGTAACCTCGCTTCGACCACGCTCCGCCAAACCCTTTGCGACCGAAGGCTCCGCGAACGCGAAGATCGAATCCCCGCATCGTCTTCGGCCGGACGGCCCGTGGGACGATCGCGTCGTTCGCCGCTTGGCGAGCAACGTCGCAACCTCATCGGCGCCGGTGCCCGGGATCAGCGCCGCCCGGCCCGCGCATCGCTCCTTTGCTCTGAACAATATCCCGGGAGGGTCGCCGCTCGCGGCGACGGGAGGCTGCCCCCTAAGCCGCCGATCCCTTCGGCAGGCGACAAAAAATGTCCGAGCCGAAATGCCGCCTGCGGGTTCTTGGATCGCGCCAACCCCCGTGCCAAACTCGCGCACGACCCGCCAGCCGCCCAAGAACCCGCCGATGCAATCCAAGACCGACAGCGCCCCGCCGTTCCAGCCACTTTCGACGCTCACCGCCGCAGGCCTGCGCGCGCTTCCCGGCCTGGACACCAGGGGCAAGCACCACCGCTTCCTGTTCGAGGCGCCCTGCCAGTTGAACAACGCCTCGATGTTCTACTACGGCTGCCCGACCATCGGACGCTATAGCTATCTGCGCACCGGGACGGTGTTCGATGTTGCCAGTATCGGTCGCTACTGCAGCATCGGCCCCGAGGTGCTGCTTGGCGACGGCGAGCACCCGACGACCTGGCTCTCGACCTCGCCGGCGCAATATATCGACGTCGTCTTCAACTTTTATCCGCCGGAAAAGGCGGTCTCGGGCAACCGCATCATCCCGCGCACGCCGGAGAACAATGACGGCCGCACCGAACCGGTGGTGATCGGCCACGATGTCTGGATCGGCGCAAGGGCGATCATCCGCAAGGGCGTGCGGATCGGCGATGGCGCGATCATCGGCGCCGGGGCCTTCGTGAACCATGATGTCGAGCCCTATTCGATCGTCGGGGGCCTGCCCGCCCGCCATTTGCGCTACCGCTTCCCGCGCGAGATCCGCGAAAGGCTGCTGGCGCTGCGCTGGTGGCAGTTCGATATCAACGATCTGGCCGGCATCCCTTTCGACGACATCCTGAGCGCGATCGTGATGATCGAGCAGCGCGAGAAAGCCGGCCAGATCCAGCGCCGGCCCTATCAGTTCAGCGCGGTGACCCTGCATACAAGGGGCTGGTACGACCATGTCGCGCTCGCCGAGGAACGCCCCCTCGACGAAGCCGAAGCGGCGGCTCCGGCCGCCGGCGCCCCCGAGGCGCCCCTGCCCCATCCTCCCCCGCCATCCTGAGGGGAGCGGTGCGCATTGGCATCCGGCGCGGAGACGGGCCGCGCGGCGGCTACCCAGGAGGCCCAGCGCGAGGGGACATCTTTTCGGCGCGACGGATTTCGCCTACCTGTTGTCGGGCGCAGTCAAGGCATGGGAGGGATCGGCATGGCGCTTGTCATCGAAGGCGAGGAGACGATCGCGGCGCCGATCGAGAGGGTGTGGGCCGGGCTCAACGATCCGGGGATGCTCAAGGCCAGCATTCCCGGCTGCCAGAGCCTGGAAAAGACCTCGGACAGCGAGATGGCGGCAACCGTGGTGCTGAAGATCGGGCCGATCAAGGCGACCTTTTCCGGCGCGGTGACGCTGTCCAACCTCGATCCGCCGCATGGCTACACCATCACCGGCGAGGGCAAGGGCGGCATCGCCGGCTTTGCCAAGGGCGGCGCCGACGTGACGCTGACCGAGGTCGGGCCGAACGAGACGCTGCTGAAATACGCGGCCAGGGCCGATGTCGGCGGCAAGATCGCGCAGCTCGGCAGCCGGCTGATCACCTCGACCTCGAAGAAGCTCGCCGGCGAATTCTTCTCGACCTTCGGCGCGAAGGTCAGCGCCGGCTGACGCTCTATTCGAAGACGATCGCCGGGGCGCTGGCCGCGCCCTCCTCGGCGCGCAGCCGCTCCAGCACCTTGCCGGCAATGGCGCGATAGGCTTTCGCCTGCGGCCCGTCCGGCTGCGAGACGACGACCGGCGCGCCGGCGTCCGAGGTCTCGCGGATCACCATCTCCAGCGGCACCTCGCCGAGGAAGGGCACGCCGAGCCGCTCGGCTTCCCGGCGCGCGCCTCCGTGGCCGAAGATGTCGTAGCGCTTGCCGGTATCGGGGGCGACGAAGTAGCTCATGTTCTCGACGATGCCGAGCAGCGGCACGTCGACCTTGCGGAACATGTTGAGGCCCTTGCGGGCGTCGATCAGCGCCAGGTCCTGCGGGGTCGAGACGATCACCGCGCCGGCCAGCGGCACCTGCTGGGCCATGGTCAACTGGGCGTCGCCGGTGCCGGGCGGCATGTCGACCACGAGCACGTCGAGCCGGCCCCATTCGACTTCGCGCAGCATCTGGGTCAGCGCCGACATCACCATCGGCCCGCGCCAGATCATCGGCGTGTCCTCCTCGACGAGAAAACCCATCGACATCAGCTTCAGCCCGAAATTCTGCATCGGCTTGAGGATCTTGCCGTCGACCGTCTCGGGCCGTCCCTTCAGTCCGAACAGGCGCGGGACGGACGGGCCGTAGATGTCGGCGTCGAGCAGGCCGACCGTCAGCCCCTCGGCCTGCAGCGCCAGGGCGAGGTTCGCGGCCGTCGTCGACTTGCCGACCCCGCCCTTGCCGGACGCGACCGCGATGATCGAGGCGATGCCGGGAACGCCGCGCTGGCCGCTGGTCTGCGACGGCGGCGCGTGGCGCTGGGCCGGGGGCGCGGGGGCACGCGGCGCGGCCGGCCGCGGCACGGGAGCCTCCATGCCGCCGCCCCGCTTCTCGGCGGTCAGCGCCACGACCACGCCGGCCACGCCGGGCATCGCCTTGACGGCGCGTTCGGCGGCGGCGCGCAGCGGCTCGAGCTCCTGGGCGCGGGCGGCCGGCACGGTGATGGAGAAAAATACCTTGGAATCGGCGATGAATATCTCGGAAACAAGGCCGAGCGAGACGATGTCGCCCTCGAAATCGGGGCCCTTGATGGTCTTCAGCGTTTCGACGACGGCTTCGCGGGTGACCGGCATGACATGTCCTGATAGTGATGGCTGCGCCTCAGATAATGCACTTCCCGGCCGGCGCAAATGGCTGTCGGCCTGTCCCGGCAGACGGATCGTCCGCGCCGCGGCGGCAGTTGCGCCGATCTCGGGCGTCATCGCGTGAGCGGATCGGAGTGCCGATATGATCGACAGGCTCGAATTCTTCATGGCACTGGCCAAGGCGCGGCATTTCGGCCGGGCGGCGGAAGAGCTCGGCGTAACGCAGCCGACGCTGTCGGCGGCGATCAAGCAGTTGGAAGACCAGCTCGGGGTCATGCTGGTGCTGCGCGGGTCGCGGTTCCAGGGGCTGACCCCCGAGGGCGAGCAGGTGCTGGGCTGGGCGCGGCGCATCGTCGGCGATGCGCGCACGATGAAGGAGGAGATGCGCGCCGCACGGCGCGGCCTGTCCGGGCGCGTGCGGATCGCCGCCATCCCCACCGCGCTGGCCATGGTGTCACGCCTGACCACACCGTTCCGCGAGCGGCATCCGGGCGTCACCTTCTCGATCCTGTCGCGCACCTCCGTCGAGGTGCTGTCGCTGATCGGCAATTACGACGTCGACGCCGGCATCACCTATCTGGACAACGAGCCGCTCGGAAACGTCGTCTCGGTGCCGCTCTATTCCGAGCGCTACCAGCTTATCGCTGCGGCCGGCACGCCGCTCGCCGACCGCCAGAAGGTGAGCTGGGCGGAGGTCGCCGGGCTGCCGTTGTGCCTGCTCACACCGGACATGCAGAACCGCCGGATCATCGACCATCATCTGGCGGAAGCCGGCGCCGTGGCGCGGCCGACGCTGGAATCCAATTCGATGATCGTGCTGTTCACCCATATCCGGACCGGCAAATGGGCCTCGATCATGCCGCTGAACCTTGCCGAGACCTTCGGCTTCCAGGAGCCGATCCGGGCGATCCCGATCGTCGAGCCCGACGCCAGCCATCTCGTCGGGCTGGTGGCGGCGCGGCGCGATCCGAACACGCCGCTCGTCGCGGCGCTGCTGGACGAGGCGATGACGCTGGCGCGCGATTTCGGCGCGGCATCCTGACCTAGCCTGCAAACAGGAACGGTCGATAGAGTTCTTCTATCGTTCGACGGTACCGCTTTATTGAAACTCGCGGGTTTATTTGATTTTCTAGGGCTCGCGTTTCCGGTTAACGCGTTATGCCGATCAGGGAGGGCGCTGCAGCATGTTGCAGCCAGCAAGTACCCAGGCGCCAGCCGACGTCGCGCCGCGCACCGCGGCGGTCGTCGACGCGTTGCGCGGACTGGAGGGCCCGCTCCTTCCCATCCTCCACGGCCTTCAGGAAGAATTCGGCTACGTGCCGCAGGAATCGCTGCCGATCGTCGCGCGAGCCCTCAACATCTCGAACGCCGAGGCGCATGGCGTGGCGAGTTTCTACCACGATTATCGCAAGGCGCCGGCCGGCCGCCACGTGCTGAAGATCTGCCGGGCCGAAGCCTGCCAGTCGATGGGATCGGAGACGATCGCGGCGCGCATGGAGCAGTTGCTCGGCATCCGTTTCGGCGAGACCAGCCGCGACGGCGCGGTGACGCTGGAAGCCGTCTATTGCCTGGGCCTGTGCGCCTGCGGACCTTCTGCGATGCTGGACGGTCGTCCGATCGGCCGGCTCGACGAGGAAGCGATTGGCGAGATCGTCACGGCGGTGCGGCAATGATACTCTGGTTCGGACCCCCACCCCTTACCCCTCCCCACAAGGGGGAGGGAGGCGTCAACGCCGCAAAATCCCCCTCCCCCTTGTGGGGAGGGGTAAGGGGTGGGGGTAGCAACCCTTGGGAGCAAACGTTTCGGGAGCATCGCCAATGATCCCGGTCATCTACATTCCCGACGACGCGGCGGCGCTGGCGCTCGGCGCCGACAAGGTTGCCGAGGCGGTCGCCGCGGAGCTCAAGTCGCGCCGCAAGGAGGCGCGCATCGTGCGGACCGGCTCGCGCGGCGCGGTGTTTCTGGAGCCGATGGTCGAAGTGCAGACGGCCAAGGGCCGCGTCGCCTACGGCAAGGTCAAGGCCTCCGACGTCCGCTCGATGTTCGACGCCGGGCTGCTGACCGGCGGCCACCACAAGCGCTGGCTCGGCGCGCCCGACAAGATCCCCTTCCTCGCCCGGCAGACCCGTCTGACCTTCGCGCGCTGCGGGGTGATCGATCCGCTGTCGATCGACGCCTATCGCATGCATGGCGGCCTGGCGGGACTGAGGAAGGCGCTGGCGATGACGCCCGCCGAAGTGGTCAAGACGGTGACCGACTCCGGCCTGCGCGGCCGCGGCGGCGCAGGCTTCCCGACCGGCATCAAGTGGAACACGGTGCTGAACGCGGTCGCCGACCGCAAATACATCGTCTGCAATGCCGACGAGGGCGACAGCGCGACATTCGCCGACCGGATGATCATGGAAGGCGATCCCTTCGTGCTGATCGAGGGCATGGCGATCGCCGGCATCGCGACGGGTGCGACCAAGGGTTTCGTCTACATCCGCTCCGAATATCCGCACGCCGTTTCGAAGATGCAGCGGGCCGTCGAGCTTGCGCGCAAGGCCGGCGTGCTGGGCGCGACCGTGCTCGGCTCGCCGAACGCCTTCGACATGGAGGTCCGCGTCGGGGCAGGCGCCTATGTGTGCGGCGAGGAGACGTCGCTGCTCAACTCGCTCGAAGGCAAGCGCGGCGTGGTGCGGGCAAAACCGCCCCTTCCGGCCATCCAGGGCCTGTTCGGCAAGCCGACCGTCATCAACAACGTCATCAGCCTCGCCTCGGTGCCGGTCATCCTCGACAAGGGGGCGGCGTTCTACAAGGATTTCGGCATAGGTCGTTCTAGAGGAACCATCCCGATCCAGATCGCCGGCAACGTGAAGCATGGCGGCCTGTTCGAGGCGGCGTTCGGCATGACGCTCGGCGAGATCGTCAACGAGATCGGCGGCGGCACGGCGTCGGGTCGCCCGGTGAAGGCATGCCAAGTCGGCGGGCCGCTCGGTGCCTATTTCCCGACCTCGCTGTTCGACACGCCGTTCGACTACGAGGCCTTCGCCGCGAAGGACGGCCTGATCGGGCACGCCGGCATTACCGTGTTCGACGATACCGCCGACATGCTGAAGCAGGCGCGCTTCGCCATGGAGTTCTGCGCGATCGAGTCTTGCGGGAAATGCACGCCCTGCCGCATCGGCTCGACGCGCGGCGTCGAAACCATCGACAGGATCGCCGCCAACATCGAGCCGGAGAAGAACCTCGCGCTGGTCACAGACCTCTGCAACACGATGAAGTTCGGCTCGCTGTGCGCGCTCGGCGGTTTCACGCCGTACCCGGTGATGAGTGCGATCACGCATTTCGGCGAGGATTTTCGGCCGAGGCCGATGCGCGAGGCGGCGGAGTGATAGGCTCGGCGCAAACGGTTTCACACCCCCTTCTCCCCTTGTGGGAGAAGGTGGATTGGCGCGCAGCGCCAAGACGGATGAGGGGTGTTGGCAGGATCGCCAGCCTCTCCGTTCCGTCCATCACCCCTCATCCGACCTCGCTTCGCTCGGCCACCTTCTCCCACAAGGGGAGAAGGCAGGGCGGCGGCGCATAAGGAGAACCATCATGGGTCTCGTCCACGAAATCGACTACGGCACGCCCGTCTCGAAATCCGAGAAGCAGGTGACGCTCACCGTCGACGGCTTCGAGGTGACGGTGCCGGAAGGCACGTCGATCATGCGCGCCTCGATGGAGGCGGGCATCGCCATTCCGAAGCTGTGCGCCACCGACATGGTCGATGCGTTCGGTTCCTGCCGGCTCTGCCTGGTCGAGATCGAGGGGCGCAACGGCACGCCCTCCTCCTGCACGACGCCTGTGATGCCGGGCATGGTGGTGAAGACCCAGACCGAGCGGCTGAAGGACATCCGCCGCGGCGTCATGGAGCTCTACATCTCCGACCATCCGCTCGACTGCCTGACCTGCGCGGCCAATGGCGACTGCGAGCTGCAGACACAGGCCGGCGTCGTCGGCCTGCGCGACGTGCGCTACGGCTACGAGGGCGACAACCACGTCTTCAAGAAGAACGATGGCGAGGCGAATTTCCGCTGGATGCCGAAGGACGAGTCGAACCCCTATTTCACCTACGACCCGTCGAAATGCATCGTCTGCTCGCGCTGCGTGCGGGCCTGCGAGGAGGTGCAGGGCACGTTTGCGCTGACCATCGAGGGCCGCGGCTTCGACAGCCGCGTCTCGCCCGGCATGCACCAGCATTTCCTGGACAGCGAGTGCGTCTCCTGCGGCGCCTGCGTGCAGGCCTGCCCGACCGCGACGCTGACCGAGAAGTCGGTGATCAAGATCGGCCAGCCGGAACACTCGGTGGTCACCACCTGCGCCTATTGCGGCGTCGGCTGCTCGTTCAAGGCGGAGATGCGCGGCGACGAACTGGTGCGCATGGTGCCCTGGAAGGACGGCAAGGCCAATCGCGGCCACTCCTGCGTCAAGGGCCGCTTCGCCTATGGCTATGCCACGCACAAGGAGCGCATCCTCAATCCGATGATCCGCGAGAAGATCTCCGACCCGTGGCGCGAAGTGTCGTGGGACGAGGCGTTCAAGCACATCGCCGGCGAGTTCCGCCGCCTGCAATATCAGTACGGCCGCAACTCGATCGGCGGCATCACCTCCTCGCGCTGCACCAATGAGGAGACCTACCTCGTCCAGAAGCTGATCCGCGCCGGCTTCGGCAACAACAATGTCGATACCTGCGCGCGCGTCTGCCACTCGCCGACCGGCTACGGCCTCGGCCAGACCTACGGCACCTCGGCCGGCACGCAGGACTTCGATTCCGTCGAGGACGCGGACGTCATCATGGTGATCGGCGCCAATCCGGCCGCCGGCCATCCGGTGTTCGCGTCGCGCATGAAGAAGCGCATCCGGCAGGGTGCCAAGCTGATCGTGCTCGATCCGCGCCGCACCGAGACGGTGGATGCCGTCCACGCCAAGGCGGATGTCCACATTCCGCTGAAGCCCGGCACCAATGTCGCGGTCGTCACCTCGCTGGCCCATGTCATCGTGACGGAAGGCCTGTTCGACGAGGCCTTCATCCGCGAGCGCTGCGACTGGTCGGAGTTCGAGGACTGGGCCTCGTTCGTCGCCGAGGAGCGCAATTCGCCGGAGGAAGTCGGCAAGCTCGCCGGCGTCGATCCGGAGGTGATCCGCGCCGCCGCGCGCCTCTACGCCAGCGGCGGCAATGGCGCGATCTACTACGGCCTCGGCGTCACCGAGCACAGCCAGGGCTCGACGACCGTCATGGCGATCGCCAACCTCGCCATGGCGACCGGCAACATCGGCCGGCGCGGCGTCGGCGTGAACCCGCTGCGCGGCCAGAA
>JAHBYY010000052.1 GCA_019635715.1 Rhizobiaceae bacterium | reverse complement strand
AGCGAGAACGGCCGCGAGAAGCCGATCAACTCGATCTACATGATGTCCCATTCGGGCGCGCGCGGCTCCCCGGAGCAGATGAAGCAACTAGCGGGCATGCGCGGTCCGATGGCGAAGCCGTCCGGCGAGATCATCGAAAGCCCGATCATCTCGAACTTCAAGGAAGGCCTGTCGGTTCTCGAATACTTCAACTCGACCCACGGCGCCCGTAAGGGTCTCGCGGACACCGCGTTGAAGACCGCGAACTCCGGCTACCTGACGCGCCGTCTCGTCGACGTGGCGCAGGACTGCATCGTCAACGCGGTGGATTGCGGCACCGACAAGGGGCTGACGATGCAGCCGATCGTCGACGCCGGCCAGGTCGTCGCGACGCTCGGACAGCGCATCCTCGGCCGCACGACGCTGGACGACGTCAATCATCCGGTCTCCGGCGACCTGATCGTCAAGGCCGGCACGCTGATGGACGAGCGCGACATCGAGTCGATCGAGAAGGCCGGCATCCAGTCGGTTCGCATCCGCTCGGCCCTGACCTGCGAGGTCAAGACCGGCGTCTGCGCGGTCTGCTACGGTCGCGATCTTGCCCGCGGCACGCCCGTCAACCAGGGCGAGGCGGTCGGCGTCATCGCGGCTCAGTCGATCGGCGAGCCTGGCACCCAGCTCACCATGCGCACCTTCCACATGGGCGGTACGGCGCAGGTGGTGGACTCGTCGTTCATCGAGGCCTCGTATGAGGGCACGGTGGCGATCCGCAACCGCAACGTGGTGCGCAATTCCGACGGCCAGTTGATGGCGATGGGCCGCAACATGGCGGTCCTGATCCTCGACGAGGCCGGCAAGGAGCGCGCCACGCACCGCATCACCTATGGCTCGCGTCTCTACGTGGACGAGGGCGACAAGGTGAAGCGCGGCCAGCGCATCGCCGAGTGGGATCCCTACACCCGTCCGATCCTCACCGAGATCGAGGGCAAGGTGGTGTTCGAGGATCTGGTCGACGGCATCTCGGTCCAGGAGACCGCGGACGAATCGACCGGCATCACCAAGCGCGAGGTCATCGACTGGCGCTCGACGCCGCGCGGTTCGGATCTCAAGCCGGCGATCGCCATCCACGACGCCAAGGGCAAGGTCGGCAAGCTGGCCAAGGGCGGCGACGCGCGCTTCCTGCTCTCGGTCGAGGCGATTCTCTCGGTCGATCCGGGTGCGATGGTGCGTCCGGGCGACGTGGTTGCGCGTATTCCGATGGAAAGCGCCAAGACCAAGGACATCACGGGCGGCCTGCCGCGCGTGGCGGAACTGTTCGAGGCGCGCCGTCCGAAGGATCACGCCATCATCGCCGAGATCGACGGCACGATCCGCTTCGGCCGCGACTACAAGAACAAGCGCCGGATCATCATCGAGCCGCATGATTCGACGCTGGAGCCGGTCGAGTACCTGATCCCGAAGGGCAAGCCGTTCCATCTCCAGGACGGCGACGCCATCGAGAAGGGCGACTACGTGCTGGACGGCAACCCGGCGCCGCACGACATCCTGGCGATCAAGGGCGTGGAGGCTCTGGCTTCCTACCTCGTCAACGAGATCCAGGAGGTCTACCGGCTGCAGGGCGTGTCGATCAACGACAAGCACATCGAGGTCATCGTTCGCCAGATGCTGCAGAAAGTCGAGATCACCGCCCAGGGCGACTCGATCTACATTCCGGGCGACCATGTCGACGTGATCGAGTTCGACGAGGTCAATGACCGCCTCGTCGAGGAAGGCAAGAAGCCCGCGGAAGGCCAGCCGGTGCTGCTCGGCATCACCAAGGCCTCGCTGCAGACGCCGTCCTTCATCTCGGCCGCGTCGTTCCAGGAGACCACCCGCGTGCTGACCGAGGCGGCCGTCGCCGGCAAGATCGACACGCTGCAGGGCCTGAAGGAGAACGTCATCGTCGGCCGGCTGATCCCGGCCGGCACCGGCGGCCAGATGAGCCAGATCCGCCGCATCGCCACCTCGCGCGACGAGCTGATCATCGAGGAGCGCCGCAAGGCCTCCGGCGCGGAGACCGCAACGCCGATGCTCACCGAGATGACCAGCGCCGCCGAATAGCCGGCGCCGGTTCTCACACTGTCGAAAAAAGGCCGTCGGGTTCGCCCGGCGGCCTTTTTTCGTTGGTTCGAAAGGTGGTTCGAGACGCAACGGTTTCCCAACCGCCCGGCGGGGTGCCCTGCATTGGCCCGCGGCCTGCGTTACCTGACCGGCTGGTCCTGAGAAATCCAGGCCATCGCGGCGTCGACAACCCTTTCCGCGGGCATGGTGGCGTCCACCACGACGCCGCTTTCGTCGGGCTGCAGCGGCTGCAGGTCGGCGAACTGGCTGTCGACCAGACTGGCGGGCATGAAGTGGTTCGTGCGGGAGGCCACCCGCAGCCGCGCAGTATCGCTGTCGAGCGACAGGTGGACGAAGCGCATCTGTGCACTTTGGCCGCGCAGGCGGTCGCGGTAGATGCGCTTCAGCGCCGAGCAGGCCGCGACGGCGTCGCGTCCCTCGGCGTTCGCCCGACCGACCGCCGCGGCCACGGCATCGAGCCAGCCGGCGCGATGCGCGTCGGTCAGAGGCTGGCCGCCGGCCATCCGCGCCACGTTCTCCGGCGGCTGCAAGGCGTCGCCTTCGACGAAAACGGCGCCGAGCCGGTCGGCGAGCGCCTTGCCGATCAGCGTCTTGCCGCTGCCGGCGACGCCCATCACGACGATCGCGCGATGCCCTGCCGCGCGCCTCCCTATGTCCGCCACGTCAGCGGCTCGCCGGGCTGCGGCCGTAGAGCAGCAGCATCGCGACGATGACAATGCCGTAGATGATCTGGCGTCCGGCCTCCGGCATCTGCATCACCGACAGGATCGACTGCAGCAGCGTGATGAGGATCACGCCGGCGATGGTGCCGAGATAGGAGCCGCGCCCGCCGAGGATCGACGTGCCGCCGAGCACGACCGCGGCGATCGCCGGCAGGAGATAGGCATCGCCCATCGACTGCGCCGCCTTCGACGCATAGCCGGCGAGCAGCACCCCGCCGCATGCGGCAAGTCCGCCGCAGATCGCGAAGGCGATGAGCACGATGCGCCGCGTGTCGATGCCGGAGAGGTAGGCGGCGCGCTCGCGGTTGCCGATGCCGTAGACCGACCGGCCGAACCGGGTGCGGGTCAGCAGAAAGACCGTCCCGGTGCCGATCAGCGCCCAGATGAGCACCGAATTCGGTATGCCGGGGATGGCGAAGCCGGTGGCCAGCCAGCGCATCGCCGGGGTGGCGGAGTCCTGCGGCGAGAAGCCGCCCGTGTAGACGACCATCAGCCCCTGCGCCACGGCATTGGTGGCGAGCGTGATGATCATCGACGGGATCCGCAGATAGGCGACGCCGATGCCGTTGACGAGACCGATCAGCACGCCGCACAGGATGCCGAAGGGCACCGCCAGCGCCGACCCGAGCGGACCGTAGGCCGCCGCAGCGCAGGCCATCATCGCGCCGACCGCCACCGACCAGGGAACCGACAGGTCGATCTGCCCGAGCAGCACCACCAGCATCATGCCTGTGGCGATCACACCCAGAAACGACGCCACCTTGAGCTGCTGGAGGAGATAGTCGACCTTCAGGAAGCTCGGAGAGTAGAGACTGCCCACCAGCAGCAGCAGGACGATGCAGGCGAAGGCGGTGGCGACGGCGGGATCGCGCCGCACGAATTTCGGCAGGCGCGCGGTGAAACCGGTAAGGGTCGTATCGCTCACAGGAACCACTCCAGCCGGTTGCGCACCCGGAACAGCGCGAAGGCGCCGAGGCTGACCGCGATCAGCAGGATGACGCCCTGGAACAGGGGCTGCCACAGCGGGTCGAAGTCGAAGACGAAAAGCAGGTCGCCGATGGTGCGAAAGGCGAGCGCGCCGAATATGGCGCCGATGGCGCTGCCCTTGCCGCCGAACAGCGAGACGCCTCCGAGCACCACGGCGGCGATGGAGAACAGCGTGTAGGCGTTGCCGCTCGCAAACGCCGCCTCGCCGGTATAGGTGAAGAAGGTGAGGAACAGCCCGCCGATCGAGGCGAGCAGCCCGGCCAGCGAATAGGCCAGGAATTTCGACCGGCGGATCGGCACGCCCGACATGTAGGCCGCCACGTCCGACGAGCCTGCCGCATAGGCGCCGCGCCCGAGGGTCGATCGGCTGAACGGAACCCAGACCACCAGCACCACCGCCGCCAGGACCACGGCGCTCGCCGGTATGACCCCGAAGAACTTGCCTGTCATGAAGTCGGCCAGGTCCTCGTTGACCGATCCGCCGGGGAAGGGCCTGAGCAGCAGGGCGAGGCCGTAGAAGATGGCCCCGGTCGCGATGGTCGCGACGATCGGCTGCAGCCGGCCGTAGATGACGATGGCGCCGTTCAGCGCGCCGCACAGCAGGCCGGCGCACAGGACCACGACGACGCCGAAGGCGGTTTCGGTCGGCGTGCCGAGCACCAGCCAGGAGGCGAGGCAGTTGGTCAGCAGGAAGATCATGCCGATCGACAGGTCGATGCCGGCGGTGATCACCACCAGCGTCTGCGCCATGGCGACGAAGGCGAGCAGGACCGCCTTGTTCGAGGCCGTCTGCACCACGTTGGGGGTGAAGCCGGCGGGGTGATTGAGGATATAGATCAGGAACATCACGACGAAGATCGCGATCGCCAGCAGCGTGCCGCGCTGCGCTGCGAACCAGTAGCGCCACTCACCCATGGGCCGCCTCCATTGCCGACACGCTCTGTCCGTCTCCGATGTTCAGCGCGCTGGCGATCAGCGCATGCTCGTTGATCTCGTCGCCGACCAGTTCGCGCTTGACCGCGCCGTCATAGAGGACCAGCACCCGGTCGCAGCAGCCGATCAGCTCGTCGTAGTCGGTGGAATAGAAGAGGATGGCCGCGCCGGCGTCGGAGAGCTTGCGCAGCAGTTGATAGATCTCCTGCTTGGTGCCGACGTCGATGCCGCGCGTCGGATCGTTCAGCAGGATGATGCGCGGACCGCGCATCAGCCATTTGGCGATCACCACCTTCTGCTGGTTGCCGCCGGACAGCGAGCCCACCGGGATGTCGAGCCCGGCCGTCTTGATGGCGAGAAGCCTGACCATCTCCTCGATCTTGCGCTCCTCCAGCTTCCGGTCGATGACGCCGCCGCGCGACAGGTGATCCAGCGACGCGAAGGACAGGTTTTCGCGCACCGTCATCGGCAGCATCAGGCCTTCGGTCTTGCGGTCCTCGGGAATGAGCGCCATGCCGATCCTGCCGTCGCGCGCCGCCGCGGGGCTGGAGATCGACATCGGCTTGCCCTCGACGAGGATCTCGCCCTTCAGCCCGCGCAGCACGCCGAAGAAGGCAAGCAGCAATTCACGCTGTCCCTGTCCGTCCAGCCCGCCGAGCCCCACCACCTCGCCGGCGCGGATCGTCATGGAAATGTCGTTCAGCCGGTCCGTCCAGGTGAGGTGGCGGCATTCGAGCAGGGGCGGCGCGGCGCTGTCGGTGCGTACCGGCTTCGGCGGAAAGACGCTGCTGTATTCGCGGCCGATCATCAGCTCGACGACCTCGTTGTCGGTCTTGCTGCCGGCCGCATAGGTTGCGACGTGGCGGCCGTTGCGGAAGACGCTGCAATCGTCGGCGAGCTCGGCGATCTCGTTCATCCGGTGCGAGATGTAGAGCAGGGCGAGCCCCTCGCTGCGCAATCGCTTGAGCACGGCAAACACCTTGGCGACGTCCGAAGCGGTGAGCGCCGAGGTGGCCTCGTCGAGGATGAGGATGCGCGGCTTGCGCGCCAGCGCCTTGGCAATCTCGACCATCTGCCGGCGTGACAGCGGCAGGTCCTTGACCAGCGCCAGGGGATGCACGTCCTCGGCGCCGGCTCGCCGCAGCGCCTCCTCGGCGATGCGCCGCTGCGCGGCGCGGTCGATCATTCCGAACCGGGTCGGCGGATTGGAGATGGCGATGTTGTCGGCGACGCTGAGGTCGGGGATCAGCGACAGTTCCTGGAAGACGCAGACGATGCCGGCATCGTTGGCGGCGGCGGGCGATCCGAAGCTGATCTCCTTGCCGTCGAGGGTCATCCGGCCCTCGTCGGGAGCGACCACGCCGGCCATCACCTTGATCAGCGTCGACTTGCCGGCGCCGTTCTCGCCGAGGATGGCATGAATTCGCCCGGCGGAAACGTCCAGAGAGGCATTCTCGAGGGCGCGCACGCCGCCATATCGCTTCGAGATGCCCTCCATGCGGAAGAATGTCTGGACGCTCATCGATCAGCTTCGCTCGCTGCGGGAGTTGAGGATGTCGGCCGCGGCCGTCTCGCCGGCCGTGCGACGGTGACGTCCGCGAGGCGGCGCCGGGATACCGGCCCAGGATGGACCGATGTCCCGACGCGCGGTCGCGGAGGCGTCCTCCGACGCGGGAGGACGCCTGTCCGACTACTGGTTCTCTTTGCTCTGCCCCATGATTTCCTGCGCCGTGAAATTGATGCCGCAGGTCGGGAAGGAGTTTCCGACGAAGAAATTGTCGCTCTGGTCGGGATAGTAGTCCTCACCTTCCTTGAAGTTGGGGTCTTCCACGATCGCCGTCGGCAGCTTCACCGACTGCGGGACGACCTGTCCTTCGAGGGCCGCGATCGCCGTCTTGATGGCCACTGCGACCTGGGCCGGACCCGTGCCGGCGGACGAGCACTTGAGACCTTCGCCGGCGAACTTCGCGCAGAATTTGCGGAAGCCGTTCTCGGTCTCTCCACCGAACGGCACGAACGGATGCTTGGCGTCGATCATGGCCTGGACGATGCCGGTGTCGCCGCCCTGGGCGGTGATGCCGTCAAACGGGCCGCTGGTGGCGATCGCATCGGCGGAGGCCTTCTGCGCCACGCCGTCGTCCCACTTGCCGACCACTTCGGTGACCTTGAAGTCCTTGCCCGAGGCCGCCAGGGTCTCGTTGACGCCGTTGTGACGGTCGGTGTCGACCGACGTGCCGGCCACGCCGCGGACTTCGAGAATCTTGCCGCCGTTCGGCAGATGCTTGATCAGCCACTCTCCCCAGAGGACGCCCAGTCCTTTCTGGTCGACGTTGACGTTGATCGCATCCTGCGTGTCGAGAATGTTGTCGAAGGCGACCAGGACCACGCCGGCTTCCTTGGCGCGCTTGATGACCGGCGCGAAGGCCGTCGGGTTCTGCGCGTTGACGACGATCGCGTCATAGCCGGCGTCGATGAAGTTGTTGATGGCCGAGATCTGCGCCGGCACGTCCTCGCCGGTCGACACGACCTTGAACTCCTTCAGCTTCGCCGCGACGTCCGGCTGTGCGGCATAGGCCTTGGCCGTCTGGATCATCTGGATGCGCCAGGTGTTGGCGATGTAGCCGTTGGCCAGCGCGACCCGGTAGGGGCCTTCCTTGGCGGGAAACTTGAAGAACTTGGTATCGCTCGCCCAGGGGACGAAGCAGCCGGCGTCGGCGGCCGGTCCGGAGACGATCTCCGGCTCGGCGAAAGCTGTGGTCGAAGCAAGCGTAAGCGCGGCAGCGGCAACGATGCCGCCGACGATGGATCTGAGCATGACTTCCTCCCAAGAACTTGCGTGGAATCGCTGCGGCCCGATCCTCCAGCGACGCTCAGACATCCACCGCCCGCACGGAACCCGTCGATCGAAGTCGAAATGTCTGCGTACCCGTCAATGAAAGTCTGGCCGGACGCGGACTTTTGGTCTCCTCCCGAATGCCTGCGTCATCGTGGACGGTAGCGCTACCAACGGACGCTGTAAAGCGTGCTAATATTATTAATCCGCGCCCGCCGGTCCGGCGGTGCTCTCGCGCACCCGAAGGTCGTAGCCGAGGTCGACGACCGGGTTTGTCACCGGTCTTCCGGAGATCCGGTCCAGCGCCATCGAGACGGCGAGCCGGCCGATTTCGTAGCGGTAGGTGCGGATGCTGGTCACCGAGGGAAAGGCGACCCGCATCATCTCGAGATCGTTGAAACCGCAGATGCCGATCGTTCGTGGAACGTTGATGGCGGCGCGGTGGCACTCGAAAAGCACGCCGAGCGCCAGGTCGTCATTGTTGCAGAACACGCCGTCGAGCGCCGGCATCCGTGCGACGGCATCGCGGAAGAGCTCGCCGCCGAACGAGACGCTCGACGGCTGCGGCGTCGTGTTGACCAGGCGCGGATCGTAGAGGCCGGATTTTTCCATGGCGGCTCGGTATCCAGCCAGCCGGCGCTGCGAGCGGGGGTCCATCCGCGCCCCGATGAAGCCGATCCGCCTATATCCACGCTCGATCATGTGCCGGGTCGCGGCCTCGCCGCTGTCGCGATGCGAGAACCCGACCATCATGTCGACCGGGTCGGGGCCGATCTCCATGATCTGGACGACGGGGCAGTCCGCCTGCTCCAGCAGCTTGCGGGCCGCCGGCGTCTGGTCGATGCCGGAGACGATCAGCGCCGACGGACGCTGGGCCAGGAAGACGTGCAGCAGGCGGACTTCCTCCAGCCCGGAATAGTGCGAGTTGCCGATCTGGATGTGCAGGCGGCGCTCGCCCAGCCCTTCATAGATGCCGCGCACCACCTCGGCGAAGACGTTGTTGGTAAGCGACGGGATGATCACGCCGATGACGTCTGCCCTGGACGATGCCAGGGCGCGCGCATTCTGGTCGGGAACATAGCCGAGCGTCTCGATCGCCGCCTGAATCTGGCGCCGCAGATCGGTCGAGACGCGCTGCGGATCGCGCAGCGCACGCGACACGGTGATCGCGCCGACGCCCGCGAGCTTGGCCACGTCGGCGATGGTCGGCCGTCCGCCGCCGCGGCGTGAACGCGCCTTCATGCTTCGCCCGGCATGCGATCCATTGCCTCCCCCACGCGGCGGTCCCCGCCGTCCGGCCTGTGGTTGCGAAATCAACGCCGCGCGCCGGCGAATGTCCAGAGGTCGAAAGGACGCTGCCGAGGCTCGCCCTGCCGCGGCGATGCCACGATCCGTTGCCATTCCCTGCGATCCGGGCCAAGAGAGGCACGCAGAAGCCGCCGCGGCGGCCGGACCGCAACAGCTTCACCCCCGGCAATACGCTGACCCATGCCGATTGATCGACCCAAGCCGCCCGCCTTGTTGCCGGGCCTGATCGTCCTGCTCGCCATGCTGTGCGGCTGCGCTTCGCCGCGTCAGCCGGCGGCGGACGTTCCGCAAGGATCGATACCGGCCGAAGACCGCCCCGAGCCCCTGCCGAAAGGGATGAAGCCCCTGACGGTCGAGCAGGAAGAGATGATCCAGCAATGACGGCGAATTCCAAGACGGCCGATGCCCTGTTCCTCGGCATCGACACCGGCGGCACCTATACGGACGCGGTTCTCTGGTCGCAGGCGGGCGGCGTCGCCGCCAAGGCGAAGTCGCTGACGACGCGCCATGACCTGGCCGTCGGCATTTCGGGGGCCGTCGAGGCGGTCATGGAGCGTACCGGGGTCGACCCGTCGGCGATCAAGCTCGTCTCCATGTCGACGACCCTCGCCACCAACGCGCTCGTCGAGGGGCAGGGCGGCCGGGTGGCGCTGGTGATGATCGGGTTCGGCCCGGGAGACGTGGCGCGCGACGGCCTCGACAAGGCGCTCGGCGGCGATCCCGTGCTGTTCTGCGAGGGCGGGCACGACGTTCACGGCAACGCGAAGCCCCTCGACCTTGCCGCCTTGTCCGAGGCGCTGCCGGATCTCGCGAAATCCGTGTCGGGATTCGCTGTCTGCGCCTATTTCGCGACGCGCAACCCCTCACACGAACTGGCGGCGGCCGAACTCATCCGCGACAGGACCGGCCTGCCGGTGACCGCCAGCCACGAACTCTCCTCCAAGCTCGGCGGTCCGCGCCGCGCCCTGACGACGCTGCTCAATGCCCGGCTGATCTCGATGATCGACCGGCTGGTGGCGGCGACCGGCGGGTTTCTCGAAAGGCGCGGCATTTCGGCGCCGCTGATGGTGGTGCGCGGCGACGGGGCGCTGGTCTCGGCGGCCTTCGCGCGCCGGCGTCCGATCGAGACGATACTCTCCGGGCCGGCCGCCAGCCTGGTCGGAGCCCGCCACATGACCGGCCTGGACGACGCGGTCGTCTCCGACATCGGCGGCACGACGACCGACGTTGCGGTGCTGGATGGCGGCCGGCCACGCCTGGACCCCGAAGGTGCGACGGTCGGCGGCTTCCGCACCATGGTCGAAGCGGTGGCGATGCGAACCTTCGGCCTCGGCGGCGACTCGGAAGTCAGGCTCGAGGAAGGCGGGCTCGATCCGAATCTGCTGCTCGGGCCACGCCGGCTGGTTCCCCTGTCGCTTGCCGGGGTCGGTCACGCGGATGTCGTCACCGCCCAACTCGAGCGGCAGTTGCGCGCGCCGAACCCCGGACGCATGGACGGCAGGTTCGCCGTGCGCACCGGCGTTCCCGACCGGCTTGCGGCAGGCCTGACGGCGCCGGAGCAGCGTCTCTACGACGCGATCGGCACGGTGCCGCTGCCGCTCGACGGCCTGCTGGCCTCCAACGCCCAGAACGCCACCCTGAACCGCCTGGTCATGCGCGGGCTGATCCACATCTGCGGCTTCACGCCGTCGGATGCCGCCCATGTGCTGGGGCGGCAGGCGAACTGGAACAGGGCCACCGCCGTGCTCGGCGCACAGCTTTTCGCACGGCGCAGGGACGGGCGCGGACGCCCGATCGCCGAGACGCCGGAGGCGTTGAGCGAGCGGGTTCTGGTCGCGCTGACCCGAGCGTCGGCGGAAGTCATCCTGGAGACGGCCTTCGCCGAAGACGGCCTCGACGGCGCAGGCACGGTTGCCCATGCGCTGGTGCAGCGCGCCGTCGACGGACGCTCGGGCATCGCCCGGCTGACCGTCGCGCTCGACCGTCCGGTGATCGGTCTGGGCGCTTCGGCACCGCTACACTATGCCGGGCTGCCGCCGCTGGTCGGCAACCGCTGCGTGGTGCCGGAGGACACCGACGTGGCGAACGCGCTCGGCGCGGTGGTCGGCCAGGTGCGCGTTTCGGCCGAGGCGGTCGTCAGCCAGCCGAAGGAGGGGCTTTTCCGGCTTGCCACCAGCGGCGCCCCGCGTGATTTCCCCAGCGAGGAGCGCGCGATGCAGGAAGCCGAGCTGTTCGTGCGCGGGCTTGCGGCGGAGCGCGCCGGCGCGGCGGGGACGGATACCGCCGAGATCGAGCTGTCGCGCGAGCTCAAAGTGTCGACGATCGAGGGACAGCGCATGTTCATCGAGGCGCGCATCGTCGCGGTGGCGGCCGGGCGGCCCCGGATCGCGCAGTAACGGGCGCCGGCTGAGCGATCCGCGGGCTCGATCGCCGGTGTGCGGCGGCGCTGCCCCAAGCGCGATCGGCAGGACGTTTCGTCTTTTGACGGATTGACCCTGTGCCGGTCGCCGTGTTGAAGGGCGGGTCTGCCCAAGACGCGCGGGACCCGGCCGGGTTCCATTTCAGGAGACCGCCATGCCGGATATGATTGAGATCGACGGGTTGCAGATCGCCGCCGATCTGCACGACTTCGTCGTCGGAGAAGCCATTCCGGGGACCGGCGTCGACCCGAAAACCTTCTGGTCGGGCTTCGCGGCGCTGGTGCACGACCTGGCGCCGCGCAACCGAGCGCTGCTGGCCAGGCGCGACGACTTGCAGGCGAGGATCGACGACTGGCACCGCGAGCACGGCGCGCCGGCCGATCTCGGCGCCTACAAGAACTTCCTGTCGGAGATCGGCTACCTGCTGCCCGAGGGCGGAGCCTTTTCCGTCTCCACGAGCAATGTCGATCCCGAGATCGCCGTGGTCGCCGGGCCGCAGCTCGTCGTGCCGGTGATGAATGCGCGCTATGCGCTCAACGCCGCGAATGCGCGATGGGGCTCGCTCTATGATGCGCTCTACGGAACGGATGCGATTTCCGAGGCGGACGGCGCGGAGAAGGGCAAGGGCTACAATCCGACGCGCGGCGCCAAGGTGGTCGCCTGGGCGCGGCGGTTCCTGGATGAGGCCGTTCCGCTCCAGAAGGGCAGTTGGACCAATGCGTCAGGTTTGCTTGTAACGTCGGCCGGAGAGCTTGAGGTCTTCGTTCGAGGGCTGAACGAGAACAGGGCTGCTGGCGAACGGGTTGAGCCCATGAACGTTCGGTTGGCTCAACCCGAGAAATTCGCAGGCTATCTCGGAGAGCGGTCAGCGCCGACGCAGGTCCTGCTGCGCAACAACGGTCTCGGCATCGAGATCCTCATCGATGCGACCTCGCCGATCGGCAGGGACGACCCGGCGCACATTTCGGATGTCTGGGTCGAGGCGGCGCTCACCACGATCGTCGATTGCGAGGATTCGGTCGCGGCCGTCGACGCGCAGGACAAGGTCGTGGTCTACCGCAACTGGCTCGGCCTGATGAAGGGCGACCTCGCCGAGCAGGTCAGCAAAGGCGGCAAGAGCTTTACGCGCCGGCTGAACCCCGATCTCGACTATCTCGCGCCGGACGGCTCGACTTTCGCGCTCAAGTGCCGGTCGCTGATGCTGATCCGCAACGTCGGCCACCTGATGACCAACCCGGCCATTGTCCTTTCCGACGGCACGCTGGTTCCGGAGGGCATCATGGATGCGGCGATCACCGCGCTGATCGCCTTGCATGACATCGGACCGAACGGCCGCCGCGCCAACTCGCAGGCCGGGTCGATGTACGTCGTCAAGCCGAAGATGCACGGGCCCGAGGAGGTCGCCTTCGCCTCCGAGATTTTTGCGCGCGTCGAGAAGCTGATCGGCATGGCGCCGAACACCATCAAGATGGGCATCATGGACGAGGAGCGGCGCACCACCGTCAACCTCAAGGAGTGCATCCGCGCCGCCCGCGAGCGCGTCGTGTTCATCAACACCGGCTTCCTCGACCGCACGGGCGACGAGATGCACACCTCGATGGAGGCCGGGCCGATGATCCGCAAGGGCGACATGAAGCAGGCGCCGTGGATCGCCGCCTACGAGAACTGGAACGTCGACATCGGCCTGGAGTGCGGGCTGGCCGGCCATGCCCAGATCGGCAAGGGCATGTGGGCGATGCCCGACCTGATGGCCGCCATGCTGGAACAGAAGATCGCCCATCCGAAGGCCGGCGCCAACACCGCCTGGGTGCCGTCGCCGACTGCCGCGACGCTGCACGCGACGCACTACCACAAGGTCGACGTGCATGCCGTGCAGGCGGCCGTCGCGACGCGTCCGCGGGCCAAGCTCGACGACATCCTGTCGGTCCCGGTCGCGGTCCGCCCCAACTGGACCCCGGAGGAGATCCAGCGCGAACTCGACAACAATGCGCAGGGCATCCTCGGCTATGTGGTGCGCTGGATCGACCAGGGCGTCGGCTGCTCCAAGGTGCCGGACATCAACGACGTCGGGCTGATGGAGGATCGCGCCACGTTGCGCATCTCCTCCCAGCACATCGCCAACTGGCTGCGCCACGGCGTCTGCACCCAGTCGCAGGTCATGGAGACGATGAAGCGCATGGCGGCCGTCGTCGATCGCCAGAACGAGGGCGACCCGCTCTATCGTCCGATGGCGCCCGGCTTCGACCAGTCGATCGCCTTCGCCGCCGCGCTCGACCTGGTCTTCAAGGGCACCGCCCAGCCCAACGGCTATACCGAGCCGGTCCTCCACGCCCGGCGCCTGGAACTCAAGGCGCGGGACAGGGCGGGATGACGGTTGCGACGACAACCCGGCCGGCGGGTGCGGCGCGCCTGCGCCCGGCCGACTGAGGCGCGGCGATGTATATCCTCGCGATCGACTGCGCCGCGAGCCTCTGCGCCGCCTGCGTCTACGACAGCGATGCGGACAGGGAACTGGGACGCTGCGTGCTCGACCTCGGCAAGGGCCATGCCGAGCATCTGATCGGCGTCGTCGACCAGGCGCTGGCGGCGGCTGGAGTTGCCCTCGGGGCGGTCGACGCCGTCGCGGTCGGGATCGGCCCGGGATCGTTCACCGGCATCAGGGTTGCGGTGTCGACGGCGCGCGGCTTCGCGCTGGCGCTCGGCATCCCGGCCGTCGGCATCGACACGCTCGAGGCCATGGCGGCCCAGGCACGCTCCGAAATGCCGGACAAGGCGGTGCTGGTAGGACTGATGTCGATGCCCGACACCGTGCAGGTCGCCGTTTACGATGCCTTCGGACAGATCGTCTATGCTCCGGCCGTGGTGACGTTGCAGGAGGCGGCGATCATGGCGGAGGAGACGGGTGCGCATGTCGTCGGGACGGCGTCCGCGGCCATTGCGGCGAGGCGGGCGGACGCGCCTGCGCCAAGCGGCTGGAGTGCTGCGACGGCCGACATCGGCGTCTATGCGAGGCTGGCTGCCGGCCGGGCCGACGCGGCGCCTTCGCCGACGCCGCTCTACCTGCGCGAACCCGACGCCAAGCCGCAGTCAGGCTTCATCCTGCCGCGCAAGGTGACGCCATGATGCGCTTCGCCTTCTGGCAGGTCGCCAGGGAATATGCGCTGCAGGGGCTCGAAGCCGACGATGCCGGCGCGCTCTCGCTGCTGCACCGCGAGGATTTCGTGCGGCCCTGGAGCGAGGACGAGTTCGCGACGATGATCGCCGACCGAACGGTGATCGGGTTCGCGGCGCGCCAGACCGGCCATGGCCGCGAGCCGCCGGTCGGCTTCATCCTCGCGCGGCGGGCGGCCGGGGAGGGCGAGATCCTGACGGTCGCGGTGTCGCGCGCCCATCGCCGGCAGGGGATCGGCTGGCAGTTGATGGACGCCGTGCTGCGCCAGCTTCACGCCGAGCGAGCGGAAGCGCTGTTCCTCGAAGTCGACGAGACCAACACGGCCGCGATCGCGCTCTACAAGCGCCTCGGCTTTGCCACCGTCGGCCGGCGCCCCAACTACTATCCGAGCGCCTCGGGCACGGCCTCGGCCGCGCTTGTGATGCGCCGCGATCTTCGTTAGGTCTCCGGCCGCGGGCGCTCCGGCCTGCATCGGCTGGCCAGGATGCGCATCTCCCCGACCACATCTCCGGCGTCTCCATGATCGGCTGGCTGCGAACCGCGCTGGCCGTCTCCGTGATTGCCGTCGTCACCGTGGCGATGGCGCCCGCGCAATGGTTCTGCGTGCGGACCGGCGCCTGCCGGGGCCGGCCGCTGCTGCGCCTCTGGCACCGTACCGCGACGCGCCTGATGGGCTTCCGGATCCATGTCCGCGGGCGGATCGACGACCGGCGTCCGCTGCTGATCATCTCCAACCACGTTTCCTGGGCCGACATCACCGTCCTTGCCGCCGTTGCCGACGTGTCGTTCATCGCCAAGTCGGAAATGGCCGGATGGCCGATCTTCGGCTGGTTCTCGCGCATGCAGCGCTCGGTCTATGTCGAGCGCGACCGCAAGCGCAGGTCCGGCGCGCAGGCGAGCGAGATCGCGACGCGGCTGGGGCAGGGCGACGCGATGGTGCTGTTTGCCGAGGGGACCACCGGCGACGGCACCATGCTGCTGCCGTTCAAGAGCACGCTGTTCGGGGCGGCCACGATTGCGCTGGCCGAAGGCAGCCATGAAGAGATGTGGATCCAGCCGGTCGCCCTCGCCTATACGCGGGTGCAGGGCCTGCCGATGGGACGCCGGCATCGCGGCCTGATCTCGTGGGTGGGCGACCAGGATCTCATCCCCCATCTCGCGGGCGTTCTGAAGGAGGGGGCGATCGACGTCGAGGTGCGTTTCGGCGCGCCGGTGCGCTTCTCGAAGTCCAGCAGCCGCAAGGAGGTGGCGCGGCAGATGGAGGAGCAGGTGCGCGCCATGCTGGAGGATGCCCTCTGGTATCCGCCGGCGCAATGACAGGGCGGGCCCGCGGCGGCAAGTCATGTCGGCGCTGTCCCTTCGCTTGAAAAGGCGCTAGAAGCCCCGCGATGGAACAAGTCGCTACCCAGGATGAGGCAGCCGCGGCCGTGGATGCGGGCTCGCAATCGCCGCGCAGGGTCTTCGTGAAGACCTATGGCTGTCAGATGAACGTCTACGATTCGCAGCGCATGACCGATGCGCTTGTCGCGGACGGCTATTCCTCGACCGACCGCATCGAGGATGCCGATCTCGTTCTTCTCAACACCTGCCATATCCGCGAAAAGGCGGCGGAAAAGGTCTATTCGGAACTCGGCCGCATCCGCGACATGAAACGCTCGCGCGAACAGGCGGGCGGCGAGATGATCGTCGGCATCGCCGGCTGCGTGGCCCAGGCCGAGGGCCGCGAGATCATCCGGCGCGCGCCGGTCGTCGATCTGGTGATCGGACCGCAGACCTATCATCGCCTGCCCGACGCGCTTCGCAAGGCGCGCGGCGGCGAGAAGGTCGTCGAGACCGACTATGCCGTCGAGGACAAGTTCGAGCATCTTCCGCAGCCGAAGCGGGCCGAGATCGCCAGGCGGGGCGTGACGGCCTTCCTGTCGGTCCAGGAAGGCTGCGACAAGTTCTGCACCTTCTGCGTCGTGCCCTATACGCGCGGATCGGAAGTCTCCCGGCCGGTCCGGCAGATCCTCGCCGAGGCGGAGCGCCTTGCCGCGGGCGGCGTCCGCGAGATCACGCTGCTCGGCCAGAACGTCAACGCCTGGCACGGTGAAGGCCCGGACGGGCGCGACTGGGGCTTGGGACGTTTGTTGTTCCGCCTCGCCGAAATCCCGGGCGTGGCGCGGCTGCGCTACACGACCAGCCACCCGCGCGACATGAACGATGAGCTCATCGCGGCGCACCGCGACCTCGGCGCGCTGATGCCCTATCTGCATCTGCCGGTGCAGTCGGGTTCGGACCGCATCCTCAAGGCGATGAACCGCCGCCACAAGGCGGAGGACTATCTCCGCCTGATCGAGCGCATCCGCGCCGCGCAGCCCTCGATCGCCATGTCCGGCGACTTCATCGTCGGTTTTCCCGGCGAGACGGATGCCGATTTCGAGGATACGCTCGGGATCGTCCGACGCACCGGCTACGCCCAGGCGTTTTCGTTCAAATATTCGGCCCGTCCCGGCACGCCTGGAGCCGACATGAAAGGCCATGTCGCGGAAACGGTGAAGGATGAGCGCCTGCAGCGGCTGCAGGGGTTGCTCAACGAACAGCAGGAAGCCTTCCTGCGCAGCCGCGTCGGCCTCGCCTTCGACGTGCTGATCGAAAAACCGGCGCGTCGCCCGGGGCAGCTCGCCGGCCGGTCGCCATGGCTGCAACCCGTCGTTGTTGATGAGACGGCCGGTGGAATCGGTGACATTATTCCGGTACGAATCACGAAGGCGGAAGGAACCACCCTGTTCGCCGAACCCGCCTGAGGGCGGACCGCAGAGGAGAGACGTTTGGTCGCCGCAGATCTGAAGCAGGCTCCCTCGGGAGCATCCGACATGGCGCACATCGTCCTGACCTTCGACAACAACAAATATGCGAGCGCCCTCTACGGCCAGTTCGACGAGAATCTCGCCCGGCTGGAGCAGAAGCTCGGCGTCGACATCCGGTCGCGGGGCAATCAGGTGACGATCCGGGGAGACGCGGCGGCGGCCGAGCAGGCGCGCCGGGCGCTCGACCATCTGTACGGCATCCTGCAGAAGGGCGCGCATGTCGCGCAGTCCGACGTGGATGGCGCCGTCCGTATGGCGATCGCCGCCGACGATCAGTTGACGCTGCCGACACTGGAGCGCAAGGGCAAGGTTGCGGCGGCGCAGATTGCGACGCGCAAGAAGACGATCTACGCCAGATCGCTGAACCAGGATGCCTATATGCGCGCGCTGGAGCGCGCCGAACTGGTGTTCGGCATCGGCCCGGCCGGCACCGGCAAGACCTATCTGGCGGTCGCCTATGCGGCGATGCTGCTGGAGCGCGGCCAGGTGGAGCGCATCATCCTGTCGCGGCCGGCGGTGGAGGCGGGCGAGCGCCTCGGCTTCCTGCCCGGCGACATGAAGGAGAAGGTCGATCCCTATCTGCGGCCGCTCTACGACGCGCTCTACGACATGATGCCCGGCGACAAGGTCGAGCGCGCCATCACCGCCGGCGTCATCGAGATCGCGCCGCTGGCCTTCATGCGCGGCAGAACGCTGGCGAATGCCGCCGTCATCCTCGACGAGGCGCAGAACACCACATCGATGCAGATGAAGATGTTCCTGACCCGCCTCGGCGAGAATTCGCGGATGATCGTCACCGGCGATCCATCGCAGATCGACCTGCCGCCGCAGGCCAAGTCGGGCCTGGTCGAGGCGCTGCGCATTCTCGACGGCATTCCGGGCGCCGTCATCGTGCGTTTCGGCGACGGCGACATCGTCCGTCACCCGCTGGTGGCCGAGATCGTTCGTGCCTACGACCGCGATGCCAAGCTGGCGCGCGGCATGGGCGTCGGCGAGAACTGATCCCGGCGCGATATGGTTCGGTCGGTCAAGAGAGGCGGCGCAACGGCTCCCGTTTCGGTGGAGACGGACATTCTGGTCGAGGCGGGCGCCTGGCCCGACGAGGCCGGATTGGCCGGACTTGCCGGACCGGCCATCGATGCCGCGCTTCGCCAGGCCGGTGCCGTCGCCGCTCAGCCTGTGGAACTCAGCCTCGTCTTTACCGACGATGCGCATATGCGCGAACTCAACCGGCAATGGCGATCCAAGGACAAGCCGACCAACGTGCTGTCCTTTCCGGCATTTCAGATCAAGATCGGCGATCCGCTGCCGCCCATGCTCGGCGACATCATCCTGGCGTCCGAGACGGTCGCCAGCGAGGCAGGACTGGAAGGCAAGCCGCTCGAGCACCATATCTCCCACCTCATCGTCCACGGCGTGCTGCATCTGATCGGCTACGATCACGAGGACGACGCCGAGGCGCAGACGATGGAAAGCGCCGAGCGGCGGGCCCTGGCGACACTTGCCATTCCCGATCCCTACGCGTAACAGACGGACATAGAGCGACCGGATACCATGAACGACACTCCCGACTCTGTCGCCAGCCCGTCAGCGGGCGGCGTCAGCAAGCCCCAGGACAAGGCCGAAGATCCGCCTAGTCCGAGTATCGCCGCGGCCCCCGCCGCCGAACGTACATCCCTGAAAGATTGGCTCTCCGCGCTGTTCCGCCAGAGGAACGGCTCCAGCCTGCGCGAGGATCTGACCGACGCGCTGGCCGAAACGGGCGACGCCGCCGGTCCCGGCGCGTTCTCGCCGGCCGAGAGGGCGATGCTGAACAACATCCTGCGCCTGCGCGAGGTGCGGGTCGAGGATGTCATGGTGCCGCGCGCCGACATCGAGGCCGTCGAGATCGCGACGACGCTCGGCGATCTGCTCACCCTGTTCGAGCAGTCCGGACATTCGCGCATGCCGGTCTATGCCGAGACCCTGGATGATCCGCGCGGCATGGTCCACATCCGCGACGTACTCGCCCACATAACCCGCTCGGCGCGGACCAAGAAGGGCAGGTCCACCCGCAAGCCCGCTCCGGCCGCGGCGGGGCCGCTGGAACTTTCGAATGTCGATCTCGGTCGCACGATCGGCGAGTTGAATCTGATGCGCACCGTGCTGTTCGTGCCGCCGTCCATGCTGGCGTCCGACCTGATGGCGCGCATGCAGGCCGCCCGCACCCAGATGGCGCTCGTCATCGATGAGTATGGCGGCACCGACGGTCTCGTCTCGCTCGAGGACATCGTCGAGATGGTGGTCGGCGACATCGAGGACGAGCACGACGAGGAAGAGCCGCTGATCACCAAGACAGGCGAGGGCGTCTATCTGGTCGACGGCAAGGCCGAGATCGACGATGTGGCCAAGATGATCGGCGAGAATTTCCGCGCCGGCGAGCATGGCGACTATGTCGATACGATCGGCGGCATGATCTTCAATGCGCTGGGCCGCGTGCCCTCGCGCGGCGAGGTGGTGCAGGCGATTCCCGGTTTCGAATTTCACGTCCTCGATGCCGATCCGCGCCGCGTCAAGCGGGTGCGGATCGTCGAGGGCAAGAGCGAGCGGCGCCGGCGCCCCGCCGCGCGGGCCGGCGCCGGCGACCAGCCGGAATCCCTGCCCGAATAGGAACCGGCTTCAGGCCCGTTTCCCAATCCGGTCCGTGACGCTATGGTCGCTGCATGACAGAGGCCATTCTCGGTCCGGACGAACTCGAGCGCTATGCACGTCATATCGTGCTGCCCGAGGTGGGCGGGCCCGGACAGCAGAAGCTGAAGAAGGCGAGGGTGCTGGTGATCGGCGCCGGCGGACTGGGCGCGCCGCTGCTGCAATATCTGGCGGCGGCGGGCGTCGGCACGCTCGGGATCGTCGACGACGACACCGTCTCCCTGTCCAACCTGCAGCGCCAGGTCATCCACGACACGGCGTCCGTCGGCGACAGCAAGCTCGCCAGCGTCGAGCGGTCGCTGCGCCGGATCAATCCGCATGTGCGGATCGAGGCGCATCCCGTCCGGCTGACGTCCGAGAACGCCAGGGACCTCGTGCGCGGCTATGACGTGGTCGCGGACGGGTCGGACAATTTCGAGACCCGCTATGCCGTGGCCGACGCCTGCGCGGACGAGGCGCGGCCGCTGGTGCATGCCGCGATCGGCCGTTTCGACGGGTCGGTGACGGTCCTGAAGCCGTTCGAGGTGTCCTCGTCGGGTGAGCGCAACCCGAGCTATCGCGACCTCTTCCCCGAAGCTCCTCCGCCCGGCCTGGTGCCGTCCTGCGCGCAGGCCGGGGTGATCGGCGCGCTGGCCGGCGTGATCGGGACGTTGCAGGCCATGGAGGTGATCAAGCTGGTGACCGGTATCGGCGAGCCGCTGATCGGCCGCCTGCTGCTCTATGACGGGCTGGCGGCGCGCTTCGACACCATCCGCTACAAGGCCGCCTGATGGCCGACGCAGCCACCGTGCCGGCGGCCGTCGCGGTGCTCGATCCGTCGACCTTCGATGAATGGCCGCGACTGCTCGGCCTGATCCGGCGTGCCTTCGCCTCCATGGACGGCATCATCGACCCGCCATCGTCGGCGCATCATCTGACAGTTGAGACATTGATCGCAAAGGCCTCGTCCGAAACGGTGTTTTTGGGCCATATGGACGGAGCGATGGCGGGCTGCGCCTTCGTCGCCGATCGCCCCGGCCGGCTCTATGTCGGCAAGCTGGCGGTCGAGCCGGCTTCTCAGGGACGCGGGGTCGGCAGCCGCCTGCTGGACGCCATCGAGGCGCTCGCACGGCGGCGCGGCGTCTCTGTTCTGGAGCTCCAGACACGGGTCGAACTCACGGACAATCACCGAACGTTCGCCCGCTGGGGTTTTTTGGAGACCGGTCGCACCGCGCATCCCGGCTATGACCGGCCGACCTCGATCACCTTGCGGAAGGTCCTGAGCCCGTGACCCTTGTCCTCACCGCCGGCGAACAGGCCATGGCGTCCGGGGCTTGCGGCGAGGGCACGGCCATGGCGATGCGCATCGTCGCCGAGAGCGCGCGGCTGCTCGGCGCCGGACGGCTGATCCCGGTCGCCTCGGCCCATATCGATGGCGCGCTCTATCATGGCGATTCGGGAACCTTGTTCGCCGAGCGGCTCGTCGCCGGCGGCGCCAAGGTGGCGGTGCGCTCGACGCTCAACGTCGGGGCGCTGGACCTGATGGGCTGTTCGCGGGTGCGGCTGGCGGAGCCGCAGCGCGGCATGGCCCGGCGGATGATGGACGCCCATCGGGACCTGGGCTGCGAGCAGAGCTGGACCTGCGCGCCCTACCAGGCCGGCCATCGCCCGGCCCGCGGCACGGATGTCGCCTGGGGCGAATCGAACGCGGTGGTGTTCTGCAATTCCGTGCTGGGTGCCCGCACCAACCGCTATGGCGACTTCCTCGACATCGCCTGTGCGATCGCCGGCCGGGCGCCCTATGTCGGGCTGCATCGACCGGAGAACCGTCTGGCGCGGCTTATCTTCGACGTCCGGGGGCTGCCGGCTGCGTTTCTTGCCTCCGAAACCGCCTGGCCGATCCTCGGCAGCATGTTCGGGCGCGAGGTCGGCAATGCGATCGGCGTCGTCGACGGCATCGCTGTCCACCCCGGGGAGGATGCGCTGAAGGCGTTCGGCGCCGCCGCCGCGTCGACGGGAGCCGTCGGTCTGTTTCATATCGCCGGCGTGACGCCCGAGGCGCCCGATGCCAATGCGATTCTCGGTGGTGTGCCCGCCGAACAGGTGATCCGGGTGACGACGCAGATGGTCGACGCGACGCGGCGGCGCCTTTCGACGGCGGTCGGCGCCGAGGCGATCGACGCCGTGGCGATCGGCAGCCCGCATCTGTCCGTCGACGAGTTCGATCACTTGCTGCGGCTGATCGATGGCCGCGCCCTGGCCGTCCCGATCTATGCCTGCACGGGACGGCACGCCCTGGCCGTGCTGGAGCGCACGGGCGGGCGCGCCAAGCTCGAATCGGCGGGCGTGATCATCGTCGCCGATACCTGTGTGGTGGTGACGCCGATTCTTCCCGAGCGCGGCGACGGCGTGCTGATGACGAATTCCGGCAAGTTCGCGCAGTATGCGCCCGGCAACACCGGATATTCGGTGCTCTACGGCTCCCTGGCCGAATGCGTCGACAGCGCCGCGGCCGGCCGGCCGGTGATGGCGAGGCTGCAATGAGTGCCGCGGCGCCGCCGCTGTCGCGGCCGGAGGTGCTCGTCGCCGGCGAGCCCGGCGAGGGGCTTGCCCTGGTCCTGACCGCGCCGATCAGTTTCTGGGGCGGGGTCGATCCGACCAGCGGCCGCATCGCCGACGTCCGGCATCCGCAGCATGGAACGAGCATTGCGGGCCGGGTGCTGTTCCTGCCGGGAACGATCGGCTCGTCGTCGGCTTCCGCTGTGCTGCTCGAGCTTGCGCATAACGGTCACGCACCCGCGGCCATCGTCATGAACGAGCCCGACGCGATCCTGCTGCTGGGCCTGATCGTGGCCAAGCAGATGGGCTGGAAGACGCCGGTGGCGGTCAGGCTGCCCGCGTCCGAATTCGTCCGCTTCGAAGGACACAGGGTTCGCGTCGACGGCGCATTTCTGGGGACATTGGAAACGGGCTGAAGCGCGCGGCCGTCAGGCGCGGATCGGCAGCACCCGGTCCGGCGGCCGATGTCCGTCGAAGAAGGCCCGGATGTTGATGATGACCTTCTCGCCCATGTCGATCCGGCCCTCGATCGTTGCCGATCCCATATGGGGCAGCAGCACGACCTTCCCCTTGGCCGCCAGCTTGACGAGCTTCGGGTTGACGGCCGGCTCGTTCTCGAAGACGTCGAGCCCGGCGCCGGCGATCTTGCCCTCCTGCAGAAGCTTGATCATCGCCTCTTCGTCGATCAGGTCGCCGCGCGCCGTGTTGACGAGGTAGCAGGTCGGCTGGAGCAGGGCGAGCCGCCGGGCCGACAGGAGGTGGTAGGTCGCCGGGGTCGACGGACAGTTGACCGAGATGATGTCCATCCGCGCCAGCATCTGGTCGAGGCTTTCCCAGTAGGTCGCCTCCAGTTCATCTTCCAGCGCCGGCATGACGCGGTTGCGGTTGTGGTAGTGGATGGACAGGCCGAAGGCCTTGGCGCGGCGCGCCACCGCCGTGCCGATGCGGCCCATGCCGACGATGCCGAGCCGCTTGCCGGTGACGCGGCGGCCGAGCATCCAGGTCGGCGACCAGCCGTCCCATTTCGACGGATGTTCCAGGATGTTGGCGCCCTCGGCGACGCGTCTCGGCACGGCGAGCATGAGGGCCATCGTCATGTCGGCGGTGTCCTCGGTCAGCACGCCGGGCGTGTTGGTGACGGTGATCCCGCACCGCGCCGCGGCACTGACGTCGATCTTGTCGACGCCGTTGCCGAAATTCGCGATCAGCTTCAGCCTGTCGGATGCCTGTTCCAGCAGGGCCGCGTCGATCCGGTCCGTCACGGTCGGAACGAGCACGTCGGCTTCCTTCACCGCCGCGACCAGTTCCGGCTGCGTCATCGGGCGGTCCTCGACGTTCAACCGGGCGTCGAAGAGTTCGCGCATGCGCGTCTCGACCTGATCGGGCAGCTTGCGGGTGATCACCACGAGAGGCTTTTTCTTGCCCGCCATCGCTTCCTCATCCGGATCCTGTTGAGACCTCTTTAACCAAGGCGCGCGACACTTGGTGCAGGCTCTCGGCTTGTGCGCCTGTGTAACAAGCGGTCGGGCCGATGACAAAGAAAAAGGGTTCGCGTCCGCGCCCGGCCGAATGGCCGGAGGACGCTGCTTAGACAAAGGATCTGGCGTGTCTCGTCGCGTGTTTCGTCGTCTCGTTCCGGTGTTCGCGCTGATCGGCGCGATGGCTGTTCCGACGGCAACCGTTCCCGTCCTGGCCCAGAGCGCCGGCGCGCAGCCCGCGGCGCGCAGCGGCTCCGGCCTGCCGCTTCCCAGATTCGTCAGCCTCAAATCGGGCCGCGTCAATTCGCGCATCGGCCCGGGGCCGGACTATCCCGTCGACTGGCTCTACCTGAAGGCCGGCCTGCCGATGGAGATCATCCAGGAATACGACAACTGGCGCCGCGTCCGCGACGCCGACGGGGCGGAGGGGTGGATCAACCAGTCGCTGCTCTCCGGCCGGCGCACCGCGATCGTCGCGCCGTGGCAGCGCGGCAAGCCGGCGACGATCGAACTCCTGTCGGAGCCCTATGCCGAGGCGAGGAAGGTCGCCCTGCTCGAACCCGGCGCGATCGGCATGATCAAGACCTGCAACGGCGACTGGTGCGAGATGAGTTTTTCAGGTCATGCCGGCTGGCTCAGCCAGGCCCTCGTCTGGGGCGCCTATCCCGGCGAAGCCATCAAGGATTGAGCTCAGCCGCGGCCGATGCGGCCGAGATGCGTATCCTGGAACGATGTCGGCAATTTGAGGCCGTAGCCGAGCGCGCGGTCCGCAGCGATGTGGAAAGCCCAGATCAGGGCGATCTGCATGGCGATGGTGCTGTCCGCGATCCAGGCCGATCCGGCGAGAACCGTTGGTCCGATCAGGGCATGCACCAGATTGTAGGCGAAGGCGCCGATGCGCGGTCCCGCCAGATAGAAGATCATCGACAGGTCCGGCGCCAGCAGCAGAATCGCGAACAGCAGCCATGACCCGCTGAGGGCGGCGAACGCCACGACCGCCACCAGGGCCGCGCAGGCCCACTCGATCCTGAGCGTGGCGTCCATCCAACGGGGAAGCTGCATTGAACGATCGGGGCCAGAGATCCTAGGCGCCGGCCTTCCGGCGCAGGCGCACCACGACGTCCACGTTGACGATCTCCATGCCGTCCGGCGGCTCGGGCAGGCCGACGACCCGCACCGGCCCGGACTCGATGTCGCAGACGGTGTTCTCGCCCTCGATGAAGAAGTGGTGGTGATCCGAGGTGTTGGTGTCGAAATAGGTGCGCGCGCCTTCGACCGCCAGAATGCGCAGCAGGCCGGCGTCGGTAAACTGGTGCAGCGTGTTGTAGACCGTCGCCAGCGAAACGGGGACGCCCGCCTCGATCGCCTCTTCGTGGAGTTCCTCGGCCGACAGATGTCGCTCGCCTTTTGCGAACAGCAGATCGGCCAGCGCCACGCGCTGGCGCGTCGGCCGGAGTCCGGCCTTCCTCACGCGTTCGTCGATGCCGATCGTCTTGCCCGCGGAACCCATATGGTCGTCGCTACCTCTTGCGCATGGCGGAATCGCCGGATTTGCGGCCGCATTTCCCTGTCTACGCTTGATTTGCATATATTCCGTTGTGGTTTGGCGATCAATAGCGGCACATTGACCGGATCGGGTGGGCAGGATAATCGCTAGATCGATTTCCGGACTGCAATGTTCCGTGATGACGGTGGCGCCCGCCTCCGTCGGGCGGCAGATGCTCCGGCTGGACATGGGGAATGAGCCGAATGGCCGCTGCGAAGTCGAGCTACGAGTATGAGGACCTGCTGGCCTGTGCCCGCGGCGACCTGTTTGGCCCTGGCAACGCCCAGCTTCCCTACCCGCCGATGCTGATGTTCGACCGGATCACCGAGATCAGCGAGACGGGCGGCGCCTTCGACAAGGGCTTCATCCGCGCCGAGTTCGACATCAAGCCGGACCTGTGGTTCTTCGCCTGCCATTTCATCGGCAATCCGATCATGCCGGGGTGCCTCGGCCTCGACGCGATGTGGCAGCTCACCGGATTCTATCTCGGCTGGCTGGGCGAGCCCGGCAAGGGCATGGCGCTGTCCACCGGCGAGGTGAAGTTCAAGGGAATGGTGACGCCGTCGGTCAAGAAGGTCGAGTACGGCATCGATTTCAAGCGGGTGATGCGCGGCCGTCTGGTGCTTGGCATCGCCGATGGCTGGTTGAAGGCCGATGGCGAACCCATATACGCCGCGACCGACCTCAAGGTTGGCCTTTCCAAGCAGTCGGCAGCCTGACCGAACACCCGGAGGAGACTCGCATGAGACGTGTCGTCGTGACTGGCATCGGCATCGTGTCGTCCATCGGCAACAATGCCGACGAGGTGCAGGCTTCCCTCCATGACGCCCGCTCCGGCATCAGCTTTTCCGAGTCGTTCGCCGAGCACGGCTTCAGGTGCCAGGTCTGGGGCGCGCCGACGCTCGACCCCGGCGAGATCGTCGACCGCCGCGCCCTGCGCTTCCTCTCCAAGGGAGGGGCGTGGAACCATGTGGCGATGGAACAGGCGATCGCCGATTCCGGGCTGGAGCAGGGCGACATCACCAACGAGCGCACGGGCATCGTCATGGGCTCCGGCGGGCCGTCCACCCGCACCATCGTCGAGGCCGCCGACGTCACCCGCAAGAACACCAGCCCGAAGCGCGTCGGCCCGTTCGCGGTGCCGAAGGCCATGTCGTCGACCGCGTCGGCGACGCTCGCCACCTGGTTCAAGATCCATGGCGTGAACTATTCGATCTCGTCGGCCTGCTCGACCTCGGCGCACTGCATCGGCAATGCCTACGAGATGATCCAGTGGGGCAAGCAGGACATCGTCTTCGCCGGTGGCCACGAGGATCTCGACTGGACCATGTCCAATCTGTTCGACGCCATGGGCGCCATGTCTTCCAAGTACAATGATCGCGCGACGACCGCTTCGCGCGCCTACGACGTCAACCGCGACGGCTTCGTCATCGCCGGCGGCGCCGGCGTGCTGGTGCTCGAGGAACTGGAACATGCCAAGGCGCGCGGCGCGAAGATTTATGCGGAGGTCGTCGGCTACGGTGCCACGTCCGACGGCTACGACATGGTCGCCCCGTCGGGTGAAGGCGCGGTCCGCTGCATGAAGCTGGCGATGTCGACGGTCCGGCAGCCGGTCGACTACATCAACACCCACGGCACCTCGACACCGGTCGGCGATTCCCGCGAGATGGGCGCCATCCGCGAGGTGTTCGGCGCCGACATGCCCAACATCACCTCGACCAAATCGCTGACCGGCCACTCGCTGGGGGCCGCCGGCGTGCAGGAATCGATCTATTCGATCCTGATGATGCAGGGCGGCTTCATCGGCGAAAGCGCCCATATCGAAGAGCTGGACCCGGAGTTCGAGGGCATGCCGATCGTCCGCAAGCGCATCGACAACGCCAAGATCGACACGGTCCTGTCGAATTCCTTCGGGTTCGGCGGCACCAACGCGACGCTGGTCTTCCAGCGTTACGCAGCCTGAGCGCTCAATGATGACCGGCTTGATGCAGGGAAAGCGCGGCCTCGTGATGGGTGTCGCCAACGATCACTCGATCGCCTGGGGCATCGCCCAGCGCCTGGCCGGTCAGGGCGCCAGGATGGCCTTCACCTATCAGGGCGAAGCCTTCGGCCGGCGCGTCCGCCCGCTGGCCGAGAAGGTCGGCGCCGAGCTGGTGCTGCCTTGCGACGTCGAGGACAGCGCCTCCGTCGCCTCGGTGTTCGATACGCTGCGCAGCGAATGGGGCTCGCTGGATTTTCTCGTCCACGCCATCGGCTTTTCCGACAAGAACGAGCTGAAGGGCCTCTACGCCGACACCAGCCGCGACAACTTCATCCGGACGATGGTGATCTCCTGCTACTCGTTCACCGAGGTCGCCCGCCACGCGGCGGCGCTGATGAGCGAGGGCGGAGCGCTGATCACGCTGACCTATGCCGGGTCGGTGCGCATCATGCCGAACTACAACGTCATGGGCGTGGCCAAGGCCGGGCTGGAAGCCAGCGTGCGCTATCTGGCCAACGACTACGGACCGCGCGGCATCCGGGTCAACGCGATCTCGGCAGGCCCGGTGCGGACGCTCGCCGGAGCGGGCATCGCGGACGCGCGGCACATGTTTTCCTACCAGCAGCGCAATTCGCCGCTGCGCAGGACCGTGACGATCGACGAGGTCGGCGGCGCGGCCCTCTACCTTTTGTCGGACCTGTCCTCGGGCGTCACCGGCGAGATCCACTATGTCGATTCCGGCTATCACATCACGTCCATGCCGACGCTCGACGAGCTCAAGCAGCAGGATGCCGCACGCGGCGACTGACGATCGGTAAAATTCAACTCTTCGTCCTGAACTGATCTTAACAGGATTGCGCTAAGGGGTTCCGGTGAGGGGAACTTCGGAATGGCCTTGGCCGCAAATCCAACACGCAGACCGCTGTTTCGGCTGATCACCGTCGCCGCATCCAGTCTCGGTAGCTTCATACTTGGGCTCTGGGGACTTCAGTTCGGCTTCGGCGACGCCGCCTCCGGCCTCTCGGCCGAAGCGATCGGATCGGTCGTGGCCGGTCTCTGCGCCCTGGCGGCCGGCGGTTCGGCCGCGTCCTTCTTCGCCGGTGTCGATGAATCGGCGAGCTACGTCTACAGCGAGACGAATTTCGACAAGCTGACGGGATTGCTCGGCCGGGCCGCGCTGGTCGGCAAGGTCGCGGAGGCGGCTTCGGCCGCGGTGCGCACCGGGGAACCCGTTTTCCTCGTCGACATCGACATCGACCGCTTCAAGCAGATCAACGATTCGATCGGGTACAGCCAGGGCGACGATCTGATCCGCGCCTTCACCGCCCGTTTGCGCGCCGCGCTGCCGGGCGGCGTGACCCTCGGCCGCATCGGGGCGGGCGAGTTCGCGGTGATCGTGCCGGATCGCCTCGCCGGCGACAGGCTGATCCCGATGGTCGAATCGCTCATCGAAAAGATGATCGAGCCCTACCAGTTGAAGACGCATCTCCAGACCGTCAATCTGTCGATCGGCATCGTGGCGATGCCGAAGGACGGCACCGACCCGGTGCAGATCCTGCGCCGCTCCAACCTGGCGCTGCAGAATGCCCGCGCCGGCGGCGTGGGCGGCTGGGCGATCTTCGAAAGCGAAATGGGCAAGGTCGCCGACTATCGCCAATGGATCGAGGCGGAACTGCATACGGCATTCCAGCGCGGCGACTTCCGCCTGTTCTATCAGCCTCAGTTCGATCTGTCGGATGGCAGGACGGTGGGCTACGAAGCGCTGATCCGCTGGCAGCACCCGGTGCGCGGCGTGATCCCGCCGATGGAATTCATCCAGGTCGCCGAGGAGACCGGCATGATCGCCCCGATCGGCGAGTGGGTGCTGCGCCAGGCCTGCGCCGATCTGGCGCTGCTGCCGCGGGATTGCTTCGTCGCGGTGAACATCTCGCCGGTGCAGTTCATGACGCGCGATTTCCTCGAAGTGGTCTCGGACGCAATCCAGACCTCGAAGATCGACCCCCGGCGCCTGGAGCTCGAAATCACCGAATCCGCCATGATGCAGGACCGCGACTATGCCGCGTCGCTGCTTCGCCAGTTGAGCGACATGGGCCTGTCGGTGGCCGTCGACGATTTCGGCACGGGCTACTCGAACCTCAGCTATCTGATCGATTTCCCCTTCCACAAGCTCAAGATCGACCGGTCCTTCGTCAGCCGGATGGAGGTCGATGCGAGCTCCGGCGCGGTCGTATCGACCATCGTCGGCCTGTCGAAGGCGCTCGGCGTCAAGACCATCGCCGAAGGCGTGGAGACCCCGAACCAGGCGATCCTGCTGCGCGCCGCGGGCTGCCAGGAGGTGCAGGGCTTTCTCTACGGCCGCCCCGAGCCGCTGGCCGCGAACAGCGACGTCCGACGCGTCGCCTGACAGGCCGAGCCGACATCAGCGCGTCGCCACGATCACCTTGAACATGCCGTCCCTGGCAAGCTCCACCGCGTTCGAGAAGGCGGCGTCCAGCACCTGCTCATAGGGCAGGCCGCGATTGGCCACCAGAAACAGCCTGCCGCCACGGCGCAGAGCGGCGGCGGCCACCCGTATGAGCTGCTGCCCGAGCGAGGGCTCGGCGCTGTGCGTGGTATGGAACGGCGGGTTCATGACGATCGTGTCGTAGCGTTCGGCAACGGGCTCGCGCGCCAGGTCGTGCCAGAAGAAGCGCAGCGGCACGGCGCCGATGCCGGCGAGGTTGCGCCGCGCCGCCTCCAGCGAAGCGTGGTCTGCCTCAAAGAGATCGAGCGACCGGATGCCCTCCCGGTTCGCCAGTTGCGCCGCGAGATAGCCCCAGCCGGCGCAGAAGTCGGCCGCATGGCCGATCTTGTCCGTGGGCAGGTGGGCAGCGAGCAGCGCCGAGCCGCGGTCGACGCGTTCATGGCTGAACATGCCCGGCGCGGTGTGGAAACGGCCGTCCACCCGTCCGTCCGGATTGTCGGCGCGCAGCGCGCCCGCCGCTGCCGCCGCCAATGGCGTGCGGCGCAGCCAGAACGCGATGCCGTGATGCTTCGAAAGCGAACCGTCGATCCCGGCCAGCGCGCCGATGCGCTTGCGCAGACTTGCGATGCCGTCCTCCTTGCCGCCGGCGACGACCACCGTTCCGTCCGGCGCGGTGCGTTCGATGGCCTCGGCGACACGCAGTTCGTTCAGGCCGCGATGCCGGTCGGCCAGCACCAGCGCCATGTCGTAGGTTTCGCCCGTGGCGTCCGGCGTAACCGCAGTGCCGGCCTGTTGCAGCGCCAGAAAATCGGGGCGAAAACCCTGCACCGCGTCGACGGCAGCCTCCCAGCCTTGCGGCAGCCGGAAACCCGGCACGGCTCCGAGGAACAGCACGCGCGAGCCGGCTGCGGGCGTTTCGGTCGTCCCGGCTTCGAAGGGATGGAACAGCGTCTTGAGCGCGTCGCGCGACATCTGAATGTCCGGAATGCCGGGAAGGTCGGCTTGGGTGCAGATATGAAAAGGGGCGCCGCCTCGCGGCCGCGCCCCTTCCCGAAACCCAATCGAGGGATCAGGCGGCCGACTCTTCGGCTTCCTGCTTCCTTTCCTTGGCGATCTCCTTGCCGGTGGCCTGGTCGACGACCTTCATCGACAGGCGGACCTTGCCGCGCTCGTCGAAGCCCATCAGCTTGACCCAGACCTTGTCGCCTTCCTTGACCACGTCGGTGGTCTTGGCGACGCGTTCGTTGGAGAGCTGGCTGATGTGGACCAGGCCGTCGCGCGGGCCGAAGAAATTGACGAAGGCGCCGAAATCGGCGGTCTTGACCACGGTGCCCTCGTAGATCTCGCCGACTTCCGGCTCGGCGACGATGGTGTGGATCCACTTCTTCGCCGCCTCGATCTCCTTGGCGTTGGAAGAG
>JAHBYY010000051.1 GCA_019635715.1 Rhizobiaceae bacterium | reverse complement strand
CCCCGGCCTTTCTTGGTCGATCTCTCCCAGCTCATTCAGCAGGCAGCGAACTCAGGCAAAAGCACCTACTCCAACCGCCGGCGCTGCCCCGGAACGAGGTGAGCCTTACGGGCGAGACACGGCGGCGGAAGATCCGGAGACAGGCCCGAACCTCGGCGCATCGCCGACGGCCCGGATAAAATGCCGTCACATGCGACGGAACCCGCCGGCCCGAGCCGCGTTCACACCCTGTCGGAAACAACAGGTGAGGGGTTCCCATGGAAATGAACGGAGTGGGCTGGATCGCGGCGATCGTGGTGGGCGGACTGGCCGGCTGGCTGGCCGAGATGTTCATGAAGAGCAACAACGGGTTGCTGATGAACATCATCCTCGGCATCGTCGGCGCAATCGTCCTCAATGCGATCCTGATGGCGCTGAACATCGGCATTCTCGGTGTCGGCTGGATCGCCTATCTGATCACGGGCTTCATCGGTGCCTGCCTGCTGATCGCCGTCGGACGAGCAATCCGCAGATAGCGGCGGTTTCCATGCAGGATGACGACGGACGGCGCCGCGAGGCGCCGTTTGCGATTCCGGAACCTCTTCTCCCGCCGCACGGCAGCGTTGCGCCGCCTCGGCTTGCGAAAGCCCTCCGCCGGCTCTAAGTCATGCAGACCCACGGAGGATGCTGCAGGCAGATGGTCACCATCGACCTCATCAAGGACGACCCGCGCAAGAAGGCGGATCTGCGTCCACGCCATCCCGAGAAGGCGCATCGCCCGGACCAGGAGGTGCTGCGCAAGCCCGACTGGATCCGCGTCAAGGCGCCCGTCTCGAAGGGCTATTCCGAGACCCGCGACATCGTGCGCTCGCACAAGCTCGTCACGGTCTGCGAGGAGGCCGGCTGCCCCAACATCGGCGAATGCTGGGACAAGAAGCACGCCACCTTCATGATCATGGGCGAGATCTGCACGCGCGCCTGCGCCTTCTGCAACGTCGCCACCGGCAAGCCCAACGCACTCGATCCGACCGAGCCCGGCAGCGTGGCGCGCGCGGTGCGCCAGATGGGCCTGTCGCATGTCGTCATCACCTCGGTCGATCGCGACGACCTCGACGACGGCGGGGCACGGCATTTCGCCGCGGTGATCCGCAACATCCGGGCGCTCAACCCCGATACGACGATCGAGATCCTGACGCCGGACTTCCTGCGCAAGGAGGGCGCGCTGGAGATCGTCGTCGCTGCCCGGCCCGACGTGTTCAACCACAATCTCGAGACCGTGCCGTCGAACTACCTGACGGTTCGCCCCGGTGCGCGGTATTTTCACTCAATCCGCCTGCTGCAGCGCGTGAAGGAGCTGGACCCGACGATCTTCACCAAGTCCGGCATCATGGTCGGCCTCGGCGAGGAACGCAACGAGGTGCTGCAACTGATGGACGACCTGCGCTCCGCCGACGTCGACTTCATGACCATCGGCCAGTATCTGCAGCCGTCGAAGAAGCACCATCCGGTCAAGAGCTTCGTCACGCCGGACGAGTTCAAGTCCTACGAGACGGTCGGCATGACCAAGGGCTTCCTGCTCGTCGCATCGAGCCCGCTGACGCGCTCCTCGCACCATGCCGGCGACGATTTCGCGCGGCTGCGCGCGGCCCGCAACGCGGCCCTGGCACGGAGCTGAGCGGCAGGCGATGCCGCAGTTCGAGACCGTCCGGCATGTCCGGCATGCGCCGGCGCAGATGTTCGACCTCGTCGCCGACGTGGAGAAATACCCGGAATTTCTGCCGCTTTGCGAAGCGTTGACCGTCCGTTCCCGCAAGGAACGCGCCGACCAGACGATCCTCGTCGCCGACATGACGGTCGGCTACAAGGCGATCCGCGAGACCTTCACCAGCCAGGTCCATCTCAAGCCCGCCGACCGGCTGATCGAGGTGAAATATCTCGACGGTCCGTTCAAATACCTGACCAACATCTGGCGGTTCGAACAGGAAGCGGCCGGCACCGCGGCGGGGTCCGGGACCGCTGTGGGGTCCGGGACCGCCGTGCGGTTCTGGATCGACTATGAGTTCAAGAGCCGACTGCTCGGCGCGGTCATGGGCTCGATGTTCGACCGTGCCTTCCGCATGTTCTCGGAAGCCTTCGAGAAGCGGGCGGACGCGATCTACGGCCCGGCGATCGTCGGTTAAAGCGCGTCGCGTAGTGGCGGATTCATTTCGGCGACGTCATCCTCGGGCTCGTCCCGAGGATCTGCAAACCTTCAACGCCGTGGATCCTCGGGACAAGCCCGAGGATGACGTCGCCGAGGTTTCTCGCGCCAGTCAGCATCGTCGCACGCGATTGATTTTTACGCGAATACCAATGGTCGCGACATGCATTAAGTCTCGTCGAGGGCGTCCAGCCCGAGCTGCAGCGCGGCCTTCACCGTTTCACGGCGGATGTAATCGCGCCCGCGATTGTCGAAGAGCCGGCGGGAAGCTTTCGGCTCGCGGCCGGTGACTGCGACGCCGAACCATACCAGCCCCACCGGCTTTTCGGCCGAGCCGCCGTCCGGACCTGCGACGCCGGTCACCGCCAGCGCGATCCCGGCCTTCGAGTTGCGCAGCGCGCCGGCCGCCATTTCGAGGGCGGTCTGTCCGGAAACGGCGCCGTGGGCGTCGAGGGTCCCTTTCCGGACCCCCAGCATCGCCATCTTGGCATCGTTCGAATAGGTGACGAAGCCGCGATCGACCATCGAGGACGAGCCCGGAATGTCGGTCATGGCGGCGATGATCAGCCCGCCGGTGCAGGATTCGGCGGTTGCGACAAGGATGCCGCGGCGCGCGCAGGCCTTCAGGAAGCGGTCGGCCTCGTCGAGGATTTCGCTCATGGGTCGGTGCCCTCCGGATAGACCACGGTGGCCGTGGCGATCGCGGCGATGCCCTCGCCGCGGCCGACGAAGCCGAGCCTCTCGTTGGTCGTCGCCTTGATGGAGACGCGCCCCGGCGCGATCCCCAGCATGCCGGCCATCGCCGCCGTCATCGCCGCGCGGTGCGGTCCGACGCGCGGCGCCTCGCTGATCAGCGTCACGTCGGCATGGGTGATGCGCCCGCCCTTCGAGCGCACCAGCGTGGCGGCGTGCTCGACGAAGATGCGCGACGCCGCGCCGCGCCATTGCGGATCGGAGGGCGGGAAATGCGTGCCGATGTCGCCGGCGCCGCAGGTGGCGAGCAGCGCGTCGGTCAGGGCGTGCAGGCCGACATCGGCATCCGAATGGCCCTGCAGCGCCCGCTCATGCGGAATGGCGACGCCGCACAGCGTGACGTGGTCGCCCGGCCCGAAGGCATGCACGTCGTAGCCGTTGCCGGTGCGCACGTCGGGCAGGGCGGCCGGACCGGTGCTCAGCAGGCGATCCGCCATCTCGATGTCCTTCGCCCAGGTGATCTTGGTGTTGGCCGGCGCGCCCTCGACGATCGAGACCGGCAGGCCCGCCCATTGCGCGATCGCCGCATCGTCGGTGAAATCGCTCCGACCGACGGCATGCGCCGCCTCGTGCGCGTCCAGGATGGCGAGGAACGGAAAGGCCTGCGGCGTCTGCGCCGCGAAAAGCCCGTCGCGCGGCACGAGCTCCAGCCGGGCGTCGTCGCCCCGGCGGCGCAGCGTGTCGGACACGGCGAGCGCCGGCACGGCGCCGCCCGAACCGGCCGCGGCGATCATCCGGTCGATGAGCGCCGCATCGACGAAGGGGCGTGCCGCATCGTGGATCAGTGCCAAGCCGGTGTGCGAGCCGGCCTTCAGCGCCCTCAGTCCGGCGAGCGTCGACTGCTGACGTGTCGCGCCGCCATGCACGGTGGTGACCCTGGCCGAGCAGGCACCGGCCGCCTCGGCGAAACGCGCCTCGTCGTCCGGGTGGATGACCACCACGACGCGATCGATGCGCGGATGATCGAGGAACGCCTTGAGCGTATGCCAGATCACCGCGCGGCCGCCGATCGACCGGTACTGCTTGGGCCCGTCCGCCTGTCCCGCCCGCTCGCCGCGGCCGGCTGCGACGATCACGGCGGCGATGCCGGCTGAAGTCTGCTGCATACGCATCGGTCTAATGTCGGCCTTCGCCGCAAGCCAGCGGATTTTGCGCGGTTGCGGCAATGGGTTGCGGATTGCGATTGCAGTCTGGCCGTTTCCTGACTAGGAATTGGGCATAGAGCCGCAATGCTTGGAATTTGTGCATGAATCAACTGGCCATTCTGGCCCAGCCGCTGGCGATCGGAACCCGTTCGGTCCGCAATCGCGTGTTTCTGGCGCCGATGTCGGGCGTCACCGACCAGCCCTTCCGCCAGCGCGCCTATGCGGCGGGCGCCGGGCTCGTCGTCTCCGAGATGATCGCCAGCGGCGAGCTTGCCCGCGGCCGGGAAGGATCGCGCCAGCGCCTGCGCCACTCCGGCCTCGACATTCATATGGTGCAACTTGCCGGCAGGGAAGCCTCGGCGATGGCGGAGGGCGCCCGGATCGCGGCGGGCGAGGGCGCCGACATCATCGACATCAACATGGGCTGCCCGGCCAAGAAGGTGACGGGCGGCTATGCCGGCTCGGCGCTGATGCGCGATCTCGATCATGCCGAGGCGCTCATCGAGGCGGTGCGCGGCGCCGTCACGGTTCCGGTGACGCTGAAGATGCGGCTCGGCTGGGACGCCGACGCGCTGAACGCCCCGGCGCTGGCGCAGCGCGCCGAGCGTGTCGGCGTCAGCATGGTGACCGTGCATGGCCGGACACGCTGCCAGTTCTATCAGGGCGCCGCCGACTGGGCCGCGATAAAGCGCGTCAAGCAGGCCGTTTCCGTGCCGGTCGTCGCCAATGGCGATGTCGCCGACCTTGAGAGCGCGGCGGCGGCCCTCGAAAGATCGGGAGCGGACGCCGTGATGGTCGGACGCGCCAGCTATGGCGCGCCATGGACGCCGGGCGCGATCGCGGCGCGGGCCGCGGGAGAACAGCGTTGCGGCGGCCCGACGGACATCGCGGCCTATGTGATCGCCCACTATGAGGACATGCTCGCCACCTACGGAACGGAGAGCGGCCTGCGGCAGGCGCGCAAGCATCTCGGCTGGTATCTCGACCTGCATGCGCCGGACGCCGGACCTGAGCAGCGCATGGCGATCCTGCGCTGCGAGGAGCCGAAGGCCGTCATCGCGCGGCTCGGATCCATCCTGGCCGAGGCGCCGCAGAGCATGAGGAGCGCCGCATGACCTCCGGGCAGCCCGCAGCCAGGATCAAGGATGCCGCGGAGATCGTGCTGAACACGATCCGCCGCCCCGTCATCATGCTCAACCCCGAAGGGCTGATCGCCTTCGCCAATGCCGACGCGGAGGATTTCTTCCGGTCGAGCGCCAACATGCTGGCGCGCAACACGCTGGACCGCTTCGTGCCGTTCGGCAGCCCGATCCTGACGCTGATCGAGCAGGTGCGCGAGCGCAACGCGCCGGTCAACGAGTACCGGGTCGACATCTCGTCGCCGCGCCTCGGCATCGAGCGCATCGTCGACCTCTATGTCGCGCCGGTGCCCGAACTGCCCGGATCGGTGGTCGTGATGTTCCAGGAGCGGTCGATGGCCGACAAGATCGACCGCCAGATGACGCATCGCGGCGCCGCGCGGTCGGTGACCGGGCTGGCGGCGATGCTGGCGCATGAGATCAAGAACCCGCTCTCCGGCATTCGCGGCGCCGCCCAGCTTCTCGAAACCGCGGTCTCCGACGAGGACCGCGCGCTGACGCGGCTGATCACCGACGAGACGGACCGGATCGTCTCGCTGGTCGACCGCATGGAGGTGTTTTCCGACGAGCGGCCGATCGATCGCTTCCCGGTCAACATCCATGCCGTGCTCGACCACGTGAAGGCCCTGGCGAGAAATGGATTCGCCAGCAGGATCAGGATCGTCGAGGATTATGATCCATCGCTGCCTCCGGTCTACGCCAACCGCGACCAGCTCATCCAGGTGTTCCTCAACCTGATCAAGAACGCGGCCGAGGCGACCGGCAACGCGCCGGGCGCCGAGATCACCCTGTCGACGGCGTTCCGCTCGGGCATCCGCATGTCGGTTCCCGGTTCGCAGGACCGGGTCTCGCTGCCGCTCGAATTCTGCGTCAGCGACAATGGGCCGGGCGTCCCGGACGATCTTCTGCCGATCCTGTTCGATCCGTTCATCACCACCAAGCCGAACGGTTCCGGCCTCGGCCTGGCGCTGGTCGCCAAGATCGTCGGCGAGCACGGCGGCATCGTCGAATGCGATTCGACGAGCCGCGGCACCACCTTCCGCATCCTGATGCCGGCCTGGCGCGACCCGGCGCCGGCAACCGACGGTACTGCCCAATGAGAGGCCCCATGAAACAACGTGGCAGCATTCTGGTCGCCGACGACGATGCGGCGATCCGGACGGTGCTGAACCAGGCCCTGTCGCGGGTCGGACACGACGTGCGCGTCACCTCGAACGCGGCGACGCTCTGGCGCTGGGTGGCGGCCGGCGACGGCGACATCGTCATCACCGACGTCGTCATGCCGGACGAGAATGCCTTCGACATGCTGCCGCGCATCAAGAAGGCGCGGCCGGAACTGCCGGTCATCGTGATGAGCGCCCAGAACACGTTCATGACGGCGATCCGCGCGTCGGAGACCGGCGCCTACGAATATCTGCCGAAGCCGTTCGACCTCAACGAACTGCTGAACATCGTCAACCGCGCCCTGTCGGAGCCGAAGCATCCGAAGGCCGACGCCGCGCCGGAGGATCAGCCGGACTCGATGCCGCTGGTCGGGCGTTCGCCGGCCATGCAGGACATCTACCGGATGCTTGCGCGCATGATGCAGACGGACCTGACGGTGATGATCACCGGCGAGTCGGGAACCGGCAAGGAACTGGTGGCGCGCGCGCTCCACGAATACGGGCGCCGGCGCAACGGCCCGTTCGTGGCGATCAACATGGCGGCGATTCCGCGCGACCTGATCGAGTCGGAACTGTTCGGCCACGAGAAGGGGGCGTTCACCGGCGCCCAGAACCGCTCGACCGGCCGCTTCGAGCAGGCCGAGGGCGGAACGCTGTTCCTCGACGAGATCGGCGACATGCCGATGGAGGCGCAGACGCGCCTGCTGCGCGTCCTGCAGCAGGGCGAATACACCACGGTCGGCGGCCGAACCCCGATCCGTACCGACGTGCGCATCGTCGCGGCGACCAACAAGGACTTGCGGACGCTGATCAACCAGGGACTTTTCCGCGAGGATTTGTTCTATCGCATCAACGTCGTACCGCTCAGACTTCCTCCACTGCGCGAGCGCGCGGAAGACATTCCGGATCTCGTCCGGCATTTCTTCAAGCAGGGCGAGCAGGAGGGGCTGCAGGTCAAGCGCATATCCGGCGGCGGCCTCGAATTGATGAAGCGCTATCCCTGGCCGGGCAATGTCCGCGAGCTGGAAAACCTCATCCGCCGGCTGGCGGCGCTCTATGCGCAGGACGAGATTTCCCCCGAGATCATCGAGACGGAGCTGAAGACGGTCGAGCAGCCGTCGGTGCCGGGCGGGCGGCTGCTGCCGGACGATCTGTCGATCGGCCAGGCGGTGGAACACTATCTGCAGCGCTATTTCGCGGCGTTCGGCGGCGAGCTGCCGCCGGCCGGGCTCTATCAGCGGATCCTCGCGGAGGTCGAATTTCCGCTGGTGCTCGCCTCGATGACGGCGACGCGCGGCAACCAGATCAAGGCGGCGGAACTGCTCGGACTGAACCGCAACACGCTGCGCAAGAAGATCCGCGAGCTCGGCGTCAACGTCTATCGGGCGTCGCGCCAGCCCTGATCGCAGGGGATGAATACCCGAAGACGGCCACCTTTGTTGCAGAATCGCCACAATGTGTTGCATAACTGCGACGCATTTTCGAGCGAAGCGACGGGATGGCCATCTCAATACCGACAGCACCCCTGACGAGCTTCCCGCGCGCCGGCGCGCTGGAAGGCCGTCGGCTGCTGGCCCTGCCGGGGATCGTCACCATCGTCGGGGCGCTGGTCACGGCGGCGCTGTCCTTCGCCATCCTGATCGGCGTCACGCCGATCGCACCCGACGATACGGTCACGCTGGCGACCATCATCGGCATCAACGCGGCCCTCGTCATCGTGCTGATCGGCCTGCTGGTGCGCGAGCTGCGCCGCGTGCTGGCGGCGCGGGCGCACGGCAAGGCGGCATCCCGGCTGCATGTGCGCATCGTCGCCATGTTCTCCATCGTCGCGGCGATCCCGGCGATCGTCGTGGCGGTGATCGCCTCGATCACCCTCGACGTCGGGCTCGACCGCTGGTTCGAGATCCGCACCAAGGCGATCATCAACTCGTCGCTGTCGATCGCCGAAGCCTATGTGCAGGAGAATGCGCGCAACCTGCAGGGGACGACCCTGTCGATGGCCTACGACCTGTCGAATGCCCGCACCCTGTACAATCTCGACCGCACCGGCTTCCGCGACTTCATGAGCCAGCAGGCGGTCGGACGGGCTCTGGCGCATGCAGCGCTGATCCGGCCGGACGGGTCGTTCATCATGAGCGCGCAGACCTCGGCCGACTTCGACATGCCGGATCCGCCGATCGAGGCGGTGAGGACGGCGGCCGACGGCAAGCCGGTGCTGATCGAGCCGCGGACCAGGAACATCGTCGGGGCCGTCGTCAAGCTGCGCGAGTTCGAGGATACCTATCTCTACACGATCCGGCTGGTCGATCCGGAGGTCATCCGGGCCCGCCAGATCATGACCGCCAATGTCAGCGACTATCGCGGCCTGGAGACCAACCGGCGTCCGACGCAGATCGCCTTTGCGCTGCTCTATCTCGGCGTGACGCTGGTCATCGTGCTGTCGGCCATCTGGACCGGCATCGCGGTCGCCGACCGGCTGGTGCGGCCGATCCGCCAGCTCATCGGCGCGGCCGACGAGGTTGCCACCGGCAACCTCAACGTCTCGGTTCCGGTGCGCGCCTCGGATGGTGACGTCGCCTCGCTGGGCGACACGTTCAACAAGATGCTGCTGCAGCTCAAATCCCAGCGCGACGAGATTCTCAGCGCCAAGGACGTGATCGACGAACGCCGCCGCTTCTCCGAGGCGGTGCTGTCGGGCGTCACCGCCGGCGTCATCGGCGTCGACGGGGCCGGGCTGATCACCATCGTCAACCGCTCGGCCGAGACCATGCTGGCGATTTCGTCGGCCACGGCGGTCGGGCTCAATCTGTCCGCGGTGCTGCCGCAGGTCGGCAAGGTCTTCGAGATCGGGCGAAGCGCCGGCCGCCATGCCTACCGCGAGCAGGTGACGTTCTTCCGCTCCGGGGCCGAGCGCACGTTCAACGTCCAGATCACGCTGGAGAGCGGGCCGGACGACATCGGCGACAAATCCTATGTCGTGACGATCGACGACATCACCGACCTGGTGACGGCGCAGCGCACCTCGGCATGGGCCGACGTGGCGCGACGCATCGCCCATGAGATCAAGAACCCGCTGACGCCGATCCAGCTTTCGGCCGAGCGCATCCGCCGCCGCTACGGCAAGGTGATTGTCGAGGACCGGGAGGTCTTCGACCAGTGCACCGACACCATCATCCGCCAGGTGGAGGACATCGGCCGCATGGTCGACGAGTTCTCGTCGTTCGCGCGCATGCCGAAGCCCGAGATGAAGCATGTCGACCTGCGCGACGCGCTGCGCGAGGCCTCGTTCCTGCTCGAAGTCAGCCGCGGCGACATCCGGTTCGAGCGCGATTTCGGGGCAGCGCCGCTGACCGGCAAGTTCGACGTGCGGCTGATCGCGCAGGCATTCGGCAACGTCATCAAGAACGCCACGGAAGCCATCGATGCCGTCGCCGAACGGCCGGAGACGGAGCAGGGGGTTGTCCGCGTCCACGCACGCAGCGACGATGGGACGATCCGCATCGACGTTGCGGACAATGGCAAGGGTCTGCCGCGCGAGAATCGCCAAAGGCTGCTCGAGCCCTATATGACGACCCGCGAGAAGGGCACCGGGCTCGGCCTCGCCATCGTGAAGAAGATCGTCGAGGATCATGGCGGTCGCCTGGAGCTTCACGATGCGCCGGCGGACTTCTTCCAGGGCAAGGGGGCGATGGTGAGCATTTTCCTGCCGGCCGCGGCAGACGGCGCAGCCGGCAACGGAGCCGCAAGAGTGATCGAGAAGGCCGACCATGGCGTCTGATATTCTGGTTGTCGACGACGAAACGGACATCCGCGAGCTCGTCGCGGGCATATTGAGCGACGAGGGGCACGAGACGCGCACCGCGCACGATGCCGACAGCGCATTGGCGGCGATCGCCGACCGTGTGCCGCGGCTGATCTTCCTCGACATCTGGATGCAGGGGTCGCGGCTCGATGGGCTCGCCCTGCTCGACGAGATCAAGGTGATGCACCCCAACCTGCCGGTAGTGATGATCTCCGGCCACGGCAACATCGAGACGGCTGTCTCGGCCATCCGCCGCGGCGCCTACGATTTCATCGAGAAGCCGTTCAAGGCCGACCGGCTGATCCTGATCGCCGAACGGGCCCTGGAAACCTCCAAGCTGAAGCGCGAGGTCTCGGACCTGAAGATGCGCAGCGGCGAGAGTTTCGAGCTGATCGGCATGTCCTCGGCGATGAGCCAACTGCGGCAGACCATCCAGCGGGTGGCGCCGACCAACAGCCGCATCATGATCATCGGCCCCTCCGGCTCCGGCAAGGAGCAGGTGGCCCGTTCGATCCACGGACATTCGTCGCGCGCCGGCGGGCCGTTCGTCTCCGTCAACGCGGCCACGATCACGCCCGAGCGGATGGAGATCGAGCTGTTCGGCACGGAATCGAACGGCACCGAGCGCAAGGTCGGAGCGCTCGAGGAGGCGCACAAGGGCACGCTCTATCTCGACGAGGTCGCCGACATGCCGCGCGAGACGCAGGCCAAGATCCTGCGCGTGCTCGTCGAGCAGCAGTTCGAGCGCGTCGGCGGCACCAAGCGGGTCAAGGTCGACGTCCGCATCATCTCCTCGACGGCCCAGAACCTCGAAGGGCTGATCGCCGAGGGACGGTTTCGCGAAGACCTGTTCCACCGGCTGGCGGTGGTGCCGGTGATGGTTCCGGGGCTCGCCGAAAGGCGGGAGGACATTCCCTATCTCGTCGACGGCTTCATGAAGCAGATCGCCAGGCAGGCCGGGATCAAGCAGCGTCGCATCGGCGACGACGCGCTGGCCGTGCTCCAGGCGCACAACTGGCCCGGCAACGTCCGGCAGTTGCGCAACAATATCGAGCGGCTGATGATCCTGGTGCGCGGCGACGATGTCGACGCGCCGATCTCCGCCGACCTGCTGCCCGCCGAGATCGGCGACGTCATGCCGAGGACGCCGACCCAGTCGGACCAGCACATCATGGCGCTGCCGCTGCGCGAGGCGCGCGAGATGTTCGAAAAGGAATATCTGATAGCCCAGATCAACCGCTTCGGCGGAAACATCTCGCGGACGGCGGAGTTCATCGGTATGGAGCGTTCGGCGCTGCACCGGAAACTCAAGTCGCTGGGCGTGTAGTGGTCCATCCGTTCGATCCAGCCGGCAAGAGCTGAATGCGCATCATCATCTGCGGAGCAGGTCAGGTCGGGTACGGCATCGCCGAGAGGCTTGCCGCCGAGAAGCACGACGTGTCGATCATCGATACGTCGCCGGACCTCATCCAGGTCGTCCGGGACGGGCTCGACGTGCGCGGCTTCGTCGGCCACGGTTCGCATCCGGACGTGCTGGAGCGCGCCGGCGCGCAGCAGGCCGACATGATCATCGCCGTCACGCTGTACGACGAGGTCAACATCGTCGCCTGCGAGGTGGCGCATGCGCTGTTCAACGTGCCGATGCGGATCGCCCGCATCCGCGCCCAGTCCTATCTGCGGCCGCACTATCAGGATCTGTTCTCGCGCGACCACCTGCCGATCGACGTGATCATCTCGCCCGAGCTGGAGGTCGGCGAGATGGTGCTGCGGCGCATCGCGCTGCCCGGCGCCACCGAGGTGGTGCGGTTCGCCGACAAGAAGATCGCCGTGCTCGGCATCGAATGCCTCGACGACTGCCCGGTGATCAACACCCCGCTGTCGCAGCTCAGCCACCTGTTTCCCGATCTCATGTCGACCGTGGTCGGCGTGAGCCGCGCCGGAAAGCTGTTCATCCCGCGCTCCGCCGACCAGTTGTTCGCCGGCGATCTCGCCTATGTGGTGACGACCAACGAGCAGGTGCGCCGCACCCTGGCGCTGTTCGGCCACGAGGAGCCGGAAGTCGCCCGGATCGTCATCGCGGGGGGAGGCAATATCGGCCAGTATGTCGCCAGAACCCTCGAACAGCGGCAGGGGCGCACCAAGGTCAAGATCATCGAGGCCAGCCGCGACCGCGCGACCATCGTCGCCGATACGCTGCGCCGCACGGTGGTGCTCAACGGCAGCGCGCTCGACCAGCGGCTGCTGCACGAGGCCGACGTGCAGGACGCCGACCTGATGGTGGCGCTGACCAATCACGACCAGGTCAACATCCTCTCCAGCGTCATGGCCAAGCGGCTGGGCTGCAAGGCCAATCTGGCGCTGATCAACAATCCGTCCTTCCTCGACATCACCAAGACGGTGGGCATCGACGCCACGGTGAATCCCGGCGCGGTGACCGTCTCGCGGGTGCTGCAGCACGTGAGGCGCGGGCGGGTGAGGGCGGTCCACAGTTTTCACCGCGGCACCGCCGAGGCCATCGAGGCGGAAGCCCTGGAAACCTCGCCGCTGGTCGGCCATATGCTGCGGGACCTCGACCTGCCGGACGGCATGCGCATCGGCGCCGTCTACCGCGACGGCGCGGTGCTGCGTCCCAGCGGCTCGCTCAGGATCAAGGCGAAGGACCGCGTCATCATCTTCGTGCTCGAACGCGCCGTGCGCCAGGTCGAGCAGATGTTCCGTGTCAGCCTCGAATTCTTCTAGGAATCTGGACCATGCCGCGCATCGCCTATGTCAACGGCCGCTACGTCGCCCACCGCGATGCCCAGGTGCATGTCGAGGATCGCGGCTACCAGTTCGCAGACGGCGTCTACGAGGTCTGCGAGGTGGCGCGCGGGCAGATCATGGACATGACCGGCCATCTGGACCGGCTCGGGCGCTCGCTGGGCGAGCTATCGATCGCCTGGCCGCTGCACCGGGCAGCACTGGAGGCGATCATCGGCGAGGTGGTGCGCCGCAACCGGGTCCGCAACGGCCTGGTCTATCTGCAGGTGACACGCGGCGTCGCGCCGCGCGACCACGTTTTCCCCGCCGCCGGCACGCGTCCGGCGCTGGTCGTCACCGCCAAGCGGACGGACCCGGCGGCAGCCGCCAGGCGGGCCGAGGCCGGTCTGGCCGTCATCACCGTGCCGGAAAACCGCTGGGAGCGGGTGGACATCAAGACGGTCGGACTGCTGCCCAACGTGCTGGCGCGCCAGAAGGCCAAGCTGGCGGGCGCGCAGGAGGCCTGGTTCGTCGATCCAGACGGCACCGTCAAGGAAGGCGCGGCCACCAATGCCTGGATCGTCACGAAGGGCGGCGTGCTGGTGACGCGCCCGGCCGAATTCGGCATCCTGCGCGGCATCACCCGCACCACGCTGTTCTCCGTGGCGCGATCCCTGGGCCTCGAAATCGAGGAGCGCGGCTTCACCGTGGAGGAGGCGAAGGCGGCGCGGGAGGCCTTCATCACCGCCGCGACCACGGTCGTCATGCCCATCGTGTCGATCGACGGGCAGCCCGTCGCAAACGGACATCCGGGCTCCGTCGCGCTTTCGCTGCGGGCCGCCTTTTTTGACGTTGCGGAAAAGCGCCCAGCCTGATAACCGCCAATCGGACTAAACGTTTTAATGCCCGAAGTACGCCAAGGACGGATGGCGTGCGGAGGTGGTGTTTGCTTGACAGCGGCGATCAATTTTGGCGCACTGGCTTGGGACATCGAGGAACCGGCGAAAGAAAACAAACATGGCCGAACGACCCCAGAACCTTCAGGACCTGTTCCTGAATTCGGTTCGCAAGAGCAAGAACCCCCTGACGATCTTCCTGGTGAACGGCGTGAAGCTGACCGGCGTCGTCACCTCCTTCGACAATTTCTGCGTGCTGCTGCGCCGCGACGGGCATTCCCAGCTCGTTTACAAGCATGCGATCTCGACCATCATGCCGAGCCAGCCCGTGCAGATGTTCGAAGCCGACGATCAGGGCGCCTGATTGGGCAGAGACGATAGCGCCGAGAAGCGGCCGGCCGCCGGCCGGGCCGCCGCTCACGATACGGCGGCGGTGCGGGAGAGGGCGCTGGTCCTCGTCCCGCTGCTGCGCAAGGGCGCAGAGGACCGCGACGACACCGGGCGTCCCTACCTGCTGCGATCGCCCGAGGCCCGCCTCGAAGAAGCCGTCGGCCTGACCGCGGCGATCGATCTCGACATCGCCTATTCGGCCACCATCGCGGTCAACGACCCGCGGCCGGCGACGCTGTTCGGCAGCGGCAAGGTCGAGGAGATCGCCGCGCTGGCCAAGGAGCACGGGGCAGGGCTGATCATCGTCGATCATCCGCTCACCCCGGTGCAGCAGCGCAATCTCGAGAAGGAGACGGCTGCCAAGGTCCTCGACCGGACCGGCCTGATCCTCGAAATCTTCGGCCGGCGGGCGCGCACAAGGGAAGGCACGCTGCAGGTCGACCTGGCGCACCTGACCTATCAGAAAGGCCGGCTGGTCCGTAGCTGGACCCATCTGGAGCGGCAGCGCGGCGGTGCAGGCTTCCTCGGCGGCCCCGGCGAGACGCAGATCGAGGCCGACCGGCGCGCCCTGCAGGAAAAGATCATCCGGCTGAAGCGCGAGCTCGAACAGGTTCGCCGCACCCGCGACCTGCACAGGGCCAAGCGGCGCAAGGTGCCGTTCCCGGTCGTGGCGATCGTCGGCTACACCAATGCCGGCAAGTCGACGCTGTTCAACCGGCTGACCGGCGCGGGCGTGCTGGCGGAGGACATGCTGTTCGCCACGCTCGACCCGACGCTGCGCCGGCTGCGCCTGCCGCACGGTACGCCGGTGATCCTCTCCGACACGGTGGGCTTCATCTCGGACCTGCCGACCCATCTGGTCGCGGCGTTCCGGGCGACGCTGGAGGAGGTGGTCGAGGCCGATCTGGTGATCCACCTGCGCGACATTTCCGATCCCGACACGGCCATGCAGGCCGAAGACGTGGCGCGCATCCTCAAGGATCTCGGCGTCGATATCGACGACCGCAACCACATCGTTGAAGTGTGGAACAAGATCGATCGGCTCGATCCGGCAATCCATGAGCGGCTGCTGGCCGAGGCCGCCGGGCAGGGCGCGCCGATCGCGATCTCCGCCCAGACGGGCGAAGGCGTCGACAGGCTCGTCACCGAGATCGAACAGCGCGTCGCCGGCAGCGTGGTGCCGGTCGAGGTGACGCTCCAGCCGTCGCAGTTCTCGCTGGTCGACTGGCTCTACCGCAACGGCGACGTGACGGCCCGCAAGGACAATGAAGACGGCAGCGTCTCGCTGACCATGCTGACGACCGGCAGCGTGCGCGACGAGATCGTCGCGCGGACGGCGGGATCGAAGCGATAGAGCAAAATCAGAGGCGCTTGGCCTGCTGCCACAGCGCTTCCATCTCGTCGAGCGAGGCAGCTTCCAGCGAATTTCCGCGTTCGGCCAGCATGCGCTCGACAGCATGGAAGCGGGTCAGGAACTTGTGGTTCGTGCCCGCCAGCGCCGACTCCGGGTCGAGCTTGAGGTGCCGGCCCAGATTGACCAGCGAGAACAGCACGTCGCCGAACTCGTCGGCGATCTGCGACTGCCGGCCGCCGGCGGCCGCCGCGCGGAATTCGGCGATCTCCTCCTCGATCTTGTCGAGGATCGGCACAGCCTCGCTCCAGTCGAAGCCGACGCGCGCCGCCTTCTCCTGGAGTTTCAGCGCGCGCGTCAGCGCGGGCAGGGCGCGCGGCACGCCGTCGAGATAACCCTGGCCGCCATCCTCGGGGTCGAGGCCCCGCTTCAGCCGCGCCGCGCGGCGCTCGGCCTTCTCTTCGGCCTTGATCGCCTCCCACATGCCCTTGGCCATGCCGGCGCTGCGCGCCTCGGCGTCGCCGAAGACATGCGGATGGCGGCGGATCATTTTCGTGGTGATCGCCTCGACGACATCGTCGAAGGCGAACTCGCCAAGCTCGGCCGCCATCTGGGCGTGATAGACGACCTGCAGCAGCAGGTCGCCCAGTTCCTCCTTGAGATTGTCCATGTCGGCGCGGGCGATGGCGTCACCGACCTCATAGGCCTCCTCGATGGTGTAAGGCGCGATGGACGCGAAATCCTGCTCGATGTCCCACGGACAGCCGGTCTCCCGATCGCGCAGGGCGGCCATGATCTCGATGAGGCGGGAAATGTCGCGGGCGGGTTTCATGGCGCCGGACCTTATCCGCAGTCGCTCCGCAGGGGAATGCGCCGGCGAACTCCGGAGGGCCCAATCCACCGTGGCGCTCTTGTGGCGGGCCGCAGCCCCGACAGTCGCTCAAGCATCCCGGTCTAGGCTGAAGGACCAGTCGTCAGCCAGAAACTCAAGCGTTTCGTCGCGGAAATAGAAGAGGAAATGACGTGGTGCTGCACAGTCAGCCGCGAGCTGTTCCCAAGGCACCGCATCGCGGATCGGATCGTCGCCGATCAGCTCGTAGAACTTACCCCATTCGGACGCGATGCCACTGTAGCGGCCGTTGCCGTCCTCCTTGAACCACTCGTGTTCGTTGGTGGCGTCCCACCGCCACCGGCTGCATCGCGCGAAGGTCAGAACGCCCCACGCCTCATCGAACCACGGAGCTTTGCGCGACGACCGCCCAAATGCTGCGAGAATGCCTCTTGGCCGCGTCGCATTTACTGGAATCGGCTTGAAGCACCGAAAGCGGACGTTGACTGACGAGGCCGCCACTGAGACCTGAGGGTCCGGGGCATTGGGTTCCTCGCGCCAGCCTTCACCGAGCCTTAGTTCGACAAACCTAAGCATGCAACGGTCGCAGCCGAGCTCATAAATCAGAGATGACGACGGTAGCGGGCAAGTGAAGGGCGCGCAACGCGTCAGAGAATAGCCGCCGCACAGCAAAGTCGCATAAGATAGATTATGGAACTATTTGATAGGCTGCAATCCGGATTCGGTCGTTGCATCGAAGGCCCGAAACTTTGGCCGTCGGTGGTGCTGGCAGGTTCCGGCATGGCAGGTTCCGGCATGGATCCTCGGGTCGCGCAACCGCTTTGCGGATGCTTGCCCGAGGATGACGAAAGGCGGAGATGCGTGCACCAACCGCCGACGTTGCGGCTTGCATCGGGGCTGCTGCGGCTTGCATCGGCACCCGCTCATTGGTCATTCCGGTGCAGGACGAGCGAAGCGAGCGAGCGGCACGAGACCGCGTGCCGGAACCTCACCGGACCGCCGACGATCAATCGCTTCGTCCGTGAGCGTCAGACAACGAACTCCAGCACCTGGCCGTCATAGGCCGGCTCGACATGCGGCGGCGTTTCCCGCAGGACGGTCTCGTAGTCGAGCGGCGTGTGCATGTGGGTCAGCAGAGCGCGCTGCGGCCCGATCCGCTCGATCCAGTCGAGCGCCTCGGCCAGCGACAGATGGCTCGGATGGCCCTTGTACTGCAGCGCGTCGATGACCAGCAGGCCGAGCCCGCCCATGCGCTCGACCGTCGCGACAGGGAAATCGTTGACGTCCGGACAATAGGCGACCGGTCCGATGCGGAAGCCGAGCGAGACGATGTCGCCATGCTGCTGCGGCAACGGCTCGAAGGCGAGGGTACCCCCCTCTCCCGCGATCTCGACGACGCGATCATGTTCGATGCGGTGCGCCCTCAGGATCGGCGGATAGGAACTGCCCGGCGGGCTGGCGAAGCAATAGCCGAAGGCCTCGTCGAGGCGTTTGAACGTCGGCTCGTCCGCGTAGACGTCCATCAGGCGGCGATTGATCAGCACGTAGCTGCGCAGATCGTCGATGCCGTGGATGTGGTCGGCATGGGCATGGGTGTAGATCGCGGCATCGATGGTGGTAACGCCGCTGCCGATCATCTGCTCGCGGAAGTCCGGACCGGTGTCGATGACGACGCGCGTGGCGCGACCGTCCGGCCGGATGCGCTCCACGAGTGCGGCCGCCCGCGTGCGGCGGTTGCGCGGATTCGTCGGGTCGCACTGTCCCCAGTCACCATTGATGCGCGGCGTGCCGGCCGACGAGCCGCAACCGAGAATGGTGAAGCGCAGGCGGTCCGGCACGCTGTCAGGACGCTTTCACGACGGGCGGCATCTTGCTGAAAAGACGGAAGAAATTCTCCGTCGTCGCGGCTTCCATCCGCGCATCGTCCACGCCATGCACCGACGCCAGGACCGAGGCGGTGTGGCGCACAAAAGCCGGTTCGTTGCGCTTGCCGCGATGCGGCACCGGCGCCAGGTAGGGCGCGTCGGTCTCGACCAGCAGCCGATCCAAGGGCACTTCCCGGGCGATGTCGCGCAACTCTTCCGAATTGCGGAAGGTCAGGATGCCCGAGAACGAGACGTAACCGCCGAGCCTGACGCCGGCCGCGGCGAGGGCCGCTCCCGACGAGAAGCAATGCAGCACGAAGGGAAAGGCGCCCTTCCCGGCCTCGTCCTCCAGGATGGCGATCATGTCGTCGTCGGCGGAGCGCGCATGGATGACCAGCGGCAGGCCGGTGCGCCGCGCCGCCTCGATATGCGTGCGAAGCCCGGCCGCCTGCGCGTCGCGCGGCGCCTTGTCGTAGTGATAGTCGAGCCCGGCCTCGCCGATCGCCACGACCTTCGGATGGGTCGAAAGCGCTACGAGTTCGTCGGCCGTGATACCGACTTCCTCGCCGGCATTGTGCGGATGGGTGCCGACCGAGCAAAAAACCTCCGGATAGGCCTCGGTGACCTCGAGCACCTGCGCGAAGCGGCGCACCCGCGTGCAGATCGTCACCATGCGGCCGACGCCCGCCGCCAGCGCGCGCGCGACGACCGCGTCGCGCTCCGCGGCGAAATCCGGAAAGTCGAGGTGGCAATGGCTGTCGACGAGCATCGTCAGGCGGCGTCCGGCTTTTCGACATAGCGCGGAAACACCCCGGTCGGTGCAGGCAGGCTGGCGCCGGGCACCAGCGCGTGCGCCGCCTCGACATGCGCGAAGCTGCGCGCCTCCCCGGCGACGCCGAGCGTGTCCAGCAGCTTCGCCGCCGAGCCGGGCATGAAGGGCTGGCAGAGCAGCGCGACGCGGCGCACCACTTCCGCCGTCGTGTAGAGCACGGTCTCCATGCGCGCCGGATCGGTCTTCTTCAGCGCCCACGGCTCCTGGCCGGCGAAATAGCGGTTGGCGTCGGCGACGACCTGGAAGATCGCGCCGAGCGCCAGGTGGATCTGCTGGTCGGCCATGCAGCGCCGTGCCTCGTCGAGGGCGCGCGCCGCCTGGTCGAGGATCACCGTGTCGGCGTCCGTCAACGTACCCCTGTTGGGCACCACGCCGCCGAGGTTCTTGGCGATCATCGACAGCGACCGCTGCGCGAGATTGCCGAGGTCGTTGGCGAGGTCGGCATTGGTGCGCGCCACGATCGACTCGTGGCTGTAGCTGCCATCCTGGCCGAACGGCACTTCGCGCAGCATGAAATAGCGCACCTGGTCGAGGCCGTAATGGTCGACGAGGCTGAACGGATCGATGACGTTGCCCAGCGACTTCGACATCTTCTCGCCGCGGTTGAACACGAAGCCGTGGCCGAACACGCGGCTGGGCAGCGGTATGCCGGCCGACATCAGGAAGGCCGGCCAGTAGACGGCATGGAAGCGCGTGATGTCCTTGCCGATGACATGCACGTCGGCGGGCCAGAAGCGCCACAGCGGATCGTCGAGGTCGGGATAGCCGACGCCGGTGATGTAGTTGGTCAGGGCGTCGACCCAGACATACATGACGTGCGCCTCGTCGCCCGGCACCGGAATGCCCCAGTCGAAGGTGGTGCGCGAGATCGACAGGTCCTTCAGGCCCGACCTGACGAAGCTGACGATCTCGTTGCGCCGCTCGGCCGGCCCGATGAACTGCGGGTTGCTCTCGTAGAGCGCCAGCAGCCGGTCCTGGTAGGCCGACAGGCGGAAGAAGTAGCTGGCCTCCTCGACCCATTCCACCGGCGTGCCCTGCGGCCCGTAGCGGACGCCGTCCTCGCGAACGGTCGTCTCGTCCTCGGCGTAGTAGGCTTCGTCGCGGACCGAGTACCAGCCGGCATAGCCGCCCTTGTAGATGTCGCCGCTGGCGGCCATCGCCTGCCAGATCGCCTGGCAGGAGCGATGGTGCCGCTCCTCGGTGGTGCGGATGAAATCATCGTTCGAGATGTTCAGCGCCGAGGCCATGCGGCGGAACTCCTCGGAATTCCGGTCGGCGAGCTGGCGCGGGCTGATGCCTTCCTTGCGCGCCGTCTGCAGCATCTTGATGCCGTGCTCGTCGGTGCCGGTGAGGAAATACACGTCCTTGCCGTCGAGCCGCTGGAACCGCGCCAGCGCGTCGGTGGCGATCATCTCATAGGCATGGCCGATATGCGGCCTGCCGTTGGGATAGGAGATGGCGGTGGTGATGTAGAATTTCTGGCGTGACATGATCGGGCCGTTCGAATGCCTGGACTATCGGTCGGGTGAAATAGCGCGCCGGCGAGCCGAAGCCTACCGGTAAAACCGGGCATCACATTCGAAAAGTGTCGTGCAGCCGCAGGAGCATGTTGAGGACGTGTTGTTTGCGGTCGAGATTGTAGGTGTCCGCCTCGTCGACCGCAACGCGCAATTCCTGCCAGAGCGACGACAGGCGTTGCGCCCGCGCACCCTGCCCGGCGACCGCGGCCTGCGACGCCGACTCGGCCAGCCGGTCGAGCATATGGGCATTCAGGAGGTCGAAGCGGATCTCCTGGTCGCGCGCCGACACGATTTCGGCCAGACGGTGGGCGCCGGGCACGTCCAGCCTTTCGGCGCTCGTCAGCGTCTCGAAAGCGCCGATGATGTCCTGGCCTCCGAACTCCGCCAGCAGGATCGCCCGGCGGGCGCTGCCGCCGGCGCGGGCCAGCAGTTCGCCGCGCGGCACCGGCTCGGCCGGCAGCGCAAAGCCCTGGGCCGACAGGATCGCCGCCAGCTCGCCGTCTTCGAGCGGCGCCATGCGGATGAGCTGGCAGCGCGAGCGGATGGTGGGCAGCAGGCGTCCCGGCGAATGCGAGATCAGCAGGAAGACCGTGCGGGCCGGCGGCTCTTCGAGGCGCTTCAGCAGGGCGTTCGCCGCGCTGACGGTCATGTCGTCGGTGGCGTCGACGATGACGATCCGGTGGCTGCCGTCGTGCGAGGTCATGGAGAGGAAGCGGCTGACGCGGCGGATCTCGTCGACGCCGAGCGTCGAGGCGAATTTCTTGGTCTTGTCGTTGTAGGAGCGCGTCAGGTGAAGCACGGCCGGGTGCGAACCCGACGCGATCTGGCGGAACAAGGCCGACTGCGGATCGCGCGGCGAAAGCTCGTCCGGCGCCGCCGCGGGATCGCGGTTTGCCAGCAGATGGCCGGCGAGGTGGAAGGCGAACGTCGCCTTGCCGATGCCGCCGGGACCGACGAGCAGCAGCGCATGCGGCAGGCGGCCGGCCCGGTAGGCCGAGGCGATCAGCCTTCCAGCCTCGGCGTGGCCGATCAGGACGCGGCTCTCCGCCGGCTCGGATACCCCTTCCAGCGTGTCGTGCTGCTCGGGTGCGAGACGTTCGAAACTCATGCCCCGTCCTTACCGGGCTCGGCACGGGCGTTCAACGCGGCGATGACCGCCGAAACCACGACGGTCTCGATCGTCTCGGCATCGGCGGCCGCGTCGATGACGATGCAGCGCTCCGGTTCGCGCGCGGCAATGTCGAGGAAGGCCTGGCGCCGTTTGCGATGGGTGTCGAGATCCTCGCGTTCGAACCGGTCGACACTGTCGGCGCCGCGCCGCCGCCCTGCCCGGCGCAGGCCTTCCTCGGGATCGAGATCGAAGATCAGCGTCATGTCCGGCATCGCGCCGGCCACCGCGATCGGCTCTGTCGCGGCGACGAGGTCGCGCGCCTCGGGGCTCGCAAGTCCCTGGTAGACCCGCGAGGAATCGATGAAGCGGTCGCACAGAACGATGGCGCCGCGTTCGATCGCCGGCCGGATCACCCGGTCGACATGGTCGGCACGCGCGGCGGCGAACAGAAGGGTCTCCAACTGCGGGCCGAACGGCTCGGCGGCACCCGAGAGGATCACGTGGCGGATCGCCTCGGCACCGGGCGATCCTCCGGGTTCGCGCGTGACCACGACATCCTTGCCGCCGTCGCGCAGCAGCGTCGCCAGCCGGGCGATCTGCGTCGACTTGCCGGCACCCTCGCCGCCCTCGAACGTGATGAAGAAGCCTCGCGGCACCTGAGTCCGACCCTCCCCGCCAAAGTCCGTTCCTTAGCCGATCGCCTCAGCGACAGGAACGGAGATCCGCGTCTTGAATCTGGTTTGCGCTCCGTTCGATTCTGCTACGATCCGTCTACAAGGCAGCCTAACCACCGCCCGCCGGCTCGCCCGCCAAGACCGCGCGGATGGGCCGGGCGGGCGGGCCAGACGGCGTTCCACTGAAAGCACAGGCACCGTTCCCGGAGAAGGACCATGGCGACGGAACCCATTGCCGAGACGCTCGATCGCACCACCCCGGCGCTCGCACTGTCGGGCGGCGGCTTCCGGGCGGCGCTGTTCCACTGCGGCGCGCTGATCCGGCTGAACGAGCTCGGCTACCTGACCAAGGTAACCCGCATCTCCAGCGTGTCGGGCGGATCGATCGCCAGCGGCATGCTGGCGGCGGCCTGGCCGCGCCTGAAGCGGAGCGGCGATCGCTTCGACGATCTCGATCAGCGGGTGATCGAGCCGCTCCGCGCCTTCTGCCGCCGCTCGGTCGACACGGCGGCGGTCGGCTGGGGCAGCTTGCTGCCGGGCAAGTCGATCGGCGACGTGCTCGCCGGCATCTACGACGACCTCTTCGAAGGAAAGACGCTGCAGGACCTGCCGGAAGGCCCGCAATTCGTCTTCAACGCCACGAACCTGCAGACCGGTCGGCTCGTCCGCATGCAGAAGGAGCGGCTGGCCGACTATACGATCGGCCTGATCCCCAAGCCGAAGATCCGGCTCGCCGTCGCCGTGGCGGCGTCGAGCGCCTTTCCCCCGGTGCTCTCGCCCGTCGAGATCGACCTCGATCCCAGAAGCTGGGTCAAGCTCGACGGAGCGATCCACCATGGCGACCCGAACTACACTGCCAGACTGTCGCTGACCGATGGCGGGGTCTACGACAATCTCGGCCTGGAGACCGTCGACGGCTTCGATCCGATCATCGTCAGCGATGCGGGCGCGCCGTTCGGCACCGAAGAATCGAGCAGCGGCCTGTGGCCGAAGCAGGCGCTGCGGGCGCTCGACATCGCCACCGACCAGGCGCGCGGCCTGCGCAAGCGCCTGCTGTTCGCGACCGCCGCCTCGGACAAGCGGGTCGTCGCGTTCTGCGGCATCGACGGAGACCCGAGCCGCTATCCCGCCCCGCAAAACCTGAAGGCGAGCCCCGCCGCCATCGCGCAACTGGCGAAGATGCGGACGCGCCTCGACCCGTTCTCGGATGCCGAGCAGGGGCGGCTGATCAACTGGGGCTGGCTGATGATGGACGTCGCCCTGCGCAGCTACGTCGCCACCTCGTCGCCCGCGCCGACGCGCCTGCCGATTTCGGGCATGCCGCTGACCTGAAACCGGCCGGGAGGTCGGCTGCCCCCTCCCCGGCCTCGCCAGGGCAATCGCATTTGAAGCTACCCCCACCCCTTTCAGGGCGAGCCACCGGTCTCGCCTGTCCTTCGGACCCCCGCAAGGGGGAGGGGAACCGGTCCGAAGTCGCGTCAAACGCCAATCGTCCCCGCATTTTTGCTGGCAAACCGGTCGCGACGTCCCCCTCCCCCTTGCGGGGAGGGGTCAGGGGTGGGGGTATTCAGCCGCAGACCTGACTGCCTGCCGCCATATGCGATAGCCCTGCCGGCCCCGCATATCGTATCGCGGCCGGCGCGCCGGTTCCTCTATCCCAGGAAGGCGGTCCGGAAACGCCGCAGGGCCGTCTCGCTGTCCGACGACGGCCAGGCCTCGAGCCCGATGACGCCGCGATAGCCCATCGCGACGAGCGCCTCGGCGATCCCGGGATAGTTGATCTCGCCGGTGCCCGGCTCGCAACGGCCGGGCACGTCGGCGACCTGGATCTCGCCGATGTAAGGCAGGCTGCGCTTCAGCAGCTCGATCAGGTTCCCCTCGCCGATCTGGGCGTGGTAGAGGTCGAGCATCATCCTGAGCGACGGCCTGTCGATCGAGGCGACCAGCGCCAGGCAGTCCTCGGCTCTGCCGAACGGCACGCCGGGATGATCGACCGCCGCGTTGAGGTTTTCCAGGACGAAGGTGACTCCCTCGGCCTCGCCGAGATCGGCGAGACGGTTCAATGTGTCGCGCGCTTGCGCCCACATGCTGCCGGTGACCAAGAATGCCGGCCTGACCGGCAGACCGCTGCCGTCCAGCCCGGTGCCGTGCAGGTTGAGGCGGGGGATGCCGAGTTCCTTCGCCACCGGAATGGACAGCTTCGCCGTGCGCAGCAGCTCCGCCGCGCCTTCGGGATCCGCAAGCGTGCCGGTGACGTAGCCGGTCATCGACGAGAAGGTCGCACCGCTGCCGGCCAGCGCCTTGATGTCGTGGCGCGTCCAATCCCAGATTTCGACGAGAAAGCCGAGTTCGTCGAGCCGCTTGACCCGCTCGACGGCCGGAAGCTCGCGAAACAGCATTTCCGCGCAGGCAGCCAGCCGGAATGCCGGAGCGGAATTCGACGATGTCATCGGAGAGGTCCTTGCTGTCGGATATCGGGAACGCCGCCGCGGGCGATCAGGATGCGAGGAAGTCGGCGCGATGCGGCGTGAAGGCGTCGACCAGCCGGCCATCCTCCAGCGCCTTCACCCCATGCACCAGGTTCGGCGGCACGATGTAGCCGCCGCCCTTGCCGATCCTTTGCGTCCGCCCGTCGATCGTCACGTCGAAACTGCCTTCCACAACATAGCTTGCCTGGATGTGCGGATGCGAATGCATCTGGCCGACGCCGCCGGCAACGAAGGAGAACTCGACCATCATCAGCTCGTCGGTGTGGAGGATCACCCGGCGCCGGTTGCCGTCGAAGGTGGTGACCCACTCCCCGTCGGCGGCGTCGGCGAACATCTTGATGTCGGGCATGCTGCATGTCCTGCGTTGCGCTGACGAGGTGTCCGCCGGGGGCTTCCCTTCCGGTCGTCGCGTCCGGATCGACGGTAGGGACGCGCACGCACCGCGTCAACTATAGGCAAATGTCCGTCCGGCTTCGCAACGCGCCGGCGAATCTGCGAGATTGGTCGCGGGGAGGATCCTCATGCGGCTGTCCGAGAAAACGCTCCACCGACTGCGCCCGGATGTGCAGCGGCCGACCTATGATCGCGGGACGGTGTTGGCCGGGATCCTGCATATCGGGGTCGGCGCCTTCCACCGGGCACACCAGGCGCCGGTGATCGACGACTGCCTGGCGGCGGGACAGAAGGACTGGGCGATCCTCGGGGCATCGCTGCGGAGCACCGCGACGCGCGACGCGCTTTCCCCGCAGGACTTCTGCTACGGACTTTCGGTCCGCGACGGGGACAGCCAGTCGCTGCGCGTCGTCGGCTCGCTGCTCGATATGATATCGGCGCCCGAAAATCCCTCGGCGCTGCTCGACGCAATGGTCGATCCCCGCATCCGGATCGTCATGCTGACGGTGACGGAGAAGGCCTATCTGCGCCGCCCGGACGGTTCGCTCGACGCCGATCACGGCGATGTCGTCCACGACCTCGCCAATCCGGACATGCCGCGAACCGTGCATGGATTGCTGACGGAGGCCCTCGCCAGGCGCTTCGAGGCCGGAACGCAGCCCTTCACGCTCCTTTCCTGCGACAACCTCCCGGCCAACGGCAAGGCGCTGCGCCAGGTGATCGTCGATTTCGCCGGCCGCCGCTCGCCGGTCCTGGCAGACCAAATCGCCCGGCATGTGGCGTTTCCGTCCTGCATGGTCGACAGGATCGTCCCGGCGACCGCCGATGGAGACAGGGAGCGCATCTCGGCCGGCCTCGGGCTGGACGACGCCTGGCCCGTCGTCGCCGAGCCCTTCTTCCAATGGGTCGTCGAGGACGATTTTCCGGCCGGACGGCCACGGTGGGAACGGTTCGGCGTGACGATGGTCGAAGACGTCACGCCCTACGAGACGATGAAGCTGCGCATGCTGAACGGTGCCCACTCGGCCATCGCCTATCTGGGGCTGCTCGCCGGCCACGCCACCGTCGACGCCGCCTTTGCCGATCCGGCGATCCGCGCCATCGTCGAAGCGCTTTGGGACGAGACGTCGGCGACCCTGCCGGGCGAAGCCGGTCTCGACCCGCTCGACTACCGGCGGCGGCTGGCGGCGAGGTTCGCAAATACCGCGCTGGCCCACCAGACCCGGCAGATCGCCACCGACGGCAGCCAGAAGCTGCCGCAGCGGATCATCGCGCCGGCGCTCGAACGTCTGGAAGCCGGCCGCTCGATCGAAACTCTGGCGCTCGTCGTCGCGGCGTGGATCGCCGCGTGCGCCGCCCGCGGCGGCGACGGCACGGCCCGGCGCTTCACCGACCCGCTCGATGCGCGCCTGGACGCGATCTTCGCTGGCGGCCGGCCGACGGCCGACCTCGCCGGCCCGGTCTTCGAGGCAGCCGGCTTCGCAAGCGGCAGCCGGCTGCGCGACCGGCTGATCGCCGAGGTCGGCAAGGCGTCGGCCGGCAGGCCCTATTTTCCGCGCAGCCGGTAGCGCGAGATCTGCTGATCGGCCAGCACGCCGATCAGGATCACCGAGCCCATCACCGCGAAGTTCAAGGAGCTCGGGATGCCGAGCAGGTTGACGAGGTTCTGCAGCACCTGCAGCAGCACGGTGCCGAGCACCACGCCGACGATCGAGCCCTCGCCGCCGCGCAGCGAACAGCCGCCGAGCACGGCGGCGGCGATCGCGTAGAGCTCGTAGAAATTGCCGTGCGAGGACGGCGAGATGGAGCGCGTGTACATGGCGAAGAAGATCGCCGAGATCGCCGTCAGCACCGTGCAGATGACATAGGCCGCGATGATGACGCGATTGGTGGCGATGCCGGAATAGCGCGCCGCCTCCTCGTTCTTGCCGACGGCGAAGAGATGGCGGCCGAACACCGACCGGTGCAGCACCACCCACATCACCGCAGCCACGACGATCATCGCGATGAAGGAATGCGGAACGCCCCAGCTTCGGCCCATGGTCAGCCATTCCAGGGTCGGAAAACTTGCCCCGAAGGTGAAGCCGGCGGTGCCGTCGCCGGTATAGAAGCGCGCCACGCCGCGATAGATCAGCAGCCCGCACAGCGTGACGATGAAGGGCTGGATCTTCATGCGGGTGATCAGCAGCCCGTGCGCCAGCCCCATCAGCGCGCCCAGCCCGATCATCAGCAGGGCCGCGAACGGCCAGGGCATGCCCTGGTTGACCACGAGGTCGACGAACAGCACGCCGAGCAGCGCGATGATCGAGCCGACCGAGAGCTCGATGCCGCCGGTGATGATGACGAAGGCCTGGGCGATCGAGAACAATCCGAACAGGCCGATCAGGTTGGCGGTGTTGGCGATGTTCACCGGCGCGATGAACAGCGGCTGGCGGATCGCCACGATGGTCGCCACCACGACGATCAGGACGAGGAGCCCGAGGTCTTTCCGGTTCATGCAGTCCCCTTTGTCGCCGTGGTGCCGACCGCCAGACGCAGCACGCTGTGTTCGCTGAGCTCATCCCGCCGCAGGAAGCCGCTGATCGTTCCCTCGTGCATCACGGCGACGCGGTCGCTGACCCCGACCACCTCTTCCATGTCGCTCGAAATCATCAGGATCGCGACGCCCGCGTCGCTCAACGCCCGCAGCAGCTCGTAGATTTCCTTCTTGGCGCCGACGTCGACGCCGCGCGTCGGCTCGTCGAAGATGATGACGCGCGGCTTCATCGACAGCCATTTCGCCAGCACCACCTTCTGCTGATTGCCTCCGGACAGCGTCCCGACGCGGGTCGTGACGTTGGGCGCGCGGATATTGAGCCGCTGCTTCTGCCGGTCGGCATTCTCGATCTCGCGCCCGCGGTTCACCAGCGACGCGGATGCGTAGGACGCAAGGTCGGGCAAAGAGATGTTGTCGACGATCGGGAAGTCGAGCAGCAGGCCGAAGCTCTTGCGGTCCTCCGGGGCGAGGTAGATGCCCTGGCGGATGGCGTCGCGCGGGCTGTCGATGCGCAGCCGGGTTCCGTCCAGGCTGACGGAGCCGCCGAGCAGCGGCTCGATGCCGAACACCGCATTGGCGAGTTCCGTCCGCCCCGAACCGACCAATCCGGCGAGCCCGAGAATTTCGCCGCTCCTGACCTCCAGGCTGACGCGCTTGCCGGGATAGGTGGAGGTGACGACATCGTCGATCGCCAGCGCCGTGGCGCCGGGCGGCGCCTTCGGCGGCGTATAGAGCGATTTCAGATCGCGGCCGATCATCAGGCGGATCATCCGCTCATGGGTGATTTCGCCTTTGGCGAGCTCGCCGACCATGCGCCCGTCGCGCAGCACCACGACACGGTCGGCGCAGCGCTCCACCTCGTGGAGCCGGTGGGAGATGAAGATGATGCCGACGCCGTCGGCGCGCAATTCGTCGATCACCGACATGAGCCGGTCCGTCTCGGTCAGCGTCAGGCTGGAGGTCGGCTCGTCCATGATGACCAGCCGCGACCTGAGCGACAGCGCCTTGACGATTTCGAGGAGCTGCTGCTGGGCGATCGACAGGTCGCGCACCGGGGTGCGGGCGCCGTAGCCGACCTTGAGGCGCGCCAGGAGCGGTTCCACCTGGGCCCGCAGCGCCTCCCGGTCGACCAGGCGCAGCGGGCCGCCCTTCAACGGCTCGCGGCCGATGAAGATGTTGGCGGCCACGTCCAGATTGTCGAACAGGTTGAGTTCCTGATGGACGAAGGCGATGCCGGACCTGATCGCATCCGGCACGCTGAAGCTGTCGCGCCTCGCGCCGTCGACGCGCAGTTCGCCGGCCGTCGGCTGCGTGACGCCGCCCAGGATCTTCATCAAGGTCGACTTGCCTGCCCCGTTCTCGCCGACGAGCCCGACCACTTCGCCCGGCGCGATGGAGAACGTCACGTCGCTCAGCGCGGCCACGCCCGGAAACGTCTTGGTGATGCCGACAAGCTCAAGGAAGGGCTCGGCCATGAAGCGGGCTCGGTGGCGACGGGGACTGCGCGGACAAAATAGCAGCGCGGCCGGCCATTGAGAATGGCCGGCCGCGCTGCAAGGTGATCAGCCGTTGATCGCCTTCTTCAGGTCCGCCTCGAACTGGTCGACATTGGCCTTGTCGATGACCTTGGTCGGCACGATGATCAGCTTGTTCTCGGGGATCGACGACTTGTCGCCCTCGAGATACTTCGCCATCAGCTTCATGCCCTGATAGCCCCATTCGAACGGCTGCTGGACGACCGTGCCGGCGAAGCTGCCTTCACGCACCGCGCCGAGCGTCACCGGATCCTCGTCGAAGGCGATGACGGTGATCTGTCCGAGCTTGCCGGCCGCCTGCAGCGCTTCGTAGATCTTCGGCGGATTGTAGGAGTAGAAGCCGACCATGCAGTTGATCTCGGGGTTGGCGGCCAGCACGTCGTCGACATTCGAGCGGGCCCGGGCGAAATCGACGTCGTCGCCGCGCACGTCGACCAGTTCGATGCCCTTGCCGTCGACCGCCTGCCGGAAGCCGGCGATGCGCTCCTTGGCATTGTCGGCGCCGAGGAAGCCGACGAAGCCCATGCACTTGCCGCCGCCCGCAAGCGCCTTGACGGCGATCTCGCCGGCCTGCACGCCGGCGTCGGTGTTGGACGAGCCGAGATAGGCGATGCGGTTGGAATCGGGTGCGTCGCTGTCGGTGGTGAACAGCGGCACCTGCGCGGCGATGCGGTTGAAGGCGTCGATCGAGGTCTTCGGGTCGACGGAGGAGATCATGATCGCATCGGTGCCGGCGGCGACCAAATCGTCCATCAACGCGTTCTGCAGGGCGGCGGTGCCCTGCGCGGGATATTTGAACTGCAGCTCATAGTCGGGCAGCTCGGCCTGCGCCTTCTTGACGCCGGCCTCGGCCAGCTTCCAGAAGTCCGAGGCGGCATTGACGACGAATGCCAACTGCTTCTTTTCCTGCGCCATAGCTGCGCCGGCATTCAAAGCGATCGCGGCCGCGCAAGCGGCAAAAATCCATTGCTTCATGGCTTCCTCCGAAACGTAGTTTGCTGTTCGAGCCGAGTGGCGCGAAGGCGCGGTCGTTGTCGCCGCTTTCAAAAGTGTTCCATCGTTGCTAATATTAGTCAACGCTGAAAGTTGCATTGCAGAAAGATAATGATAATACAAAGCGTTATGATGATAATGTCGCCGCCCTCACCTGCCCCGCAGCCAGTGTCCCGCCCCGCAGCCGGCAGGCGCGCGCCGTGACGGCAGGCAATGGCAAGGGCCGTCCCGCTTCCGGCAAGGCGCGGCGGAGGCAGGCTACCATGGTCGAGGTGGCAGGGTTGGCCGGCGTTTCGCAAACCACCGTCTCGCTAGTCCTCAACGATGCGCTCGGCGTGCGGCTTTCCGAGCAGACCCGGCAGCGCGTCCTGGAGGCGGCGCGGGCGCTCGACTACAGGCTGGTGAAGCGCGGGACCGCGGCGAACACGCCGGTCGACCGCACCGTCATCGGCTTCGTCGTCGACGAGATCTCGACCGACCCCTGGATGGCGCTTGCGGCCGCGGGGGCGCGGGAAAAGGCCTGGGAACACGGCCTGACCCTCAGCATGACGGTGACGCGCGGCGATCCGGAGATCGAGGAAGCCGCGCTGGCGCGCATGGCCGGGCTGCCGCTGGCCGGGGTCATCTGGGGGACGATCCAGACGCGCGAGATCGGCGCTCCGCACCTTCCCGCGGGCGTGCCGGCGGTTCTTCTCAACTGCTACGTCGCGGACAGATCGATCGGCTCGATCGTGCCTGGCGAGGTGGTCGGGGGACGCGAGGCGACGGAGCGCCTGCTCGAGGCCGGTCATCGCCGGATCGGCTTCATCCAGGGCGAGGTGTGGATGGAGGCGTCGCGCGACCGCCTCAAGGGCTACCGCCAGGCGCTGGCAAGCCGCGAGATCACCTTCGATCCGCGTCTCGTCCGGCCGGGCAACTGGGAGCCTTCGGCCGGCTTCGAGCACACTTTGGAGCTGATGCGGCTCGACGACCCGCCGACGGCGATCTTCTGCTCCAACGACCTGATGGCGCTCGGCTGCTATGAGGCGCTGAAGGAGATGGGCAAGCGGATCCCCGAGGACATCGCGGTGATCGGCTACGACGACCGCGAGATCGCGCAGTTCGCCAGGCCGCCGCTGACGACCATGCTGCTGCCGCATCAGGAAATGGGACGGCTGGCGGTCGAGCACCTGATCGAGGGGGCCCACCGGCAGGGCCGGAAGCCGCCGCAGATCAAGGTCGAGTGTCCTCTCGTGGAACGGCAGTCGGTCGCCTCGCCGCTTTCCGAACCCACATGGCGGGCCGATCGCACGGCGTCCGCATAGGCGGCGCCTCCGAGGAGGAAACATGCGCATTCTGATCACCGGTGCCGCCGGCAAGGTCGGCTCGAACCTGACTTCGGCGCTGCTCGCCGATCCGTCGCACCGGCACAGCGTGCTGCGCGCGCTTTGCCACAACCGCCGCCTGCCCGAGCGCGACCGCCTCGAAGTCGTCACGGGAAACATCGCCGACAGGGCCAGCGTCGAACGGGCGATGGCCGGCGTGACGCATGTCGTGCATCTCGCAACCTGCAAGGATACGCCCGACGACGTGATGGACGTGACGGTCAAGGGACTGTTCTGGCTGCTCGAAAGCTTCAGGACGAGCCCGACCGCCCGGCAGTTCATCCTGCTCGGCGGCGACGCAGCAGTCGGGCACTTCTTCTACGAGCATGACGGACCGCTGACCGAGGCGACGCCCCACATGGCCTATCCCGGCTGCTACGCGCTTTCGAAGGTGCTGGAAGAGGTGATGGTGCAGCAATTCGTCATCCAGTACGGCATCGACGCCTGCTGCCTGCGCGCGCCGTGGATCATGGAGAAGGACGATTTCCGCTACAGCCTGTCGTTCGGCGACGACGTCTTCGGCGGGCCGGACTGGAAGACGCTGGTGCCGGCGGACGTGGCGAGGAGCTGCCGCGAGACCGGCACGGTGCCGCTGCTGCTGGACACGCACGGCCGGCCGCTGAAACGCAATTTCGTGCATGTCGACGATCTCGTCGCGGCGATCCTGGCGGCGCTCGGAAATCCGCGCACCAAGGGACGTCTCTACAACATCGCCATGGACGAGCCGGTCGACTACGGCGCGCTTGCCGCCTATCTGGCCGAGAGCCGCGGCCTGCCCTCGATCGAGATCGCCAGCGACTACCGGTCCAACTGGCTGGACAACACGCGGGCGCGCTTCGAGCTCGGCTGGCGCCCGCGCTACGACCTCGCTGCGCTGGTCGATGCGGCCTGGGATTATCGGCGCGCCGACGAGGATCCGCGCAAGATCTGGTATCCGGGCTGAGCGACTGTTCGGCATTTGCGTGAGGGCGGCCTGCAAATGGCGATTTCCTGCGTTTCGGGGCTCACGTACCGCAAGTATGCTCCGCTCCGGGCCTCGAGATCACCCTTTTCGCTCCACCCTGACGCTTTTCCAAACTGTCTCTAATACCAGAAGCCCTGAGCTTTGACT
>JAHBYY010000050.1 GCA_019635715.1 Rhizobiaceae bacterium | reverse complement strand
TGACCCCGACGGCCGAGGTCGACCAGGCCGGGGGCTCCCCCGCCCACGCGGGGATCGACCCCTCTCCTCTTTCGTCTCGTTGCGAACGATCGCGGCTCCCCCGCCCACGCGGGGATCGACCCTGCAGGATTTCGCCGATGCGCTCCAGCGCGATGGCTCCCCCGCCCACGCGGGGATCGACCCCCTCCCGCATAGCGCTTGAAGGCCGTGGTCGAGGCTCCCCCGCCCACGCGGGGATCGACCCGCCCTCCCTCCCCGCGAGTGGGAGCCGGAAGCGGCTCCCCCGCCCACGCGGGGATCGACCCATGCCGGATGGGACATCATCGCTCCTGACGGGGGCTCCCCCGCCCACGCGGGGATCGACCCGTCGTGCCGTAGTGGCCGCGCGTGGCGAAGGCGGCTCCCCCGCCCACGCGGGGATCGACCCCGGAATGCTCGACGGTACGCCGACCATCTCGTGGCTCCCCCGCCCACGCGGGGATCGACCCCAGGTGAGCTACGTCGACCTGGTGAAGATGGTGGCTCCCCCGCCCACGCGGGGATCGACCCTGTCTTTACATAGGGTCTTGTAAAGCAGCCCGGGCTCCCCCGCCCACGCGGGGATCGACCCGCGTCTAGCTTCGCCTCTTTCTGGGCCAGAGGGGCTCCCCCGCCCACGCGGGGATCGACCCGCCTTCACCCACATCACGACGCTCGACGGGACGGCTCCCCCGCCCACGCGGGGATCGACCCCGCGATCGGATCGCGGCCTTTGCGCCTGCATAGGCTCCCCCGCCCACGCGGGGATCGACCCTGGTTCTGCTACATCGTCGACCAGGCGCCTGGGGCTCCCCCGCCCACGCGGGGATCGACCCTGCTTGATCACGACCTCGGTCGTGTAGCGATCGGCTCCCCCGCCCACGCGGGGATCGACCCCGAGTTCGATCCTGACAAGGGGAGCGATGTGGGGCTCCCCCGCCCACGCGGGGATCGACCCCATTGAAGTCGTCGACGGCATCTATGTGATGGGGCTCCCCCGCCCACGCGGGGATCGACCCCATATCCTCCCGGTTAGCATCCCAGCCCAAAGGGCTCCCCCGCCCACGCGGGGATCGACCCGGCTGGAGCATCGCGGCTGGGTCGGCATGGTCGGCTCCCCCGCCCACGCGGGGATCGACCCCAGGTCAAGCAGGTCGAGGAGCAGGTGCTGCGGGCTCCCCCGCCCACGCGGGGATCGACCGCCGTCGAGGATGTCCGTCCCGGTCGCAGCCATGGCTCCCCCGCCCACGCGGGGATCGACCCGTGTGGCCCGCCCTGACAAGGGAGCGGCGGCAGGCTCCCCCGCCCACGCGGGGATCGACCCGGCGTAATGGTCGACATGAGGCAGGAAATCGGGGCTCCCCCGCCCACGCGGGGATCGACCCGCTTGGCTCGTACCCTCCGGGGCCGGATCGGCGGCTCCCCCGCCCACGCGGGGATCGACCCAGCGCCGAGGCTGACCCGTTCGACGCGCTGCGGGCTCCCCCGCCCACGCGGGGATCGACCCCAGATCGCCAAGCTGGTCGGGCGCGCGCTGAAGGCTCCCCCGCCCACGCGGGGATCGACCCCCATTCGACGCCGCAGATCGCCGCCACGCTGGGGCTCCCCCGCCCACGCGGGGATCGACCCGGCTCCACGACCCCGCCGCTCTTTAGCCGGACGGCTCCCCCGCCCACGCGGGGATCGACCCTCGGGATGCTCATCGCACCGTTGAAGACATCGGGCTCCCCCGCCCACGCGGGGATCGACCTGTCCCAGGCCTCCTTTCTGCTGGATTTGGACAGGCTCCCCCGCCCACGCGGGGATCGACCGTTCACCTCGTCCGACGGCGTGTGGAGCCAGGGGGCTCCCCCGCCCACGCGGGGATCGACCCAGCGCCGCCATGCCGGCCATCGCCGCCTGGATGGCTCCCCCGCCCACGCGGGGATCGACCCACGATCGGCACCTCGCACCTGTCGCGTATCGAGGCTCCCCCGCCCACGCGGGGATCGACCCCGTCGCACCCGGCCCTTTCGGGCGGCCGGAGGGGCTCCCCCGCCCACGCGGGGATCGACCCCGCTACGGCATCTCCGACGGCCTGCGGTTCGAGGCTCCCCCGCCCACGCGGGGATCGACCCCATTTGGCCGGGTCTCTCTCGTAGTAGGAGCGGGCTCCCCCGCCCACGCGGGGATCGACCCCCGCCCGGCGCCATCGTCCAGGACGCGCTGTCGGCTCCCCCGCCCACGCGGGGATCGACCTGGTCCCGGTGTCGGACGCCGAATACGAGATCAGGCTCCCCCGCCCACGCGGGGTCGATCTGCCGGCATGTCGCTGCCGCGAGGGCGAGTCTGAAATGAGCTCGCCGGCGCGGGTGCCAGGCCGTGCTTTTACGCCGGCAGTTGTTTTCCAGGCATTTTGCCGAGAATACACCCATCGGCATGTTCATCCGGGTTTGCCGCAAGATTCCGCGGCAATCCGGTATGTCATTTTGCTTCGTGTGAGGTAGACTTCGTCTTGGGGTCGATCGGAGTGACCGCTGCATAGGAAATCATCGGGGTGGGAGATTACGCGGCACGCCTGGACGCGGCGGGAGCAAGTATCGGCGCGTTGGATGCGGTCATAGCCGAGTTGCAAGGCCGGCCGGAGCACCGGCTGTTGCTGTTGAAGGCGATCGTCCGCCGCAGAAAGCTCGTCGACGGCAAGCAATCCGGGCAAGATGGCTGGCTGTCCGAATACGATCTCCCTGCGGTCGACGGGAGAGCCCTCTATCTTTACCGGCTGTCGGACGACGCTTTCGGCGCCCTGCGGTCCGAGCTTCGCGGCAAACGCGCGATGCTGGCCGGTCCCGCGACCGGAGCGCTCGCAGGCAAGTTCGTGCTCTGGGCGTCGGAGTGGTTCAGGCGCCACTACGACGGAACGCAACGAAACTGGTCCGACCTCGGCCAGCCTGTCGGTCTGACCATGCCTCAGGCGGATTGGCGTCGCCTGGCGGACGACGGGTTGCGCTACTGGCGCATCGCGCCGCTGAAGGTGAACGGGACGCATCATCGGCTGGCCGCCATCGCCCGCCAGGGCGGATTTCCCGTCGCGGCGCTTGAAGGCTCCGCGAGCGGCTGGGCGAAGGCGTTTCTCGAGCGGGTCGTCTCGGTGCTGCTGTCGCGGGAAACCTGCACGGCCGACATCGCCGACACCGTGTGCGAAGACCTCCTCCACCTGGTTCCCCAGACGTGGAGGAGCAAGGAAATCCGCCTCGTTTCGGGTGAACTCGCGGTCCAGATCGTTTTGCTCCGGCGGAACGCCGAACGGGCCGGAGTACCGTCCGGTTCGCTCGTATCCCTCTGGCTCGACGAGACTTACCGGGACTGGCGCAACGACCTGCCGGTGTCGATCGGCAGCGCCGCCGGAAAGGCCCTGATCGACGGCCTTTTCCTCGCCGAGGCCGCGAGACCGGCGGCATCCATCAGGGCGAGACGGCTGCTTCTTCTGGGTCCAGGCGGCGCGCGCCGCGAAATGGTCGAACTCCAGTTGAGCGGCAGCATTCAGGACGCCGGCGGCAGCCCGGTGCTCGCCGGCCTTCTCGGCGACTGGAACAGGCTCCGCCTGTATGCGTCAGAGGCGCTGGCGCGTCATGTGTCGGGCGAGCTCGCGGTCGCCGACCCGGACAGCGACGGACGCTGGCTCTGCCGGCCGACGGCCGCCCGCATCCGATACGACGTTCCGTCGCATGTCGCGATCTCGCTGGAGATGCGCGGCGGCGGGAGCCGGGTCGGCAATCCGTTCGTCCTGCCGGGAGGCGAGCGCCTGCCCGGCGATCTGAGGATCTACGAGGCCATCGACGATGCCCCTGGCGAGGTCCCGCGGACGCTGAGACTGATCGGCACCGGCAGCCGAGCCTATTCTCCCGACCGCCTGTACATCGATGCACCGCGGGAATGGCACTGTGCGGCGTCGGACCTCGGCTCACGCTGCGCAAGGATCGCAGGACTGCCCGACGAGCGGCGTGCGCTGTGGCTGGTGCAGGGCGCGGCGATCGTCACCTCGCCCCGCCAGGACAGATATCTTGTGCGCGGCGGGCAGAAGGGAGACCTGCGCGACGAACTCGTCTTGGCCGGGCAGACGCCTTCCGGCTTCCGCGCCGTCGATCCCGACCAGATGCTGATCGTCGGGGAGCCGGACTTCAGGCTGAGGCGAGGATCGCGGGAATGGACGGCAATTCAGGAAATCTGGTGGCGCCGGCCGGGCGAGAACCGCTGGCAGCCGGCCCAGCGGCGAACAGGCCACGGACCGTTCGAGTTCGCCTGGCTCGATCCTGCCACCCATCATGTGCGCGACCGGCGGGATGCCATCATCCTGCCTGAGCAGTTTCGCGTCGCCCGGCGGCGCACCGAGACCCTGACCGAACTGTCGGTCGCGGGTTGGGACGGAGAGGTTCGCCTCGATGCGGGACGCCATGTCGATCGCGGCATCTGGCAGCTCGACAGGAAGGACATCGCCCGGTCGACGGCGCGCGCCCGGTTGACGGACGGCTTCGGCCGGGCGTGCGAGCTTGATATACCCCTTCCGCACCCGCCATGGATCGCCACCTGGAGCGGCGGCCCGCTGCCGAACCGCGAGAGCCTGTCGCACTCCGAGATCAACCGCTTCGTCGCCACGGCGGACGGAAGGGAAGAGCTCACCGCCGTCCTGCTCGATCATCAGGACCGGGCGGTACCGGGCGCGGTGGCCTATTGGCAGTTCGAAGACGAGCTGCCGCTTTCGACGATCGCCGACGATCTTGCAGCACTTCTGCATGGGCTGGGCGACCTCGGAGCGAAGGTCAGGCTGGGCTTCACCCATGGCTCGATCGACGTCTGGTTCCTCAGGCCCTACGAATGCCGGTTGTCGCAGCGCTCGCAGCACTGGGCTCCGGATCGCGTCCCGAACGACGCGCATGTCCGGATAGCCGGCCGGTCGCTGGGCAGGCCGGCCTGCGAAGTGGATCTCGGCCCGTATGAGCGTACCGACGGCGAAATGCCGGCGCCCATCGTGCTGCCGCCTTTGGCGGGAGAATGGCTCGTCTATCTGCGAACCGGCGGGCGCATCCTGAGCACGCCGCTCGTCGTCAAGGGCCACCTGCCGCCGGAGGGGGCGGATACGCCGTTTGCACAGGCCATGATGGTCGCGGACCGCACCGCGCGGCTGGAACAGCTCGGCCGGATTTGCGACGAGATGCTGGCCGCGCCGGCCACGGAATGCCGCGCTTTCGTTCAATCCGTGATCGAAATCGCGCTGTCGCTCGACGGCCTTCCGTCTTCGACCTTCGATGTCCTGACACTGGTTTCGAGCAGGCCGCGCCTTGCGACACGCATGCTGTTCCAGGTCGGAGAGGAACAGTTGCCCAAGCTTTACCGGCTCAGCGACGGTCTTCCCTTTGCGTGGGAGATGTTGCCCGCCGCCGCGTGGGATGAGGCCGGGCGCCAGGAGATGCAGCACCTGCTTCGCCTGGTGCCCAACGGCGAGGACTATATCATGCCGATCATCAGCCAGCGGATCCGGCGGATAGCGACCGACCTTCCGGCCCTCGGGCCTGTCCTGGGGTTCACCGCCCCCTGCGCGGCGCTCAAGGATGCCGCCAACGACTTCGTCACCCGCGCCGACGGGCGGATCGACCCGGACCCGAGCCCCTTCCGCCCCGCGCTCGCCAATGCGCTGCCGGCATGGAACGTCCCGGAGCGCTATTGGCGTGCGCTCGACGCACCGGTGGCCGCCGCACGTGCCGCCCGCGAGCGCGTCACGCTCAGCCCCGCGCAGGTGATCTGCGTGAAGACCATCAGCCGACGGCACCCGAAGTGGTTTTGCGACGGGTTCGCCGCGGCCTTCTCGGATCAGGCGCGGAGGTGAGGACCTTGACGATCTCGAACCCGCTTGCCGTCGACCGGCAGCTTCGCCAGCGAGTCACAGCGGCGGTCATCGCCCAGGCGGGAATACGCCACGACGCTCTGAATGCATTCCTTCGCGCCAGGCTGTCCGGCAGCGACGCCCGCGAAGGCGCCCTGTTCGCCGAGCCGGTGGTCGAGGGGGCGCCGGGCTACGTCTCGTCCGGCCTGTCGCCCGGCGCGCTGCGCGGCTCGCTCCTGCATCCCGCCCTTGTCGACGCGCTGATCGGCAGGGCGGGCGACGATCATCGCTTCGACTATCCGGCCTTCGCCCATCAGCTCGAGGCCTGGGAGCAACTGCTGAAGGAACGCAGGTCGGTGCTGGTCTCCAGCGGCACCGGCTCCGGCAAGACCGAGTGCTTCATGGTGCCGATGCTCGACGATCTGGTGCGCGAGGCGGAAAGCGCCGGCCGGCTGCGCGGCGTGCGCGCGCTGATGCTCTATCCCCTCAACGCGCTCATCGCCAGCCAGGAGGAAAGGCTGCGCCGCTGGGTCGCGCCGTTCCGCGGAAAGATCCGCTTCGCGCTCTACAACGGGCTGATGCTGGACAAGCGCAAGAGCGAACGCGACAAGGCCGAGCAGGACGTTCCCGAGCAGGTGCTCTACCGCGGCACGCTGCGCTCCGATCCGCCGCCGGTGCTCGTCACCAACCTGACCATGCTGGAGTACATGACCATCCGCAAGGAGGACCATCCGATCCTCCAGGCATCCCAGGGACAGCTCCGCTGGATCGTCATCGACGAGGCGCACAGCTATGTCGGATCCGCCGCGGCGGAACTCTCGCTGCTGCTGCGCCGTGTCCTGCAGGCCTTCGGCGTCAAGGCGCGCGACGTGCGGTTCGTGGCGACCTCGGCGACGATCGGCGACGGCAGCGAAGCCGACCGGGGCAATCTCCAGCGCTACCTGGCCGATCTCGCCGGTGTGCCGATCGATCAGGTTCATGTCGTCATCGGCAAGCCCAGGCCGGTGACGCTTGGCCCGCGTCGGGACCGGTCCGGCCCGATCGATCTCGATCGTCCCGATGCGGTGAGCTGCCATCCCGCGGTCCATGCGCTGGTCGGAGAGCTTGAACGCGGAGCCGTCCCCATGGCGCGCGTCGAAGCGGCGGCCAGGCAGGCCGGCGCGCCGGCGATTCCCTTCCTTGAGGCCGTCGCGGGGTCGGTCCTGCCGATGCGCGTCCACAAGTTCATCAGGGCGGTTCCCGGGTTGTGGTCATGCCTCAATCCGGCCTGCAAGGGCGACAGACCCGAAGGCTGGCCGTTCGGGCCGATCCATTTCGAGCGGAGCGAAATCTGCACATCCTGCGGCGCACCGGTCTTCGAAGTGATCAGTTGCCGCGAATGCGGCGAGCCGCTGCTCAACGCCTTCGATCACGGCGACCGGCTTTCGCCCGAGGCCGCGCCGCCCGACCGCGACGAGTTCGAGGCGACGAGCGCGCGCGAACGCGACGAGGGCGGCGACGATGACGAGGAAGACGGCGCCACGGCCGTCTCGCAGGAATGCAAGCGGCGCTTGATCGGCTCGAGGCCGGCGAACGGACTCGTTCAGCGAGATCTCGACCTGACCAGCGGTGCCTTGCCCGACCGCCGCGGCGCGGCGACATCCGTGCAACTCAGCCCAAAGATGTGCGACGGCTCCTGTCCGTGCTGCCATGCCAAGCCCTCGCGGCGGTCGTCGCGGATCCTGTGGCCGTTTCGCTTCGGTGCCCCATTCCTGATCCAGAACGCGGCGCCGACCGTGCTCGAAGGCGTTTCGCCGAGCCCCCGCTCCGACATCGAGCTTCCGTCGCAGGGCCGGCAACTGATCTCGTTCACCGACAGCCGGCAGGGCACCGCGCGTTTCGCCGCCAATATCGAGACGATGTCCGAGCGCAGCTTTGTGCGCAGCTTCGTCTATCATTCGGTGCAGAAGGCGGCGAGGCCGGAGAGCCTGGACGCGGCGAAGCGCTCGGAACTGGAAGCGGAGCGGGCCGTCATCGCCCCGCATGCCGGCAGCATTCCGAGTCTGGGCGATCGCCTGCGCACGATCGAGGACCAACTGCGCGGAACCGGCACCGTCAAGCCCGTTCCGTGGTCCCACATGGTCAAGGCGCTGTCCGACGAGCCGATGCTCAGCCGATGGATCGGCAATGTCTGGGACGCCGACCGCGACGAGCGGTTCCGCGACCCCGGGATACTGGCCAATTTCCTGATCCTGCGCGAGCTCGCCCGGCGTCCGCGCCGCGCCAATGCGCTGGAGACGCTCGGCCTGGCAAGGCTGGTCTTTCCGCAAATCGACAACATCGCGGACGACCGCGTGCCGCGCCCGCTGCGGGAACGCGGCTTCGCGAAAGCGCACTGGACCGACTATCTGTACTTTCTCATCGACCTGGTCCGCAGCAATTTCGTGCTCAACGTCAGCCGCGAGGACGCCCGCTGGCTGCTGCCGCGACACGCATTTCTGAGGACGATCGTCGGACCCGGCCAGGACAGGCGCAGCGAGTCGGACATGGTCTGGCCGCTGGCCCGTGCGGGAGCTGGCCGGCAGGCAAACCCCGTCCTGGCGCTGGAGCAGAGCCTGGCTCTGGACAGCGGCAGCGGCGAGGATCGCGGCATCCTCAACGCGATTCTGCAGGACGCCTGGGACCAGTTGCGCCCGGTGTTCGAAGGGACCGGATCGACCTACGCGCTCGATATCGAAAAGGCCCATCTCGGCCCAGTCGCGGAAGCCTGGATCTGCCCGATCACGCACAGGGTGCTCCCCCGCCTGGTGTTCGGACAGACGCCCTATGCTCTGCGGCTCGCGCCCTCCGGCGACCGGCCCGCGCCGGCGGCCGCGAACTTTCCGAGATTGCCGATCGCCTTTCCCCTGGCCGGCGAGCGTGCCGAACTGGAAGGGTTCATCCAGACCGACCCGGTCGTCAGGAGCCTGCGGTCGCGGGGCATATGGACCGACCTGCACGACCGCGCGGCGACCTACGCATCCTACATGCGCGCCGAGGAACACTCCGCGCAGCAGCAGCCGCATCGGCTGCGCGCCTTCGAGGCCCAGTTCAAGCAGGGGGAAATCAATCTGCTGGCCTGCTCCACGACCATGGAAATGGGTGTCGACATCGGTTCGGTCGAAGCGGTGCTGAACACCAATGTCCCGCCGTCGATCGCCAACTACCGGCAGCGCGTCGGGCGCGCCGGACGCCGCGGTCAGAGCTTCTCTTCCTCGCTCACCTTCGCGAGAGACACGCCGCTGGACCGTGAGGCCTTCACCGATCCGGCAGCCTATCTGCGCAGCTCGATGTGCGCGCCGCAGGTCAGGCTGGACTCCCGCCGCATCGTCCAGCGTCACGCCAACGCGCTTCTTCTCGGGGAGTGGTTTCGTCAATCGCAGGCAGAGCTGATGCGCGTCAGGTCGGGTTCCTTCTTCGGATGCCCGGAAGGCTTGTCGCTTGCCGGAGAGGAGAACCCGCCGGTCGACCGGTTTTGCGCCTGGCTGAACGATCCGAGCACGGCTGCGGATATGGCGGCGCGGCTCAGGGCCCTGCTGGACGGCACCGCGCTGCATGACGTCGACAATGTGCCGGAGAACTGCTCCACGGGTTTCGACGAAGCCCGGAAGGCCTATCGCGACCAGTGGAACAACCTTCGCGATCAGGCCGCCGGCCTGACGCCGGAAGCGAAGGGCAGCATCGAGAACCAGCTTCGCAGGCTGTGCCGGGAACCGCTGCTCAAGGAGCTTTCGGCGCGCTCGCTGCTGCCGGGACACGGCTTCCCAAACGCCGTGGTGCCGTTCATCAACGACTGCGCCGAGACGGCGGCGCGCCAGAAGCTGCGTTTCGACGAAGAAAGCGAGACGGTGCGCAACCGGCGCTACGACTATCCCAGCCGCAAGGCCGATGTCGCCATCCGGGAGTACGCGCCGGGCGGCCAGGTGGTCATCGACGGGCTTGTCTGGACCTCTGCGGGCGTCACGCTGAACTGGGAGCGGCCGGCGCACGATGCGGCGGCACGTGAAGTCCAGAGCATCAAGTGGTCATGGCAATGCCGCGACTGCGGCGAGGTCGATTGCGGCGTTCTGCGGCCGCATCGGTGCACAGCCTGCGATTCGAGCGCGCTCGACGGGCTTCAGTTCCTGCAGCCGGCCGGCTTCCGGGTCGACTGGAGCGAGAAGCCGCACGGCGAAACCGACAGGATCGACTATATCGAGCCGCAGCCAGTGCGCATTTCCGCGCGTGACGCAGGCTGGGTGCCGCTGCGCGATCCTTCCGTCGGTCGCGCCCGCGCAACCGCCGACGGGCTTGTCTTTCATCACTCCCTCGGCATCCGCAAACGGGGCTACAATGTCTGCCTGCGCTGCGGCCGTGCCGCCGAGGAGAGCGAGGGCAATCTGGCCGGGCACGCGGCGCTGACGCCGCAGAAGGGTCAGGCCGGCCGCTGCGACGGCAATGACAGGACCTATGCGATCACCAATCCGCTGGCGCTGGGTTTCGAAGCGCTGACCGACGTGGCCGAGTTGCAGCTTACGGGCCTGGACGGCGTAGAGGCGGCCTGGGCGCTGGCCTCGGCGCTCCGAACGGCCCTGGCGAGGCGTTTGGCCGTCGATGTCCGGGAGCTCGGGCTTGCCGTCAGTCCGCGACATGACGCGATCGGCCGCCGCACCCACTCGATCTTCCTGTTCGATCTCAATGCGGGAGGCGCCGGATATGCGCCGCGGCTTCTGGACGACGTTCAGGACCTGCTGACGCACGCCGCAAGAATTCTCGATTGCCCGCGCAACTGCGTCAAAGGATGCTCGCACTGCATCCTCGTGGCCGATCTTCACGCCCAGCAGGACCTGCTGGATCGCCATGCCGCCCTGGAGAGCGTGACCGACGTGCTCGCCGCTGTCGCAAGATGGGGTCGCGCTTCAACGACCGGACGGATGCTGTGATCCTCTTCGGTCAGGGATTTGGATGTGGGCGCGCCGCCGGAGCAAATGGTCACCTTTCAGCGCCGCTGCGAGATCGCAGGCCGACGCATTTCCGAACTCCGCGGACTTCGTTTCCGGGCAAGGGGAAAGCCACATTGCGATGATGCGCGGGTGACCACCTCGCTACCCGGCTACACCACGACGTGGGACACCATCTGGCGTTCTCGAAGCTCAAGGCCTTGCTGCGAAAACGCGCAGCACGATCCTTCGACGCCATCTGCAACGCGTTCGGCGAAATCTGCCACCTGTTCGACCCTATCCAATGCCGAAACTTCTTCAAGGCGGCAGGGTATGAGGCCGATTAAGCACGACGCGCTTTAGGAAGATCGAGACGCCGAAGACGGGCGCGATAGCCAGCCGCGGAAATGGCTGCAAACACACATCGCATCACACGGCGTGGCGCCTGCCTTCAACCAGGCCCGACTGGCCAATAGGCTCCATCCCGATAGACGAGCCCTGAACCGGGGTCGCCAAGCACGACAGCCATCACCCGGCCGAGGATCAGCGCGTGGCTGTGACGCAGGATGATGTCCTCGACCGCGCAGTCTATCGAGGCGAGTGCGCCATCCAGGGCGAGTGCACCTGTCTCCAGCACCTCCCACCTGGCCCCTTCGTAGCGTGCCCTGCCCTTGAGCCCGCCACGGCCAGCGAAGCGGTCGGCGACGGGCTGCTGGTCGGCGCGCAGCACGTTGACGCAATAGTGGTTGTGGCGGCTGATGACCGGGAACGTCGACGAGCCGAGATTGATGGCCACCATCATCGACTCGGGCTCGATCGATAGCGATTGAGCCGTGGTCACGGTGGCGCCGGTACGGTCGTCGCCGATACCGGCGGTAATGACGCTGACCGGGCCGGCAACACGCCGCATCGCCTCTGTGAGAAATGGCCGCTGGGCCTCGAATGCCTGTCGTTCGACCTGTGGCACGAGCATGGATGTCCTTTCAGCGTTTCGGGGCGAGCGCCCGGCGCCCGCCCCTCCGGTCGTTGGCGCGGTGGATCAACTCCAGGCGTGAAGCGGCGGGTTGACGCCATTCAGCACGTAGTTGCCGACGATCGCGTATTTCCAGCGCACCGGATCGTGGAGCGTGTGCGTGCGTGCGTTGCGCCAGTGACGGTCGAGATTGTGCTCGGCCAATGTCGAACGCGTGCCGGCGAGCTCGAACAGCTTGTTGGTGGCGGCGATCGACACCTCCGTCGTCAGGATCTTGGCCTCGGCGGTGCGCACCTGCGCTTCAGCCACCGTGGCGGCCGTCGGCTCCGCCACGGCGCGATCGATCGCGAGCCCGGCACGGTCGAGCAGGGCGTCCGCAGCATTGACGCGCACGGTCAGGTCGCCGATCGCCTGGATCGTGTAGGGGTCCTGCGTGGCGTGGTCGAGGCCGCTGTCCACCCAGGCGCGCGAGCGGTGACGGACGAAGTCGAGCGTATCGGCGATCGCGGCGCGCGCGATGCCGAGATCGACCGCGGCCTGGATGACCTGGAAGATCGCGCCGTCGGCGGTCGGTACCTCATATCCCTTGTAGCCGGGCACGAGATGCGTCTTCGGCACCTTGACGTTGTCGAGCAGCACCGTCCCGGACAGCGTGGTGCGCTGGCCGAAGCTCGACCAGTCGTCGATGACGGTCAGGCCCTCTGCGCCACGGTCGGCAATGGCGTACCAGGCGCGCCCCTGGTCGTCGAGCGCGACAATCGGCACGAGATGGGCGAGCAGCGCGCCGCTCGAATAGAACTTTCGGCCGTTGACGACGACATGGTCGCCGGCGTCGGTGAATTTCGTCTCGAAGTCCACCGCACGCTTCGAGCCGAATTCCGAGAACGCGTTGCCGAAACGCGTACCGGCCAGCACCTCTGCGAAAAGCTGCTTCCTCTGCGCCTCGTCCGACACCGTGCGAATGGCGGCGACGACGCCCAGATGGTTCTGCGGAATCTGGCCGAGCGACGGATCGGCCTCGGAGATGATCGAGATGACCCGCGACAGCGTGACGTAGGAGACTTCCGGCCCGCCATGGGCCTTCGGGACGTTGATGGACCACAGCCCGCTTTGCGAAAACGCGTCCAGCTCCGCCTGAGGCCAGACGCGGTCTCGATCGCGCTGCGAGGCGCCCTTGCGGAATTCCTCCGCCAGGGTCGTGGCGACGGCGATGGCCTCGGCGTCGTCGCGGACAACATGGGCCTTTTCCGTTGGTCGTGGCACGGGCGGTACGGCACGAGCCGGGTCGATGGGTGTTCCGGGATGCACGGTCATGCAAAAGCCTCCTCTTTCGGGGCAGGATCGGTGTTGCGGATGGAAGTGGTCTCGCCGCCGAGGTAGAAATCCTTGATGTCGGCGCGCTGCCGCAGTTCGGCGGCCGGGCCGGAAAGCTTGCTCACGCCGTTCTCGACGACGACGGCGCGGTCGGCATAGTCGAGCGCCACCGCCGAGTTCTGTTCGGCGACGAGGATCGACAGGCCGTCTTCGCGGTTGAGCCTTTTCAGAGTCAGGAAGATTTCGCGTACCACGAGCGGTGCCAGACCCATCGACGGTTCGTCGAGGACGAACAGCCGCGGGCGCGACATCAGCCCGCGTCCGATCGCCGTCATCTGCTGCTCGCCGCCGGAGATCAGGCCGGACGTCGTGCGTCGCTTCTCGGCCAGACGGGGGAAGAGGGCGTAGACCCGCTCAAGATCGGCCTTCGTCTCGGCGCGTGTGGAAGACCGGCCAAGCGCGCCAGTCAGCAGGTTTTCCTCGACAGTGAGGGAGCGGAAGCAATGCCGGCCCTCGAGAACAGTCACCAGCCCGCGACGCGCGAGGGCTGCCGGGGCAAGCGTCGCGACATCCTGCCCCTCGAATAGGATGCGGCCCTCAGTCACGGCGCCGCGCTCGGCAGGCAGCAGATTGGACACCGCCTTGAGCAGGGTCGACTTGCCCGCCCCGTTGGAGCCCAGCAAAGCGACGATCTCGCCGGGCGCGACCGTCAGGTCGACGCCGTGAAGGGCGGCGATCGCACCGGCGTAGACCGCGGCGACGCGATCGACCTTCAGAATGCCTGCTGTTTCGGCCATGGCTCAATTCCGCTATCAAGGTCGACGGGAGCCGCAATCGCGCGGCCCCGGTCAAACCGTCCGTTCAGTTGACGATCGCGTCGGCATCCTCGGCGGTGCGGACCTTGATGCCCTTCTCGGCCGCGTAGGCCTCGGAGGACTTCTCGATGATCGGGCGCAGCAGCGCCCAATCCGGGGCGATCCAGTCGGAGACGACGTTCCACTTCTTGCCGTCCCACTGCTGGAAGGTGACGTAGCCCTCGCCTTCGTGGTTATCCCAGGTGACGTTGATCGAGTGGAAGAGGTCCTTGGCGCCGAGCGCCTCGACGCGGGCCGGGTCGAGCTTCAGGTGCTCGAAGCCCCAACGCACCTCGTCGCCCGTCAGCGTGCGCTGGCCGAACTTCTCCTGCGCGATGCGGACCGCCTCGACGTTGAGGATGCCGTTGACGATGCCGAGGTTGTGGTAGACCGAACCGATGCGGTTCTTGTCCTCGAGATTGCCCTTGCCGGCGTCGTAGACGACCTTCTGGATTTCCTGGACCACCGGATAGGTGTTGCCCGAGGCCTGGGTGGTGATGGCGGTGTAGCCGATCGCCGCGTCGCCGGCCGGGATCACGTCCTCCTCGGAGTTCGACCAGACGTTGCCGATGATCTTGGCGGCCGGGAAGCCGGTCTTCTGCGCGGTCTTGAGGGCGACCGGGTTCATGACGCCCCAGCCGCGCAGCACGACATAGTCCGGACGCTCGCGGCGGATCTGCAGCCACTGCGCCTGCTGCTCGTTGCCGGGATGCGGCACCTCGATCTGCGAGACGGTGAAGCCGTATTTCTCGGCCAGCAGTTCGTAGATCGGGATCGTCTCCTTGCCATAGGGCGAGCCGTGATAGAGGACGACGATCTTCTTGCCCTTCAGGCTCTCCACCCCGCCTTCCTTGGACGCGATGTAGTTCACGATGCCCGAGGTCTCGCTGTAAGGGTTGAGCAGCAGCGGGAAGACGTAGGGGAAGACGCGACCGTCGGTCGTGTCGGTGCGGCCGTGGTTGATGGTCAGCAGCGGCACCTTGTCCTGCGTGACGCGGTCGATCATCGCATAGGCGATGCCGACCGACAGCGGGTTCCAGGCGGCGATGCCGGGATTGCTCTTCAAGCGCTCATAGACCTCGACGCCTTTCTCGACCTCGTACTGCGTCTCGCCTTCCGACCAGGTGAGCTTGACGCCGTTCACGCCGCCGTCGCGGATGTTGATCAGGTTGAGATAGTCGATGAAGCCGCCGAAGAAGCCGGTGCCGCCGGCCGCATAAGGCCCGACGCGGTAGCTCTGCAGGGGGAAGTGTTGCTCGTCCGCCCGGACGACGGTGGCGCCGAACGAAACCGCGGCGGCGATCGCCGCGGCCGTGATGGATCTGAAGAAGGTCATAGCGATTGTCTCCTTGGGATGAGGTGGGGTCTGCGCATGCACGTCAGGGTCGGCCACGCAGCCGCCCGAGGCGGGCGGCGACGCGGTCGAAAAGAGCCGAAATGCCCCTTGGCTCGAGAATGAGAAGCAGGATGATCAGCGCCCCGATGACGATGCGCTGGCTCATGTCGAGGACGCCGGAGTCGAACAGCCCGCCGAAAGCGAAGCTGCCGGCACGCGACAGAATGAGCGGGAAGACGACGAAGAAGGCGGCACCGATGAAGGCGCCGCGGATGGTGGCCAGGCCGCCGATGATGATGATGAAGAGTATCTGGAAGGAGCGGTCGAGGTTGAAGCCCGCCGGCTCGACGGTGCGCAGGTAGGTGAACGCCCACAGCACGCCGGCCACGCCGATGATGAAGGAGGAAATGGCGAAGGCGAGCAGCTTGGTCCGCAGCACCGGCACGCCGATGACGCGCGCGGCCGTCTCGTTGTCGCGCACCGCGATGAAGTTGCGTCCGGTCGGGCTGTTCACCAGCCGCACCGTCAGGGCGGTGACGATGGCCACCACGGTCAGCGCCAGCAGATAGCGCCCTGTAGCCGTGTCGAAGGCGAGGCCGGCGACGAGCAGCTTCGGCGCATCGATCACGCCCGACGGGTTGTCGTTCGAGAACCAGCCGAACTTGGTCAGCGCCCACTGGACGAAGAACTGGGCGGCCAGCGTGGAAACCGCCAGATAGAAGCCCTTCAGCCGCAGGCTGGGCAAGCCGAAGACGGTTCCGACGGCGGCTGCCGTCAGGCCGGCGAGCACCAGCGTGACAGGCAGAGGCAGGCCGTCGATGCGCAGGTTGAAGTTGTAGGCGGCGAACGCGCCCGCCGCCATGAAGGCCGCCGAACCGAGCGAAAGCTGACCGCAATAGCCGGTCAGCAGGTTGAGGCCGAGCGCGGCGAGGCTGAGCGCGAGGAACGGCAGCAGGATGGCTTCGAGCAGATAGCTGGTGGCGACGAGCGGCACGACGAAATACGCGACGACGAGCAGCGCGGCCGGCCAGGCGAACCTGCGCCGGTCGAGAGTGCCGGACAACGGGAGCGGCAGGGCGTGGACGGACATGGCTCAGACCCTCTCGACCAGCTTCTTGCCGAACAGGCCGCCGGGCCGCACGAGCAGGAAGGCAAGCGCCAGGGCATAGGCAAACCAGCCCTCGATGCCACCGCCGACGAAGGGGCCGAGATAGACTTCCGCCAGCTTCTCCCCGGCGCCGACGATCAGGCCGCCGACGATGGCGCCGAGGATGGAATCGAAGCCGCCCAGCACGAGGACCGGCAGCGCTTTCAGCACGACGAGCGACAGGGAGAACTGGACGCCGAGCCTCGCCCCCCAGAGCAGTCCCGCGACCAGCGCCACGAAGCCGGCCGCCGTCCAGACGGTGCCCCAGATCCGGTTGAGCCGCAGACCGACGGCGAGCGCGGCGAACTGGTCGTCCGCCACCGCGCGGAAGGCCAGCCCGATGCGCGTCCAGTGGAAGAAGGCAGACAGCCCGCCGACCATCGCCGCGGCGAGGCCGGCAGCCACCAGGTCGAACTTGGAGATGAACACGCCGTAGACCTCGAAGGGCGTGTCATCAATGCCGAGGTCCAGTCCGTGCACCTGCGTGCCCCAGAGCAGTTGGGCGGCGCCTTCGATGATGTAGGACAGGCCCAGCGTCGCCATGAACAGCGTCATCGGCGAGCGGTTGACCAGCGGCCTCAGAACCGTGCGCTCGATGGCGAAGCCCAGGGCCACCATGATCAGCAGCGTGATGGCGAGCGCCAGGGCGAAGGGAATGCCCCGCTCGACCAGGCTGACGAAGGTAAGCGCAGCGAAGAGCAGCATCGCGCCCTGCGCGAAGTTGAGCACGCCCGACGTCTTGTAGATGAGCACGAAGCCGATCGCGACCAGCGAGTACATGACGCCGGAAAGCAGGCCGCCGACCAGCACCTCGATGAAGAAGAGGAAATCGTACCATTCCATGATCAGATCCCCTCCCCGCCCACGCCGTCGGTACTGCCGATGTAGGCGCGGATGACTGCCGGGTCGGCGCGCACGGCGGCCGGCGTGCCGTCGGCGATCTTGCGCCCGTAGTCGAGGACGACGACATGGTCCGACAGGCCCATGACGACGCCGATGTCATGCTCGATCAGCACCACTGTCAGGTCGTGATGCGCCCGGGCGGCGCGCACGAAGCCGGCCATCTCGGACTTCTCGGTCGCGGTCATGCCGGCCATCGGCTCGTCGAGAAGCAGGAGGGCTGGATCGGCAACCAGCGCACGGGCGAGCTCGACGCGCTTCTGAAGGCCGTAGGGAAGCGTCGCGACGAGCTGGTCGCCATGGGCGGACAGTCCGAGGAAGTCGATGGTCTCAGCCGCTCGCTCGCGAATGCGGCGGTTTTCCGCCGCTGTCCCCGGCAGGCCGAGCACCTGCGAGAAGACGTTGGAGCGGCGCTTGTGGACCAGTCCCGAGGCAACGTTGTCGCGCACGGAGAGACCGCCGAACAGAGCGAGGTTTTGAAATGTGCGCGCGACCCCAAGTCGGGCCAAATGCGAGGCCCGCACCTTGTCGACGCGCTTGCCAAGCAGGTTGATCGTGCCGCGGTCCGCAGCATAGAGACCGCTGACGACGTTGATGAGCGACGATTTGCCCGCCCCGTTCGGCCCGATGATCGAGCAGATTTCCCCGCGACGGACGGTCAGGCTGATGCCGTCCAGCGCCGATACGCCGCCGAAGGCAAGGCTGACGCCGGCGAGGACCAGCGCATATGCCGGACCGGACCCGACAGACGCGGCAATGCCGGCCTCGGCAGGGCGTGACCTTTCGACGGTCTTGTTGCGAAGAGCAGCGCGCAGTCCATCGGCTGCGGCCGCATCGAGCCATGCGGTCGTCATCATCGTCCCCGACGGTGAATGAGGCGGCGGCCGGTCAGCCGGCCGCCGGATTGATGCCTATTCCGCGGCGACCAAAGCGTTGCGGCGTTCGGCCTCGAGCTCCCGAACCAGCGGGATGACGTGCTTGCCGAAATACTCGACCTCTTCCTGGAAGTGCAGGAAGCCGAGCAGGATCAGGCTGGCGCCCGCGTCCTTGAGCTTGAGGATTCGCTCGGCGATCTGGTGCGGGGTGCCGATCAGGTTGGAGCGGAAGCCGTCATTGTACTGGACCAGATCCTCGAACGACGATTTTGCCCAGTTGCCTTCGCCTTCCGGAGAAGCCTTGCCGGCATTCTTCACTTCGTGGGCGAAGCCGTGCACGGCGTCCGGGTTTGCCTTGGCGATGATTTCGTCGAGGACGGCCCTGGCCTCCTCTTCCGTCTCACGTGCAATGGCGAAGGCATTTACGCCGATCCTGACCGCGTGATTGTTCGTCTTGGCCTTCGCCTTGATGTCGTTGACCTGCTTGGCGATTTCCTCGGGCGTGTTGCCGTTGGTGAAGTACCAGTCGGAAACCCGTGCCGCCATGTCCCGGGCGGCGCGCGAAGAGCCGCCCTGGAAGATTTCCGGCTGCGGATCGATCGGCTTCGGCTTGAGCGAGTAATTGCGGAAGCGGTAGAAGTCGCCGGCGAAGGTGAAGCTGTCCTCCGTCCAGATGCCGCGCAGCGCCCGGATGAATTCTTCGGAGCGGCGATAGCGCTCGTCATGGTCGAGCCAGGGTTCGCCGATGGCCTTGAACTCACCGCTGAACCAGCCGCTCACGACGTTGACCGCCACGCGCCCGTTGCTGAGATGGTTGATCGTGGCGATCTGCTTGGCGGCAAGCGCCGGATTCCACGGACCGGGGAGGATCGCCGCGATCACCTTCAGCGTCTCCGTGGCAGCGAGCAGCGCATGGCTGAACGAGACCGATTCGTGCTGGTTGTCGGCGCCGTAGCCCGCCGTGAAGCGGATCTGCGACAGCGCATAGTCGAAGCCCGCCTTTTCGGCGATCTGCGCGAGCTTGCGGTTGTAGTCGATGTCCCAGCCTGTGCGCTGTTCGATGTTGGAAATGACCAGGCCCCCCGAGACATTCGGCACCCAGTAGGCGAATTTGATATCGTCCTGCGTAGAAGACATGGTCGGTCCTTTGGATGGGATCAGGCATTGGCAGGAGGCTGGCGCCGAGCCAGACCGGTGAAAAGGGTGGAAGCCTCGGAGGCAGCACGACCGACCCGCTCCTGGAGAGCCGACGAGACGATCGCGCCGTCGACGATGTCGCTCGGCTGGGCATAGAGGCCCGTCGGCAGCGTCACCGCACCGAAGAAGCCGAACAAAGGTCTGAACTGGTGCTCGATCACGAGACTGTGCTCCAGGCTGCCGCCGGTTGCCGTGAGCAGGACGAGCCTGCCGGCAAGCGCGCGATGGTCGACGAGGTCGAAAAGATGCTTGAACAGGCCGGTGTAGGAGGCGCGATAGACCGGAGAGCCGACGACCAGAATGTCGGCAGCTTCGATACGCTTTACGAGCGCCTCTCCGGCCGCACCGAGATCTGCGCGGGAGGCTGCCGTGAGTATCAGAGGGGCGACTTCAGACAGTTCGATCAACTCGGCTTGCCCATCCACCGCTTGCGTCACCGCAGCTGTCGCCGCCTGCACCAGCGCCGTGGTGCGAGACGGAACTGCTGCGCCGGCAGAGACGGCAATGACCTTGGGCTGCGACAATGAAAGCGTCCTTCGTTTGATTAGATAATATCTAGCAACTTAATGCACTAAAGGACGCAGTGTTTCGTTTGATGACGACTTTCAGAAAAAATCGCCGCTTGTCGCGCCCCACCACATCTCAATCCGGCCTGGGCAACCCGGCATTTGTCGCCTCGGGCACCTCGTCCAGTCGTCCGCTGCGCACATCGTAGATATAGCCGTAGATCGGGATATGGCCTGTCACGAGCGGATGCTCGCGAATGCGGCGGACATCCTCAGCCACGCTACGGGCGTTGTCGGCGAATGTGTGCTACTTGATGAAATGGCCATGCGCGGACCCATGTCCGTGCCTGGGGTTCGACCACGCCTTGCCGGCGAATGAGGCTGTCTCGAGATTGTCGGCGAGCAGGTCGCCGATCACCTCATCGGAGAAAAGCTCCATGCCGCAATTGGTGTGATGGATCACGAACCATTCCTGCGTGCCGAGCAGTTTGTGGGAGATCACGAGCGAGCGGATCCCATCGTCGGTGGCGCGACCGCCAGCATTGCGGATGACGTGCGCGTCGCCTTCCGCGAGCCCCGCATATTTGGCCGGGTCGAGGCGTGCATCCATGCATGTTTGAATCGCGAAGCCGCGTGCCGGCGGCAGCGCGAGATCCCTTCGGTCGCCGAACTCGGCGACATAGGCCGCGTTCGCATCGGGCACCTCCGAATGCACTTTGGAGCGGGCTGCGTCGGTCATATGAACCTCCCGGGTGGATCGCGGCGGGTCGGTCGCGGCCCGCACATGGAACAAGGCATCCCTCGAGCCGAGCGCATCGCGAATTCGCCAACTACGGCGATTGCATCAGAGCGTGTCATGAACCGCTGCGCATCGTAAGAAACGGAGACGCGCAGATCCGTGCTCAAGGCGAGGCGATTGCTCGTCGTGGGCTCGAAGACGTGCGGAATTTCCTGCCTTGCGCGAACGCGGAGGATCGATGCGGCGCGCGAACGCCGCTAGTTCCGTAGATGCCGGAAACGGCTGCCATAGTGACGCGTCGGCAGACGGGCCGCTTCCCCGAACAGCCGCTCGCGCAGCGTGCCCTCGGCATAAGCGGTCTTATAGCGGCCGCGGGCCTGCAGTTCGGGTACGACAATGTCGATGAAGTTCTCGTAGCTCTCGGGAACCACCGTCCGCGTCAGGTTGAAGCCATCGATACCTGCCTCGTCGATCCAGGACTCCAACTCGCCTGCCACATGGGCGGCATCCCCGACGATCAACGGGTAGCGTCCGCCCATCGCGAGTTCGGCCAGGATCTGACGTTTCGTCCAGCCCTTGTCCTTTGCCAGTTTCGTTGTGGACTGGACGGCGTTCGAGGCGCCATAAGCGATCGGATCGTCCAGCCCGATGCGCGAGAAATCGATGCCGGTGCTTGCCGAGAAATGGGCGAGGCCCGCTTCGGGGCTCGCATGCCGCCGATAGTCCTCGAACTTCTCGCGCGCCGCCTTTTCGGTTCGATCGGTGACCACGGTGACGCCGACGAAGATCTTGAGATCCTCGGCGCGCCTCCCGGCATCCAGCGCGGCGCGTCGGAGCGCATCCGATTGGCGGCGCGCGCTCGCCTTGTCCGTCGCGGTGATGAAGACGCATTCGGCATGCCGAGCCGCGAAAAGCTGCCCGCGCCCCGATGTCCCCGCCTGATAGAGAACGGGAGTCCGCTGCGGCGACGGCTCGCTGAGGTGATAGGCCTCCGACCGGTAGAACGGGCCCTCATGCACGACCCTGCGGACCTTCGCCGGATCCGAATAGAAGCGACGGGCTTTGTCGGCCACCACAGCATCGTCGTCCCAACTGCCTTCCCACAGCTTGTAGACGAGGTCGAGATAGTCGTCGGCCTGGTCGTAGCGGCTGTCGTGGGCCGCGAGCCCGGCCTGGCCAAGCGCCCGCGCGGCGCTATCCAGATAACCGGTGACGATGTTCCAGCCGACCCGGCCGTTGGTCAGATGATCGAGAGTGGATAGCCGCCGTGCGAAGATGGCCGGCTGATCCGCATTGATGTTGGCGGTCACACCGAAGCCGAGATGTCTGGTCACCGCCGCCATGGCCGGCACCAGGAGCAGCGGATCGTTCACCGGGAGCTGAATGGACTCGCGCAGCGTCAGGTCCACGCTGCCGCCATAGACGTCGTAGACGCCGATGATGTCGGCGATAAACACACCGTCGAACAGGCCGCGCTCCAGCGTTCTTGCCAGCTCCGCCCAGTAGTCCAGCCGCGTGTAGTCGCCGGAGCGGTCGCGCGGGTGGGTCCAAAGGCCATGGTTGATGTGCCCCACGCTGTTCATGGTGAACGCGTTGAGGAGGATGTGCCTGCTTGTCACGCGGATGCCTCAGATTGCGCCGTGGCGCGGCGGGCGCCGGCCGTTGAGGACGAAGTTGCCGACCGCCTGGTATTTCCACCGAACCGGATCGTGCAGCGTGTGGGTGCGCACGTTGCGCCAGTGGCGGTCCAGCGCCTCCGCCTCGTCCGTTGACGAACTGCCGGCCAGTTCGAAGAGCTTGCTGGAGGCGAGCAGGCCCGCCTCGGTCGTAAGTATCCGTGCCTGTGCGACGGCGACTGAAGCACGCGCGACGCTGTCGTCGGTGCTGTCGGCCTGCGCCTCGGCAATGGAACGAGCGGCTCGGCGCATGACGGCCTGTGCTGCCCGCAACCGCACATGCACGTCGCCCACGGCGTGGATGATCAGCGGATCATCGCTGGCCCGCTCCACGCAAGCATCGATCCAGGGACGCGACCGCTCTCGAACGAACCGCAACGTCTCCCGGTAGGCGCCGAGTCCGATCCCCAGATCGATGGCGGCATGCAGGATCTGCGCGAAGGGCCCGATCGTCGTCGGCCGCTCGAACGAGGCGGTGAAGGGAACCACCCATTCCGGCTCGACACGGACACGATCGAAGGTGACGCTGCCGGAGCCGGTGACGCGTTGGCCGAAACCGTCCCAGTCGTCGATAACGATGACGCCCTTTGCGTTGCGGGGGACGAAGGCGAGATAGAGCACCTGCCTGCCGTCTTCGTCGCTTGCCACCAGCGTCGGGATCCAGTGCGCGAAGATCGCTCCGGTGCAGTAGAATTTTCGGCCCTCGACGAACCAGCCCGACGATGTCCTGTCCAGCCGCGTGCGGCGCTTGAAATCCTTGTGACCGATCTCGGCCAACGCATTTCCGAACCGCTCGCCGGCCAGGACCCGCTCGGCGAAGAAGCGGTTCTGCTCCGGCGTTCCTCCGACGCGCAGTGCTTCCAGCGCATAGAAATGGTTCTGCGGAATCTGCGAGAGAGAGCCGTCGGCTTCCCCGATGGTCACGATTACCTGCACCAGCGTTTCCACCGATACGCCGGGCCCGCCGAGGTCCTTCGGCACGGTGATGCCCCACAGCCCGCTCGCCGAAAAGCGGTCGAGTTCGGCCCATGGCAGGCGCCGGTCGCGGTCGCGGTCGGCTGCACCGGCGGCGAAATCCTGGGCGAGACCTTCCGCGACCGCGCGCGCGTGAGCATCGTCGCGGATCGTGTCGGACCTGCGGGACGGTGGCGGAGCGGGCGGCACGGGCGCCGCCGAAATCGTCTGGCTCACGGTGCTCTTTCTCAGTTCCACTGGTGGCGTGCGGGCAGCACGCCGTTCAGTTGGTAATTGCCGAGCAGGTGCAGCTTCCAGCGAACGGGGTCGTGCAGCGTATGCACACGGGCGTTGCGCCAATGCCGGTCGAGGTCATGGGCCGCACGCGTCGCAGACGAGCCGGCCACGTCGAACAGCTTCTCGGTCGTCTCCAGCGCGATCTCGGTCGTCAGCACCTTTGCCTCAGCGACGGCGACGGATGCACGGGCGCTGGCTTGCGCCGTGATCGGTTCGGCGGCGATCTCGTCCAGCGTGGCGCCGGCCTCCGCCACCAGCGCTTCGGCCGCCGCGAGTTGCGTGGACAGCTTGCCGAATTCACGGATGATCGTCGGATCGTCCGCAGCGCTTTCGACCCCCGAATCCATCCACGGCCGCGCCTTGTCGCGCACGAATGAGACGGCATCGGCAAGCGCACCGCGCGCGATGCCGAGGTCGATCGCAGCGTGGATATACTGCGAAACCGGTCCCCAGATGCCGGGCCGGTCGGCCAGCGTCCAGACCGGGAACACCTGTCCGGCATCGATATGGACGTCCTCGAATATGACGGTTCCGCTTGCCGTCGTGCGCTGGCCGAAGCCCGACCAGTCGTCGACGATCGTCACGCCGGGCGCGTCGTGCGCAACCCAAACCTGGACGGCGCGGCCCTCGTCGTCCGCCGCCCGCGTCGGGATCCAATGGGCGAAGATCGCGCCGGTCGAATAGAAGCGCGTGCCCGACAGTCGCAGACCGCTCGACGTCGCCAACAGCCGCGTCGCCACATGGGTAATCGGCTTGGAGCCACGTTCGGGGCCGGCATTGCCGACGCGCGCGCCTGCGAGCACGGCGTCGAAGAAGCGCCGCTTCTGGTCTTCACCGCCCAGGACTTTTAGCAGTTCGAGCACACCGAAATGGCTCTGAGGTATCTGGCCGAGCGACGGATCGGCAGCCGATATGGTCGCGAAAACTTCCGCCAGTGTTCCATGCCTCAACTGCGGACCTCCATAGGCCTGCGGGATCGTGATGGAGCCGAGCCCGCTCGCTGTAAAAACCTCCACCAGGTCCCATGGGGGCAAACGCTGGCGGTCGCGCTCAGCCGCGCCTGCCCGCGCCGCGTCGGCCAGCGATTGCGCCGCGGCGATCGCCTCGGCATCGGTGGAGATCGTTGCCGGCGCGACCGGCGGTCGGGGTCGTCTCACAGTCTGCGTATCGAGCGGGTGTTCCGGGCCGAACAGCCGCTCCGCTTCGACAAGGACGCGCTTCACGCTCATCAACGGTTCCTCAGCCGGCGCACGATCGCATCGCCAGTCGCCTGCACAAGGCTGACCAGGGCGATCAGCACGACGATCACCGCGATCATGACGGTGGTGTCGAAGCGCTGGTAGCCGTAGCGGATCGCCATGTCGCCAAGGCCGCCCGCGCCCACGGCGCCAGCCATGGCGGATGCACCGATCATCGTGACGACCGTGATGGTGAAGCCGCCGACGATGCCGGGCAGCGCCTCGGGCAGCAGGACGTGGCGCACGATGTGCCGGCGGCGGCAGCCCATGGCCTCCGCCGCCTCGATCAACCCCTTGTCGACCTCGCGCAGACTGACTTCGGCGATGCGTGCGAAGAACGGCGTGGCGCTGATCGACAGCGGCACGATGGCCGCCCAGACGCCGATGGTGGTGCCGGTCAGAAGGCGTGTGAACGGCAGGAGAGCCACAAGGAGCACGATGAAGGGCGTCGCGCGGAAACCGTTGATCACACTGGCGACCGCCCGGTTGAGACGCGGTGCCTCGACGAACCCGCCGGGAGCGGACACCACCAGGAATACGGCAAGCGGAATGCCGGCCGCCAGCGCGATCAGCGCAGAGAAGCCGACCATGGCAACGGTGTCGAAAAATGCGCCGATCAGGCGCTCAATCATCGCCGGCGACATGTCCCAGCACCTTCAAGTGGCCCCCTGACGCACACGACGCTTGTTTCGCCTTGTTCGGAGGAAGATGAACGCCAAGCACCAGACGGCCCTGCGCGTGTCCGTCGATCCGGTCGATAGCGGCCGAGATCAGACGCACGCGGCTGCCGAGCGCGGTCGAGAGTTGGCCGAGGTCGGGATCGCCATCCACACCGGTGTAGCGAAGCTCCAGGATGGTCTCGCTGCCGGGGAAAGGCGAAGCCCGGAGACGATCGGCGATGTCTTCCGGCAGGTCGCGCGTCAGCGGGCTGAGCAGGGCTCGCGTCGCCTCGTGCCGCGGATCGCCGAACACCTTCCAGACAGGACCGGTCTCGGCGATCCTGCCGCTTTCGAGCACCAGCACGTCGTCGCAGATCTCGCGGATGACGCTCATCTCGTGGGTGATGAGCACGATGGTGAGACCGAGCTTGCGGTTGATGTCGCGCAGCAGGCTGAGGATCGAGATCGTCGTTTCCGGATCGAGCGCGGAGGTGGCTTCGTCGCAGAGCAGGATTTCGGGATGGTGGACCAGAGCGCGCGCGATGCCCACCCGCTGCTTCTGGCCGCCGGACAGCCGGGAGGGAAAGGTGCGGTGCTTGTCGGACAAGCCGACCAGGTCGAGCACCTCGTCGACCCGCTCGCGGATGCGCGGGCGCGGCACCCCCGCGACAAGGAGGGGCAGCCCGACATTGTCGCGCACGGACTTGGCCGACAGAAGGTTGAAATGCTGGAAGATCATGCCGATACGCCGCCGCAGCGCCACCAGCCCCTCGGTGTCGAGCAGGGCGATGTCCTGCCCGTCGACGAGCACGCGTCCGGCGGTCGGCTGCTCCAGACGGTTGATCGTCCTCAGCAGACTGGACTTGCCGGCGCCGCTGCGCCCGATGATGCCGAAGATGCGCCCCGCGGGGATGGCGAGGTCGATGCCTTCCAGCGCCGTCACCTCGCCGGCCGCAGACCGGTAGACCTTACCGACCCCTTCGAAGGCGACGGTCCCGACCGCATCGCCGCGCTCCGCGCCGGTGTCGACTTGGCTCTCGTCCAGAGAGACCGTCGGCGCCGCACTTGCTGCGGTCCATGGCGCGGAAACGCGTCTCGCAACCGCTTCCGCGGCGCCGCGCCGTTCGGCGACCGGCATGCTCACGGCAGCCATGAGAGCGTGTAGAGTTTGTCGTTGTCCTTGTAGGCATTGCGCAGCGCGTCGCGGACCGCTTGCGAATTGCGGTAGATTTCGACGAGTTCCTTCAGCTTCGCGTCCTCGGCGCGGTCTTTGCGCACCGTGAAAATGATGGCGAACCGCTTGTCGTCGATGCCGGAATAGAGCAGCGCCGAGCCCGGGTCGAACAGGCCGGAAGCGGCGATGAAGTGCGGGTAGCCGAGCGCCAGATCGACGTCGCCGGTGACGCGCACGAGCTGCGGCCCCTCGACCTCCGTGAACGTCAGATTTTTCGGGTTTTCGACGATATCGTCCAGCGTGCCCTGGAAGCCGACGCCTTCCTTCAGCTTGATCAGACCAGCCTTCTCGATCAGCAGCAGGCCGCGGCCCTGGTTGACCGGATCGTTGGCGATCGCCACCGAGCCGCCGTCGGGGATCGAGGCGAAATCTTTGTGCTTCAGCGAATAGAGACCGATATTGGCCAGCACGCCTGCGCCAAGATCGGTGAACTCATAGCCGCGATCCTTGATCGCATTGTCCAGGAATGGACGGTGCTGGAAATAGTTGACGTCGATGTCGCCGGCCTGCAGCGCGACGTTGGGTGTGGTCCAGTCGCTGAATTCGACGGCTTCCACGTCGAGGCCTTTCGCCTTCGCTTCCGGGATGAGCGCCTCGATCGAATCAGCGTAGGCACCGGGCACGACGCCGACCTTGATCGTCTGTGCTTCGGCCGCGAAAGCGATCGATAGGCCCGCTGCCGTCAGCAGGCCGAGAAGCGTGGTTCTTTTCATGGCGCATCCTGTTCCGTCTTGCGATCGCAGCTCTATGCTGCTCCTGCGAACAGGCTATGTTGATATAATATATAGACAAGGAACAGATTTCGCCTTTGCTGCCCTAAACGGAAAATCTCGCCCCAGCCGCGATGATCGAGGGTGCAAAAAAAGGAACCGGGCGACAGGCCCGGTCAATGTTGAGGATGAACGTCCAGAGAAGAATACGATCGGCTGAGATTAGCCGCCGGTCGATGCAGGCATTGTGGCGACGAAAGGTTGTGGGGACTACGAACCGAATGCCAAAAAGATCGGCGATAGGCGAAAGTTCGCCTCTTGCCGAAGGGCGTGCATCAACTGGCGGACGCGCGCCGGGCGGGTCTGTGGTCGCCGGCAATGGTTTCCCCGAACGGTCCGGTATTGACGGACGCGCCACGGGACGGGAGCGGGTGGGCAAGCGGCAAACTTGGCAGTACGAGTTCGCCGAAGCGATAGGCCTCTTCGAGATGCGGGTAGCCGGAGAGAATGAATGTGTCGATGCCGAGCCTGCGGTATTCGTCGATGCGTTCGGCGACCGTATCCGGGTCGCCGACAAGAGCTGTCCCCGCGCCGCCCCGGACCAGCCCGACGCCGGCCCAGAGATTTGGCGACACCTCCAGCCTGTCGCGGCGGCCACCATGCAGCCGGCTCATCCGCGACTGGCCGACCGAGTCCATGCGCGCGAACACCTTCTGCGCGGATGCGATGGTCTCGTCGTCGAGGCGGCTGATCAGGCTCTCCGCCTCCGCCCAGGCCTTTTCACTGGTCTCGCGCACGATGACATGCAGCCGGATGCCGAAGGAAACCTTCCGGTCTCTCTGCTCCGCCAGCCGCCGCACGGTATCGAGCTTGTCGGCGACGTCCGCCGGCGGCTCGCCCCAGGTCAGGTACTTGTCGATCTGCTCGGCGGCGACGTCGTTCGCCTCGGCCGAGGAGCCGCCGAAGTAGAGCGGCGGGTGCGGTGTCTGCACGGGAGGGAAAAGGAGGCGCCCGTCCTCGATGCGGAAATGCTTGCCGGTGTGCTCGACCGTCTCGCCGCGCAGCACGGCCTTATAGATGTCGAGGAACTCGCGCGTCACCTCGTAGCGCTCCGCGTGGCTGAGGAAGATGCCGTCGCCCTTGTTCTCCTGCGGGTCGCCGCCGGTCACCACGTTGATAAGAAGGCGCCCGTCCGAGATGCGGTCCAGCGTGGCCGTCATTCGCGCGGCCAGCGTCGGCGACTGCAGGCCCGGGCGAACCGCGACCAGGAAACGCAGACGCCTCGTCAGCGGTGCCAGCGCCGAGGCGATCACCCAACTGTCCTCGCAGCTACGGCCGGTGGGCAGCAGAGCCCCATAGAAGCCGAGCTGGTCGGCCGCCTGCGCGATCTGCGTCAGGTACGGCAAGTCGACGGCTCGACCGCCTTCTGAGGTGCCGAGATAGCGGCTGTCGCCATGGGTCGGCAGGAACCAGAGAACATTGATGCGGTCCGGTACGTCGATGCTCATGGGTGATCCTGAATGGGGTCGCGCGCGGCGCGCGTTTATTCATCACCCTACCGACCGCGCGCGCGGGTTCGGAAGGAACGACGTTCCCATTCCAACACCTATCGGGATATTCCATGCCGCGGCGGATCAGGCGCTGGGCAATCCCCCCATTTTCTGGGGTGTTTGATTGTAGAACTCAGACGGCCATTTGCAGTTTTCTGGCTGGCGGTATCCCGCCGATGGCCATGTTGGGTCGTTGGTGATTGTATGTCCATAGCCATTCGGTGGCGATTTCCTGAGCCTCCTCGATTGTTTCGAACAGATGGGCATCCTGCCATTCATGGCGCACAGTGCGATTGTATCGCTCGACATAGGCGTTCTGCTGCGGCTTGCCCGGCTGGATGTGGTTGAGCGCGATGCCCTTGGCCGCCGCCCATTCGCTCAGCGTCGCGCTGACATATTCGGGGCCGTTGTCGACACGAATGGCGAAGGGTTGCCCGCGCCATTCGATGATCTGGTTCAAGGTCCGCACGACGCGCTCGGACGGCAGCGAGAAGTCGATCTCGATGCCGAGGCCCTCGCGATTGAAGTCGTCCAGCACGTTCAGCAGCCGGAACTGACGGCCGTCCGCGAGCCGATCAGCCATGAAGTCCATCGACCAGGTCACGTTCGGCTCCTTCGGAACCGAAAGTTCGTCCGGCTTCTCCCGTTTCAGCCGCTTGCGCGGCTTGATGCGCAGGTTCAGCTCCAACTCCCGATAGATCCGGTAGATGCGCTTATGGTTCCAGCCGTGCCCCTGCACGTTGCGCAGATACAGGAAGCACAGACCAAAGCCCCAGGTCTTGTGCGCTCTCGTCAGCCCGAGAAGCAGATCGGCGATCCGCTCGTTCTCACCGTCAAGCTTTGGGCTGTAGCGGTAGCAGGTCTCGCTGACGCCAAACGTCCGGCAGGCCAGCGCGATGCTGACCCCGCATTGCGCCACTGCTTTCAAGGCCAGGTCCCGGCGCTGGGCTGGACGCGGCTGCAAGGCCCGAACCAGTGGCCGCCGGCGCTGCCCGAGTTGCGCGACGCTGCTGCGCTGGCAAGCGGAACTCAACGCCATCGCCATCCGGCTGCTGCGCGCCTTCGCCGTCGCGCTGGACCAACCGCGCGACGTCTTCCGTCCGATCAACGGAGATACGCCGCCCCATCGCATGAAGATCGTCCGCTACCCCGGCCGCGACATCACCGGTGGAGACCAAGGTGTCGGCGCGCACAAGGACAGCGGCTTCCTCACCCTGCTGCTCCAGGACGGCAATCGTGGGCTGCAGGTCGACTATGGCGGCTCGTGGGTGGATGTCGAACCGATTCCCGGCTCACTCGTGGTCAATATTGGCGAATTGCTGGAACTGGCATCGAACGGCCACCTGAAGGCCACCGTTCACCGCGTTGTCACGCCGCCCGCAGGCATCGAGCGCTACTCGGTGCCGTTCTTCTTCAGCGCACGATACGATTCGGAGATACCGCTTCTCGACCTTCCGCCGGACCTCGCGGCCGAGGCGACGGGGCCGACCAGCGACCCAGCCAATCCGCTGTTTCGCAATGTCGGCTCGAACATCCTGAAAACCCGGCTGCGGTCCCATCCTGATGTCGCGGCGCGACATCACGCCGACCTGATCGGTTCGGCGGCTGCATGACGAGGAAGGCGGATGCAGCCTGAACTCCGTTAGCGCTGGTCTTGACCAGACAAGCGCTTCTCCAACCACTGGCTGTATCGCGAACCGCCGTAGCCGAAGGCGAAGTAGACAGCGGCGGCGATGAGGTAGGATTCGTCGTAGTAACCCAGCCAGGCTGGATCGGTGGCCGAGGCCTTCGCGGCGTTGAGCAGGTCGAAGATGCCGATGACGGCAAGCAGGGACGTGGCCAGGAAGAAGCCGATCACCAGGTTGACCAGGCCGGGAATGACGACGCGCAGTGCCTGCGGCATGACGACCAGATAGATCGTCTTCCAGTAGCCCAGCCCGAGGGCCGTCGCCGCCTCTTGCTGCCCCGGCGGGATGACCTGCAGGCCACCGCGAATGACTTCGGCCGTGTAGGCCGTCCAGAACAGGGTGACCAGGATCATCGCGCGCGGCAGCTTCTCGATCGTCAGGCCCTCGGGCAGCGCCATCGGCAGGATGAGCGTGGCCGCGTAGAGGATCGCCACCATAGGGGTGCCGCGCATCAGTTCGATATAGGCAACCGCGAGGTAGCGCAGTCCGGTCAGAGAGGATCGTCTAGCCAGTGCGAGGACGACGGCCAACGGCAAGGACAGGGCGAAGCACACGGTCCACACGAGCAGCGTGACTGGCAGGCCGCCCCACTGGTTCGGCGCTACGGGCGTCCCGAAGACGCCGGCCATGAGCAGCCAGCAGGCAAGGATGACCAGCGGTGCTGCGACCAGCACCTCCCGCCGCCAGAACCGTGGGATGGCGGCGATCGTCAGCAGGCCCAGCAGCAGTATGATCACCGCAGCCGGCCGCCAGTGCAATTCGGACGGGTAGAACGCAAACAGGAAGAACCTGATCTTGGCCGTGACGAAAGCCCAGCAGGCACCGTCCCGCGCCGCGCAGTCGGCGGAGGTGCCCGTCCATGTCGCATCGAGGACCGTCCAGCGCAGCAGCGGCGGCACGATCCACGCAATCAGCAGGATCGTCGCCAGCGTGATGGCGATGTTGAGCGGCGAACCGAACAGGCCGTCGACCACGCGGTACGCCAAAGGAAGTCGCAGGCGGGTCGGAGCGCGGCCTCCGTCGATCGCGCTCATGCCGGCCGGCCTCCGCGCAATGCCACCCGGCGGTTGTAGATGTTCATCAGCAGCGAGACCGAAAGATTGAGGACCAGGTAGATGACGATCAGGATGAGCAGCGCCTCGAAGGCCTGTCCGGTGGTGTTGGCGGTGGTGTTCAGGATGCTGACCAAATCAGGATAGCCGATCGCCACGGCCAGGCTGGAATCCTTGACCAGGTCGAGATAGTTCGAGGTCGTCAGGGGCGTGATGACGCGAAGCGCCTGGGGCAGGACCACCAGCCGCATGATCTGCCCGTTGCGCAGACCCATCGCGCGCGCCGCCTCCCACTGTCCACGCTTCACCGACTGAATACCGGCGCGCACGATCTCGGCGATTGACGCGGAGAACTTCACCACCAGGCCGGTCAGCAGTGCGGCGAACTCCGGCGTCAGGCTGTAGCCGCCCCGTATGTTGAAGCCCGCCAGTGCTGGAACGTCGATGCGTATCGTCGACCCGGAGAGCGCGATGCCTGCCCACGCCAGCGCGACAGCGAGGAGCAGGGCCGCGGCGCAGGCGTGCGACGACAGCCCATTGCGGCGACGCGACACCAGCAAGAAGCCGATGCCCATCGCGAAACCCAGCGCCAGCGCCGCCGTCACAGCAAAGGGCGAGCCTTCCACCACCGCTCCGGGGACGAAGACGCCGCGATTGGACAGGAAGACCGAGTCGAAGAGTGAGAGGGCACGGCGCGGCGGCGGCAGCGCCTGCACGAGGGATATCCAGAAGAAGAGCTGGAGCAGAAGCGGCGTGTTGCGGACGATCTCGACGTACCAGCGCACGATTCCCGACAGGAGCGGATTGCCGGAAAGCCGCGCAACGCCCAGCGCCACGCCCAGGACGGTCGCCAGCACGCATCCGAGCAAAGCCACCTTCACCGTATTCAGCAAGCCGACGAGGATGGCCCGGGCATAGACGTCTCCGGCACGGAACGAGATGACGCCCTCGCCGATCTCGAAGTTCGCCGACCTGTCGAGAAAGCTGAAACCGGGCGTCACGCCGATCCGGCTCATTGTCTGGGCGGCGTTATGACCGAGAACGGAAAACAGCGCGACCACCGCGAGGATGACCGCGACCTGCGCGATGGGATAGGGTCCCCACCACGACGCCAGGCGCCTGAAAACACCGGGCCCCTTCAGGCCCGGCGCGGTGCTTGTCGTCATGACCTGACGGTCCAACGGTCAGCGGAACGGCGGCGAATAGAGCAGGCCGCCATTGGTCCACAGGCTGTTGTAGCCGCGTTCCCAGCCGAGCGGCTTCAGGTGACGATCGAAGATCTCGCCATAATTGCCGACGGTCTTGATGATGGTGTAGGCCCATTTCGGGTCGAGACCGATCGCCTGCCCAAGAGAAGGGTCGACGCCCAGGAAGCGCTGGATCGCCGGGTCCTCCGACTTCAGGAACTCGTCGACGTTCTGACTGGTGATGCCCCATTCCTCGGCCTGGATGGTGGCATTGACGGTCCAGTTCACGATCTCGAGCCAGCGATCGTCACCGCCTGCGATGGCGGGCGCCAGCGGCTCCTTCGACAGGCGCTCCGGCAGGATCACGTAGTCGTCGGGCTTCTTCAACTGCGTGCGCTTGCCGACCAGGTCGGATGAATCCTGCGTAATCGCATCGACGCGTCCAGATTCCAGGGCTGCGATGAACTCGTTGGTGTCCTCGATGGTGACGGGCGTGAACGTCTTGCCAGTCTTGCGGAAGAAGTCGGCGATGTTGAGCTCGCCGGTGGTGCCGCTCTGCACGCCGATGGTCGCACCGTCGAGTTCGGCCGCCGTGGCGACGCCGAGATCCTTGCGGACCAGAATGCCCTGGCCGTCATAGAACACGGTCGGGCCGAAATGGAAGCCGAGCTGGAAGGCGCGGGTGATCGTCACCGTGACGCCGGACAGGAGAACGTCGAACTCGCCAGCCTGAAGGGCGGGAAGGCGCTGCTGTGGCGACGAGTTGGTGAACTCGACCTTGTCCGGGTCGTTGAAGACGGCGATCGACAGCGCCCGGCCGTAGTCGATGAAGAAGCCCTGCCACTTGCCGCTGCTGTCCGGCGAGAAGAAGCCCGGCGTCGTGCCGACGCCGACCTTGATCGTGCCGCGCTGCTTGATCTTGTCCAGGGTGGGTCCCGCAAAGGATGACGTTGTGAAACTCGTCACCGCGATTGCCAGGGTGGCTGCCAGCACCGTCTTCCAACCTGTGCCGGGTCGCTTGTCTACATCCATTTCTGCTCTCCTTCTGCTCGGCCAACGGGGTGAATTCCCGGGACCCGTTCGAGGAAGAGTCCTAACTCTATAAATTCCGTAGACTAAGAAACAGCCGCCTAAAAATTGGGCATGCGGAGAAGATTCCTGCCGGGATTTTAGGGGGCGGTGCGGGCGCCCGGAAGCGCAGCGTCCCCGCGGTGTTGACCCCGACAATGAGAGAAGGGGGCGGCGCCCTTTGACGTTGTCGCAGGGTGCTTGAGTCTGGCGACCAGTGTTGCCGTAGGAGTCGCCGACACTGCCGACTGAGGGCTCGATGCCGGCTTCGGCCAGTCGCTCGGTGTAGCGGATGCTGACCTATTGGGACCCTCTATCGGAATGGTGCACCAGGCCGCGGCGATGAACGGGCCGCCGTTCGTGCAGGGCCTGTTCGCGAT
>JAHBYY010000005.1 GCA_019635715.1 Rhizobiaceae bacterium | reverse complement strand
CTTCCATATCTCACGGCAATTCGCTTCGCTCACGCCTCTGATGGGGCGGACGAAAGCCCGTGCGGCAGTCGCGGCCTTGTTCCGGTTCGAGGATTTTCCTCTCACCTCCACCATCGCCCGCCCCGCCGATCACCCGGATCGATCTTCGCCGACAGGCACGTCGACATTTGTCGGCGACACGTCCCCCGTCCGCACAAAAATGGAATTTAGCAGCGCCCCCAGCCTGCAGCCGGCCAGCAGAAGGCGGGCGCGCACGACCGGCCATCGTTCGTCCAGATAGGACACGCCGAGGTCGGGCACGTCGGCATCGCTCTTCAGGCGCGGATCGCCGAAGATGACGTCGCGGGCGATGTCGCGCCCCTCGACAGCCCAGCCTGCCGGATCCAGACTCGGCTCGGCGCGGCAAGCTGCGGATGCCGTGATCGATCGCGCGAGTTCCAGCGGCGGCTTGCCGCGGCGGCCGATGATCGCCTCGTCCCAGAGATCGTGCAGCCTCATCGTCCGGCCCGCGACGGATACCATCCGCTTGCCCGGGTCGGCGCTGGCATGCAGCGGCTGATGGACGTCGCCGACCAGGTGGATCACATAGTTGAGCGCGGCGACCTTTGCCGCGGCCGGGGCCTGCGCGTCGCGGAGCACGGCCGCGTAACTCCCGATCGCGGCGACGACGCAACGCTGTCCATCGCAATCCCGCTTCTCGTCATAGGGGCTGCCGTCCAGCGGCAACCGCACGAGGTGCGACGGCTGGCCTTCCGGCACCACCAGGCGCACGACGTCGGCCCATCCGGACGCCTGAGCCATGGTCGACAGGTGTTGGCCGGCAAGCAGCGCGTCGACGGCCTTGCGGGCCTCCGGCTTGAGTTGCGCGGCGGCGATGTCGGCAACGATCTCGTGCCCAGCGCCGCTCCAGGCCTGTGCCGCCCCGATCTCGATCAGCGTCAGTAGCGCCGCGCCGGCCAAACGGTGCCTTTGGTTTCGAGCAAACATCGCGACAGGCTAGCGGGAAAATGCGAATCCTTCGCGATGCCGGGCGCATGGCGCGACACAAAACCGTGAACAAACCTGCCGGCCGCTGGTCTCGAAGCTTGCGCATCGCAGCGGCTCCTGTCGTCAATGGCGTGCGGCCGGGGTGATCGGCCGCGCGGTCAGGAGGTCCCGTGGCACTCCTTGGTCATGTCTTGAAGCGGCTCGTTCTGGCGATCATCGCCTATCTCGTCGCGATGGTCGTCGCGCTGATCGCACTGGCGCTGATCTATGCGGCCGCGACCTCGCTGGCCGCGTCTCCGGACCATTTCACCTTCATGGCCGTCAGCCCCTACATCGCGCTGGCCGCGCCTTCGCTCGGCCTGTTCGCGCTGGTGCTGACCATCGTCCTGACCTGCTTGCAGGCGGCCGTGACGGGGCTGCTCTCGGAGATCTTCGCGCTGCGCAACATATGGATCCATGCGCTGTTCGGCGCGATCGTCGCGGCCAGCGCCTACGTCCTCATCGCGCCGGTGGCCGACGCCTTCCTTGTCGTGGTGGCAACGGAGATCGCCTTCTTCGCCGCCGCCGGCGCGGTCGGCGGACTGTTCTACTGGCTCATCGCCGGACACGCGGCCGGCTTCCGCCGCTGACGCCTGCGCGCGGCGACCCGTCGTCCTCAGGTCCCGGCGCCGCGCGCCGCGGCCGTCGCGGCGAGCGCCTGCGCCAGCCGCTCGTCGCGGCCGTAGACGTCGTCGAAATAGGCGACCTTCCCGGTCTCGTCCGGCCAGGCGGTGAAGTAGGCGACATAGACCGGGATCTTGCGCTGCACCTTTTCCGACGAATGCCCCTGCTTGAGCTTGGCTGCGACATGGTCCAGCGACGTGCCGAGGACGGCGGCCGCCATGCCGCGCGGATCCTGCAGGCGGATGCAGCCATGGCTGAGAGCCCGCGAGTCGCGCTGGAAAAAGCTCTTCGACGGCGTGTCGTGCATGTAGATCGCATGGTTGTTCGGGAACAGGATCTTGAGCTCGCCGAGCGCGTTCGCCTCGCTGGGCGACTGGCGCACGTTGAAGGGCACCTTGGTGCCGAACTGGCCCCAGTCGACGGCCGACGACGGGATGACCTTCCCCCTGGCATCCGTGACCTCGTAGCCGGCCCGATCGAGATAGCCCGGATCGCGGCGCAGGCGGGGCAGCATCTCGTTGACGATGATCGACTGCGGCACGCCCCAATACGGGTTGTAGTCGACCTGCTCGATCTCGTCGTAGAAGAAGGTCGTCTGCGTCGACGGCGCGCCGACGACGACGCGCATCGTCAGCGGCGGCCGCGTGTCGTCGATGTAACTCGCCGTGAAGGCCGGCTGGTTGATGAAGACGCGCGGGCTGCCGAGCGTCGAGGGCAGCCAGCGCAGCGCCTCCATCGCCAGCCTGACCTTGCGGATGCGGTCTTCCTTGGAGACGCCGACGATCGCCGCGACGCTGCGCGGCCCGACGATCCCGTCGGTCTTCAGGCCGGCGCGTGCCTGCAGCGCCTTGAACAGAGGGACCAACTCCGGCTGGTACGTCTCGGCGCCGCGAAGCTGCCACAGCAGCTCGCCGAACTCTCCGCCCAGCTCGTCGTCCAGTCCGGCCGCAATGACATCCAGGAGCTTCGGCAGTTCCGGACTCGACTGGCCGGGCTTCAGGAGCAGCTTGGGATCCACCGATACCGACTGTTCCCCGCTCGCCGCGAGATCGGCGAGTTCGGCGCGCAGGGCGGAATATTCCGGCATCCGCGGTTGGCGCGACCCCAGGTAGGCGCCGGCATCCGCCGCCTCGGACAGATCGCGCAGCACGGCGGCGAGATCGACGGCACGGCGCGGCAGATCATAGTAGCCGGACATGCGGTTGGGATCGACCACCCCGGTCTCCGCGTCGCGCACGAACCGCAGGATCTGCGCCGACAGGGCCATTTCAAAGCGGATCGTCGTGAACGGGTCGCTGCTTGCGGGTATATCGACGCGGTATTCGGCGGGATCCAGCCCCTGCGCGGCCGCATCGGCCAGCACGCCCATGGCGGCGCTGGCCTTGGCGCTGACGCCGCCGGCATCGACCCAAATGAAGGCCCGCGATTTCGCATAATGGTCGACGAGAGCCCTGGCGATCTCGGGAATCGTTTCGAGTTGGTAGTCCGCGAGGCCGCCGAGCGCCGAAGCGAAGTCCGGCGCCGAAGCGGACGGGTTCAGGGCAGCCGTCGTCACGACATCCGTCAGCGGCGAGAAATCAACCTTCACCAGCCGGTCCGGCTTGTACGCGACATATTGCGGCGCGCTGATCTTGGCCGCCTCAGCCGCCACCTTGCGCGGCTTCACGCGGCGCTCCGCCGGCGGGGGCGGCGGGAACTCGGCGCGGCGGGCCTTCTTGATGCCGCCGCCGAACAGCATGTCGAGCAGGTTGTCGGCGTGCGCCGGGGCGCTGGCGCCCGCCGTCGCGACGAGGAGAGCCATCGCCGCGACGGCCGAGGTCATGCGTCTGTTCATTGTACTCCAAACCCCCGGTCGCGTCGCGTCCCGCATCGCCGCGACACCCGGCGCGCGGCGGACAAGCGGCATCATCCGAGCCTCGTCCCCGAACGGTTAAAACTTTATCCGCGCGACCGCCAGACGTCGACAGCGGCTTCGACGGTTGCGGCTTTTTCGCCGAATCGCCAAAAAATCAGGACCCGGCAGGTTTCCGCGTCCGGCGCCAGCGGCTAAGGACTTTGCCGGCTTACCGACAGGACGAAGAGGCAGCAGTGACTGAACGCACCCCACGGGCTTATCCGTTCGCCGGACTGCGCAAGCATGGCCTTCGCGTCACCCGGCACCTCGATATCCGCGCAAAACATATCGACATCAGTTTCGAGGTTCCGGCTCAGTTGAACAGCGCTCCGATGCTGATCTACAAGTCGGTGTCGATCGGTGCCTATACCTATCTGCGCTCCGGCATCGTCAAGCATGTGAAGAGCATCGGCCGCTACTGCAGCCTCGGACCGAACGTCGTGCTCGGCGAGGGCGAGCATCCGATGGACTGGCTGTCGACGTCGATGGTCTCCTACATGCCCTCCATGTACAGTTGGTACCCGCCGGAGGTCGAAGCGGCGCCCAAGCGGCTACGCCCGCGCAATCCCGAAACCGACGTTTCGACCGGCCACGGCCAGGTGGTGATCGGCAACGACGTCTGGATCGGCACCAACGCCATGATCCGGCGCGGCGTCACCATCGGCGACGGCGCCGTCATCGGCGCGGGCGCCTACGTCAACCGCGATGTCGAGCCCTATTCCGTCGTCGCCGGCGTACCGGCGCGGGTCATCCGCAAACGGTTCGACGATGCGACGATCGAGCGGCTGATCGCCCTCAAATGGTGGGAGTTCCACGCCAACGACCTGATCGGCGTCCCCTTCGAGAGCCCCGGCGATGCCATCACGATGATCGAGGACAGGGAGGCCGCCGGCACGCTCGAGCGCTGGCCGGTCACCTACCGCACGGCCCGCCTGACCCGACAGGGCTATACGCGCATCAGCGGCGTGCCGCGTCCGGCCAGCCGGACCGTGCCGGCCGCCGCGCCTGCCGCGCCGGTGGCACCGGCGGTTCTCCCGGCCGAGGTGGCGGAGGCGCCGCGCATCGATGACGCCGGGTCCGCCGACGGAAGGCTGGACACCGCGCCGTCGGTTTCCGCCGCTTTGGCGGCGGCCGCCGCGATCGTGTCCGCCGAGCCGGACGCGCCGGACGCGGGCGTGACGGAAACGGTCGACCGCGCAGCGGAGCCCGAGGTCGTCGCCGGCGCAGCGACCGTCGACTACGACACACGGCTGCAGAGCGCCATCGATGAGGCATTTGCCTCGGTGGTCGAGGCCGGCGAGCCGGTCCCGACGGTCGACGCGGTGGAGTCGGCCCCTGTGGATCCGGTGGCAGCGAATGGCGACGCGCGCAGCGTGGATGTCGGCACCGTCGCATCGCCGGGACGGCACGAGGCCGGGTTCTCGGAAGATGGCTTGGATCCGATTTTCGCCGCAGCGCTGGAGCGCATCGTTTCGGAGCAAGCGGCCAGCGCAGCGACCGCACCGCAGGAGCCCGGCCCGGCGGATCGCGCATCGATGCCGGACGGCCACGCCGCGGCGTCCGACCGAGCCGGTCCGGCCCTTGCGGACGAACACGAAGTGGCAGCGGTGCCGGAATCCGCCGCGGCGACGGAAGACCTTACACAGCCGCTCATCGAACATGCCGAGGAGCCGGAACCTTCGGTGACGATCGGCGCGTCCGCCGCAATCGATGCAAACCGGCCCGAGCCTGCCGCGGAAGAGCCCCCGGCCGAGCCGGAATCGCCGCAGGCGGCGGATGGGACCGCGTCTGGCGAACACCAGTCCGCGCCTTCGGGGGCGCCGGCCCCCACGACACCGGACCTGCCTATGGCGGAGCCGGCATCGGCCGGCCGGCCCAGCGCTCAAGACGAGATCGCCGAGGCCTTGATCGCCGCGCTTGCGTCGCGCGAGCTGGAAGCGGCCCTGTCGAGCTATACGAGCGAGCCGGCGGTGTCCGTTCCCGCACTGGGATCCGACAGCCCCGCGCCGCCGCCGGTGGGCCGGCGGCTGGGAGACTGGAGCCTCGGCCTGTCGGCCGGCGACCAGCCGCGCACGCCCGAATCTGCCGTGGCAGCGGCCCGCGACGCCGCACCCTTGCCGGCGGCAGAGCCGACCGACGCGGCCGCCGGCCGGTCCGGAGGGGAACCGTCCGATCATCTCCCCGCATCCGACTCCGAGCCGATGATGGAGGCGGTCCTCACCGCCTTGACCTTCGAAGGCTTGCAAGCCGCGTTGGCGGAACCGGTCGAAGCCGCCGGTGCGGCCGACGCCAAGCCGCCGGCCTCCGAACCGGCCGAACGACCGCGACCGCTCGCGGACACTTCGGATCCGGCGCTGATGGCCCTCGCCTTCGATGCCCCGGAGCCGCGCACCGGACGGCAGGGCGGCACGCAGCGCGCGCCGCGCGAAAAGCCGGACCGCCGCCGCTTCGTCTTCCCCTGGAACAAATAGGCGAAAGGTGGTTCGGCCCGCGCGATCCAACTCTAACCGCGCGACAGGCCTTTCTGGGCGAGTTCGCCGAGATAGGCCTGCCAGCGCGTTTCGCGCTCATGGCCGAGCGTATGCAGATAGGTCCAGGTGAAGATTCCGGTGTCGTGGAAATCGCTGAAGGTGATGCGTACCGCGTAGTTGCCGACCGGTTCGATCCGGAGGATCGTCACGTCGCGCTTGCCGGGAACCGTCACCCGCTGCTCCGGCGAATGGCCCTGGACCTCCGCGGACGGCGACAGCACCCGCAGCAGTTCGGCGGAAAGTTCGATCGGCGCATGGTCCGGGAAACTGACGGTCAGCAACCGGCGATCCTTCGAGACCCGCAATTCGGACGGCGACACGTTACGGCTCCACGCTTGCTGTGATCGCTGTCCTTAGGCCCGGCGGCCCGCGACCGGAAGCCCCCGCGAGCAGCTTTCATTTCGCTGCGGCGATCGGCCGGCTTGATTGCGCGGAGGCGAGCCACGAAATACATTGCAGCAAAACGAGGATGCGCAGTTGCCCAGCCCGCACGCAAGCCAGCCGGCGATGATCGACCCCTTCGGCCGCTCGATCACCTATCTGCGCGTCTCGGTGACCGACCGCTGCGACTTCCGCTGCACCTACTGCATGGCGGAGGATATGGCGTTCCTGCCGAAGAAGGATCTGCTGTCGCTCGAGGAGATCGACCGTCTCGTCACGGTCTTCGTCGACAAGGGCGTGCGCAAGATCCGCCTGACCGGCGGCGAACCGCTGGTGCGCAAGAACGTCATGCATCTGATCCGCCGGCTGTCGCGCCATCTCGACAGCGGCGCCATGGATGAGCTGACCCTGACCACCAACGGCTCGCAGCTCGCCCGTCTGGCAGGCGAACTCGCCGATTGCGGCATCCGGCGGATCAACGTATCCCTCGACACGCTCGACCGCGAGAAATTCCGTGCGATCACCCGCTGGGGCGATCTCGACCGCGTCATGGCGGGCATCGACGCCGCGCAGGCGGCCGGCATCGCCATCAAGCTCAACGCCGTGGCGCTGAAGGACTTCAACGAGCGGGAAATCCCGGATCTGCTGCGCTTCGCGCATGGGCGCAGCATGGACCTCACCGTCATCGAGACCATGCCGATGGGCGAGATCGAGGCGGATCGCACCGATCAGTACCTGCCTCTGTCGCTCCTGCGGGCAAGCCTGGAGCGGCAGTTCACGCTGACCGATATCCCGTACCGCACCGGCGGCCCTGCCCGCTACGTCCATGTCGCCGAGACCGGCGGCAAGCTCGGCTTCATCACGCCGATGACCCACAATTTCTGCGAAAGCTGCAACCGCGTCCGCCTGACCTGCACCGGCACGCTCTACATGTGTCTCGGGCAGGACGACGCCGCCGATCTGCGCGGTCCGCTGCGCGCGTCCCCGGACGACCTGCTGGTCTCCGACGCGATCGACGAAGCCATCGGCCGCAAGCCGAAGGGACACGACTTCGTCATCGACCGGCGCAGCAGAAGGCCGGCCGTCGCCCGCCATATGAGCGTCACCGGCGGCTAGCATCCGCCTGGTCAAAAGACCGGCCGAAAACATCGCAATTCAGCCTGAATCTGCGATAGACTCGCCGCTTGGGGAAAGAGGGAGGCTGGTCGTGAGAACCCTTGCTTGTGCTGCGGCAACGGGGCTGCTGTTGCTGTCGGCGGGTGCCAACGCGCAGTCGATCGGCGGCCGCTACGACGTCGAGGGAACGAATTTCGACGGCTCCCCCTATTCCGGGACGGCCGAGATCAAGGCCGCGAGCGACAGCACCTGCACCATCGTCTGGAACACCGCCGGAGAGATTTCGCGCGGCATCTGCATGCGCCACGGCAACGCCTTCGCCGCCGGCTATTCCCTCGGCAAGGCCATCGGCCTCGTCGTCTACCAGGTCATGCAGGACGGCACCATGCGCGGCGTCTGGACGATCGCCGGCCAGAGCGGCAGCGGGACCGAGATATTGAAGCCGAAATAGTCCGGGAAGGGCCTGCCGGCGAGGTTGGACCATCGCAATCGGGTTGCTGTCCCGGCAACGCATGCCTAAAGCATTGTGCGCCCCATCCGATTCCTTTTTTGCCGGAGCATGCGCGGCGTCGGATGTCCGACGCAGCCGCACGGCCCGACGCACGGCCCATTCATGTCGCCCAACCTTGCCGGCTCCGCCTACATGGCCATCGCGATGGCGGCGTTCACCGTCAACGACACCATGACCAAATGGCTGTCGACCGAGATGAACATGGGTCAGGTCATGGTGATGCGCGGCCTGATCGCCTCCCTGCTGATCGCATCGATCGCCTGGCACCGCGGCGATCTGGCGCGGCCGCTCCTGGCTCTGCATCCGCTGGTCGTCCTGCGGTCGGCCGCCGAACTGTGCGCCACGGTGACCTTCCTGCTCGCGCTTGCGCATCTGCCGATCGGCAACGTCTCCTCTGTGCTCCAGGCCTTGCCGCTGGCCGTCACCATGGGCGCGGCATTGTTCCTCGGCGAGCCCGTCGGATGGCGGCGCTGGCTTTCGATCGCGGTCGGCTTCTGCGGCGTAGTGATCATCATCCGTCCCGGTTTCGCCGGCTTCAGCGTCTATTCGCTCTACGCCCTCGCCTCGGTCGCCTGCTGCGTCGTGCGCGACCTTGCGACGCGCCGTCTGCCCCATCACATTCCGGCAATGCTGGTCTCGACGGTCACGGCGGTCCTGGTGGCGTTCTGCGGCATCTTCCTGATCGAGCCGATGGGCGGATGGCGGCCGCTGGATGCGCAGAACACGACCGTGCTGGTCGCCGCCGCGGTGCTGCTGGTGATCGGCTACCACCACATCATCAAGGCGATGCGCACCGGCGACATCTCCTTCATCGCCCCGTTCCGCTACACATCCCTGCTGTGGGCGCTGATTCTCGGCTATGCCGTATTCGGCGACCTTCCCGACCTCCCCATGCTGGCCGGCGCGGTCATCATCGTCGGCTCCGGACTTTACATGCTGATGCGGGAGCGGCGCGTCGCGCCCAACCTGCCGGCAGCCCGCAGCACCTCACCCTCCATGGCACCGGACGGACTGTGAGCCGGCCGTCGACACTTGCGGCCGGCGTCATCCTGTGCGGCGGGCGCTCGTCGCGCATGGGCGGCGGCGACAAGACGCTGCTGCGGCTCGGCGACGCCACGCTGCTCGACCACATCGTCGCGCGGCTGCGCACCCAGCTCACGCACCTCGCGGTCAATGCCAATGGCGACCCGCAGCGCTTCGCCGCCTTCGGCCTGCCGGTGCTCGCCGACACGCGCGGCGGCTTTGCCGGGCCGCTGGCCGGTGTGCTGGCAGCGCTCGACTGGGCCGCGACGCTGGGCTGCGGGCATGTCCTGACGGTGCCGGGCGACGCGCCCTTCATCCCGGCGACTCTGGTCGCTCGGCTCGCCGAAGGAGCCGATGCGGACCATGTCGTCGCGGTCGCGGCCAGCGCCGGGCGCCGCCATCCCGTGGCGGCGCTGTGGCCGGTGGCGATGGCGGGCGATCTCGCCGCCTTTCTCGACGATCAGCCGTCGCGGCGCGTCAACGACTTCCTCGCCCTGCACCCGGTCAGGGAGGTCGCGTTCGATCCGGTTCGCGTCGGAGCAGCGGAGATCGATCCCTTCTTCAACATCAACAGCTCAGATGACCTCGCCGAGGCGCGCCGGATGATCGAAGGACAGCTCCCATGAGCCGGCGGGTGTTCGGAATCACCGGCTGGAAGAACTCCGGCAAGACCACGATGGTGGAACGGGTCGTCGCGGAGCTCACCGCCCGGGGTCGGCGCGTCTCGACCATCAAGCACGCCCACCATGCCTTCGACATCGACCGGCCGGGCGCCGATTCCTTCCGCCACCGCGAGGCCGGCGCGGTCGAGGTGGCCATCGTCTCCGGCAATCGCTGGGCGCTGATGCACGAACTGCGCGACGAGGCGGAGCCGAGCCTTCACGACGTTCTGGCGCGCCTGTCGCCCTGCGACATCGTCATCGTCGAGGGTTACAAACGGGAAAGCCACCCCATGCTGGAGATGCGCAGGCTCGGCGCGCGGTCGGTCGAACCGCTGGCACCGCGGACCGAAGCCATCGTGGCGGTGGCCGCCGACCATCCCACCGACGCCGGCGGCCTGCCCGCCTTCGATATCGACGACATCGCCGCAATCGCGGACTTCATCGAGCGCCATTGCGGTCTTTCCTGACCCTTCAGCCTTCGCCGTGCCGGATGCCGCATGGTTAAGCAGCGCAGTTTTGCGATTGCTTTTTCGGCGGGAACAATGGGAATATCCTCGCAGTCGGGCCGTTTACCCCGACCGGAGGCGGCATCAAGAGCCCCGGACAAGAACAGAGAGGAACACTATGCGTATCAGGATGCGTCTGGCATTGGCCATCTCGGCTGCGGCGCTTGCGGTCGGCATGGGCGCGGCGAGCGCCCAGGACCTGTCGTTGAAGATCGGCACCGAGGGCGCCTACCCGCCCTTCAACAACCTCACCTCCGACGGGAAGCTCGAAGGCTTCGACATCGACATCGCCAACGCGCTCTGCGAAGAGATGAAGGCCAAGTGCGAGTTCGTCACGCAGGATTGGGACGGCATCATCCCGGCGCTGCAGGCCGGCAAGTTCGACGCCATCATCGCCTCCATGTCGATCACGCCGGAGCGCGCCGAGAAGGTCGACTTCACCAACAAATACTACAATACGCCGCCGGCGATCGTCGCGCCGAAGGACACCGACATCAAGGGCGTGACCAAGGAAGACCTCGCCGGCAAGACGCTCGGCGCGGCGACGTCGACGACGCATTTCAACTATGCCGAGAAGACCTATACCGACTCCACCCTCAAGGGATATCCGACCAGCCAGGAAGAGCAGCTCGATCTGGCCAACGGCCGGCTCGACGCCATCACCGATGACATTTCGGTTCTCGAGGAATGGCTGAAGACGCCGGATGGCGCCTGCTGCAAGGTCGTCGGCACCATCACGCCGGTGGTTGAGATCCACGGGCCGGGCGCCGGCATCGCGGTGCGCAAGGGCGAGACCGCGCTCGTCGAAAAGTTCAATGCCGCCATCAAGGCGATCCGCGCCAACGGAAAGTACAAGGAAATCAACGACAAGTACTTTACTTTCGACGTCTATGGCGGTGATTCCTGAGCGACTGCGACCCTATCGCGGCGACGGGTTTGTCCGTCGCCGCTCCAACTTCGTGGCATAGGGACCGAGAAGCATAGTCGATGCAGAGCGCCTGGACGCTGCTGAGTTGGGGTTCGGACGGTTGGCTCGACGACATCGCCTATGGCGTGTTCGTCACGGTGTGCCTGGCGTTGGCGACGCTGCCGCTGGGTCTCATGATGGGTTTCTTCATCGCGCTGGCCAAGCAGTCGAACGAGGCTTCGCTGCGGCTCGCCGGCAACGTCTACACGACGATCTTCCGCGGTCTTCCTGAACTTCTGACGCTCTTTCTCGTCTATTTCGGCGTCCAGATCGGCGCGCAGAATCTGCTGCGCCTGTTCAATCCCGAAGCAACGATCGAGGTGAACAGCTTCGTCTCGGGCATGGTGGCGCTCGGCGTGGTCTTCTCGTCCTATGCCAGCGAGGTCTTCCTCTCCGCCTTCCGAGCCATTCCGCCGGGCCAGTACGAGGGCGGCCACGCGCTCGGCCTGTCGCGCGGCCGGACGATGCGGCTGGTGATCCTGCCACAACTGATCCGCATCGCCCTGCCCGGCCTGTCCAATCTCTGGCTGATCCTGCTCAAGGACACCGCGCTGGTCTCGGCGATCGGCCTTTCCGACATCCTGCGCCAGGCCGGCGTCGCAGCGCGCGTCACCAAGCACGCCTTCATGTTCTTCGGCGTCGCCAGCCTGATCTATCTCGTCCTGGCGATCGTCTCATCCGTGGGGATCGGCGCGATCGCCCGTTCCGTCGGCCGCCGGGAGATGGCGCGATGAGCGCGGTGATCTCCGAACGTCCGCCGATCGCCGCCAGAGGCTGGCCGCGCCAGCGTATCATCGGCTATTCGCTGATGGGCGCCTGGATCGCGATCGGGATCGCGCTCGTCTTCTATCTCGCCATATCCTGGAACCCCGCCCTGTTCGAGCGCTATGCGGGGACGTACATGTCCGGTCTGGGCGTCACCCTGACGCTCGTCGTCATCTCGATCGTGCTGGGCGCCCTGCTTGCCGCGCCGCTCACCTATGCACGCATGTCGTCCAACCCGATCCTGTCGGGCTTCGCCTACGCCTATGTCTATTTCTTCCGCGGCACGCCGCTGCTCGTTCAGACCTTCCTGATCTATTACGGCCTGGGATCCTTCCGGCCGCAGCTTGAAGCCGTCGGCCTGTGGATGTTTTTCCGGGAGGCCTGGTATTGCGCGGTGCTTGCCTTCACCCTCAACACGGCGGCCTATCAGGCGGAGATCTTCCGCGGCGCGATCGAGAGCGTACCGAGAGGCCAGTGGGAAGGCTCGGCCTCGCTTGGCCTGCACCGGCTTCAGACGCTCTGGACGGTGATCCTGCCGCAGGCGGCGATCGTGGCGCTGCGGCCCTTCGGCAACGAGGTCATCCTGATGATCAAGGGCTCGGCCATCGTCGCGATCATCACCGTCTACGACCTGATGGGTGTGACCCGTCTCGCCTATTCGCGCAGCTTCGACTTCCAGACCTATATCTGGGCGGCGCTGATCTATCTCTCCGTCGTGGAACTGCTGCGCCACGGCATCGAATGGATCGAGCGGCGCATCACGATCCATCTGAAGCGTTAGGGCGGTGATTCCAGGCGAGTTTGGACAAGGCGGCGGCCTTGCCGACCCCTCACCCGCCAATCGCGGCCCAGTTGAATGCCGGGCCGATGTCCCATTTCCCGCTCGGTCTGTAGTTCACATGGCTGCAGATACCCCGATAGGCTTGCCCGACCGTCGAACTCGGGAATACCGAAAACCGGTTGGCCGCGGGTATGAACACACGGTTGATGGCGTGCTTTGCTGCAAGACGGTCGAGCAACTGATTGACCGCGACGTATTGTGGCTCTGTGAAGGTGGCGTAATGCCTCTTATCCCTGAAGGGGGTGGCCAGGGTCTGATAGTATTGATGCTCCCCGACCTGACAGTAGCGGTCTCCATAGGATGTCCACATCCAGTTTCCACTCTGATCGAGATATCCGATATTGCTGATCTCGATACCGACCGATGAGCTGGAAATCGTCGTATTGCCGCCCACAGTGCCGGGTCCGGTATGAAACGACCAGTTCTGCGACGGAAACAACCGATAGATTCGACCGTTGCGGGCGACGACGAACGACACGCTGACCTTCAGGTTCGGGGTGGTCAGCGTCGAGATGTCGCCCCCCAGATAGCCCGCTGTGTAGTGCAGGACTATCCTTTTCTTGCTTGTGGTGGCGTGATCGTAGTGGGTGGCGTGGCCCGGCCTGACATCGAAGACGTTCAGGGCTCCCTCAACCCCGGGAACGATCCGTCCCTGGGCCTGGAGCTGGTTGTGGGTCTGGTTCTCATACGCTGCAATATTGGCGGCAAGCATTGGAATCCTCCCAAGATCGCTCGTTCAGCGATCGCCAAGCGCGATGGCCGCTGATCGCGGCAGTATCGCTGCCTTCGACGTGGCGCGTAAGCCGCGTTTTCGCGCAATGCCGGCGGTCGGCTCGGCGCAGCACCGCCATCGCCGGCTGCCCGACACGGCTTGACGCGTTCCGCCGAACATCTATGCGTACTCGCATTGTGATTGGGGGCTGGTATGGCATCGGTGGCATTTCTCGGTCTGGGCGTGATGGGCTATCCGATGGCCGCGCATCTCAGGAACAAGGGCGGCCACGACCTGACCGTCTACAACCGCACGACAGCGCGCGCTGAAAAATGGGTGGCCGAACATGGCGGCAGGGTCGCCCGCACGCCGCGGGAGGCCGCGGAAGGTCAGGACTTCGTCTTCTCCTGCGTCGGCAACGACGACGATCTGCGCGAGGTGACCGTCGGCGCGTCCGGTGCCTTCCAGGCGATGAAGCCCGGCTCGATCTTCATCGACAACACGACCGCCTCCGCCGAAGTCGCGCGCGAACTGGCGGAAACGGCGGGCGGGCGCGGCTTCGGCTTCCTCGATGCGCCGGTATCGGGCGGCCAGGCCGGCGCCGAGAACGGGGTCCTGACGGTGATGGTCGGCGGCGACGCCGCCACGTTCGAGACGGCCAAGCCGGTCATCTCGGCCTTCGCGCGCATGGTCGGTCACATGGGCGAAGCGGGCGCGGGCCAGCTCACCAAGATGATCAATCAGATCTGCATTGCCGGTCTCGTCCAGGGCCTGGCCGAGGGCATCCATTTCGGCAAGCGGGCCGGCCTCGACATCGAAAAGGTGATCGAGGTGATCTCCAAGGGCGCGGCGGGCTCCTGGCAGATGGAGAACCGCCACAAGACCATGAACGCCGGTAAGTACGATTTCGGCTTCGCCGTCGACTGGATGCGCAAGGATCTCGACATCTGCCTGACCGAGGCCGACCGCAACGGCGCAAAACTGCCGGTCACCGCGCTGGTCGATCAGTTCTACAAGGACGTGCAGCAGATGGGCGGCCGCCGCTGGGACACGTCCTCGCTGCTCGCCCGCCTCGAGAAGTAGCCTGTGGCGGCGCTGTCGCCGACCTCCTCGTCGGCCGAGATCGTCGCGCATCTGCGCATGCTCGGCTCGGAGGACAAGCGACAGGGCATGCGGCGCTACGGCATCCGCATCGACCGCGCCGTGGGCGTTTCGCACGGCGTGCAGCGCGAGATCGCCCACCGGATCAAGCGCAACCATGAACGCGCCTTTGAACTCTGGGACAGCGGCATCGTCGAGGCGCAGTTCATCGCCTCCCTTACCGCCGATCCGCGGCGTTTCTCTGTCGAGGACGCACGGACCTGGGCGGGGGATTTCGATTCCTGGGACATCGTCGACGGCGTATCCGACCTGTTCGTCGACACGCCGCACTGGCGCGAGCTGATCGCGGAGTTCGCGGCCGACGAACGCGAATTCGTCCGCCGCGCCGGGTTCGCGATGATCGCCTGGTCGGCGGTCCATCGCAAGTCGGAGCCCGACGAGACGCTGCTGGGCTTCCTGCCGCTGGTCGAAGCACATGCCGCCGATCCGCGGAATTTTGTCTGGAAGGCGGTGAGCTGGGCGCTTCGATCGCTGGGCAAGCGATCGGAACTGCACCACGCGGCCGCGCTGCGGCTCGCCGAGCGCCTGTCTGCGTCGCCCGACCGGACGGCGCGACGGATTGGTCGCGAATCCGTCAGGGACCTGGATGGGCCGAAAACGATGGCGCGCCTGGCGCGGATCGCCGCCAGGTCGTCCGGTTGACCGTCAGGCCGCGCTGGCGCCGGACTCCTTTTCGAGCAGCAAATAGTCGAGCGGCAGTTCCGTCGTGTACTTGATCTGCTCCATGGCGAAGGACGACGACACGTCGCGGATCTCGATCTTGGCGATCAGCCGCTTGTAGAAGGCATCGTAGGCGGCGATGTCCGGCACCACGACACGCAGCAGATAGTCGACGTCGCCGCTCATCCGATAGAATTCGATGACCTCAGGAAATTCCTGGATCACCTCGGAAAACCGCCGCAGCCACTCGTGGCTGTGCGAGTTGGTGCGGATCGACACGAAGACGGTGACACGCGCATTGATCTTGGTCGGGTCGAGGATCGCCACGCGGCGGCGGATCACGCCCTCTTCCTCGAGCTTCTGGATGCGGCGCCAGCAGGGCGTCGTGGAAAGTCCGACCTTCTTGGCGACATCGGCAACTGCCAGCGTCGCGTCTTCCTGCAGGAGGCGGAGGATTTTTCGGTCGAGACGGTCCATGGGGCGCTCCAGCAGAATTTTATTCTACTAAACCTATCAGCTTGCAGGCCGGCGACAAGCACGAAAATATCGCATGGCGCCGTTCGGCAGGGACGGCTTTGCGTCAGATCCGCTTCAGGCGAACGGCTGTTTCGCGCCTCAGCACCGGCAGCAGCTCGGTTTCAAACCAGGGATTGCGCTTCAGCCAGCCCGAATTGCGCCACGAGGGATGCGGCAGCGGCAGGATCCCGCGGTCGGGCGTATCCAGGCTGCGCCGCCATGAGGCGACGGTTTCGGTCAGCGTCGGCTGGCGCCCGGCCCCCATGTGCCACGCCTGCGCGTAAAGGCCGATCGCCAGCACCAGATCGACCTGCGGCATCAGTTCGATCAGCGGCGCGCGCCAGGCCGGCGCGCATTCGCGCCGCGGCGGCAGGTCGCCGCCCTTGCCGTCCTGCCCGGGAAAGCAGAAGCCCATCGGCACGATGGCGAAATTGTCGGGGTCGTAGAATTGCGCGCGGCCAACCCCCAGCCAATCGCGCAGCCGGTCGCCCGAGGCGTCGTCGAACGGAACGCCGCTCGCCTGGACCTTCGTTCCGGGCGCCTGGCCGGCGATCAGGATCCTCGCCGTCTGCGACGGGACGACCACCGGCCGCGGCTCATGCGGCAGCGGCCTGCCGCGCGGTGTCTCCACGCAGATACGGCAGGCACGGATCCGGCCGGCGAGCGCCGCGAGTTCGGGCGACATTCAGGCCGTGGCGCTGGGACGCGCCTTCAGCATCGCATGCCAGCGCTGGACGTTGCGACAGCCGTCAGGGAGGGCGATGCGCGCCGGCTTCATGAAGTCGATGGCGATCATTCCGGTGATGTCGGCGATCGACATGGCGTCTCCGGCCACGAACTCCGTGTCGGCCAGATGATCGTCCAGGATGCCGAGAAACTCGATCGCCTTCGGCCGGTTGGCCTCGCCCCATTCGGCGATCTGCGGCACCTCCCAGTCCTTCATTGCCGGATGGGTGTGGCGGAACGCGGCGGCGACCTGAAAGAGCAAGCCAAGCTCCAGGCGGCGCTGCCACATCTCGACCGTCGCGCGGCCGAACGCGTCGCGCCCGAACAGCGCCGGCTCCGGATGCAGCTCCTCGAAGTAGCGGCAGATCGCGACCGACTCGGCGATCACCGTTCCGTCGTCGAGCTCCAGCACCGGCAGCCGGCGGAACGGATTGCGCGCGGCGATTTCTTCCGACCGGTGGCCCATCGCCGCCATGTCGACCGGCACGATCGGCACCTCCATGCCCTTTTCGGCGAGAAACACCCGCACGCGCCGCGGATTCGGCGCCTTGCCTCCGTCAAACAGCTTCATCGTTCCTCCGGGCGGCGAAGCGCCATGGGCATCGCTTCTTCAGCCGAGCCCAAGATAGCGCAAGGCCCGCGCAATGAAACCGTCGAACGCCTCATGCGCCGCCTCGTCGAGACCGCCATGCATGCGGCGCCAGGCTTGCGGCAGATCGAACTCGCCGGCCCAGAGGCCGCGCTTCGCCTCCCGGGCCTCCGCTTCCTCCAGGGAATAGCCGCCATAGGCGACGGCCCAGCCGGCTTCGACCATCGCGGCGTTCAGATCCCTCCCCCCGGCGCTGCAGACCGCCAGCAACCGTCGGTAGCGATCGCGGCTGCTGCCGACGCAGGTCACGCTCGCATCCGCCACCATCGCCCGAAGCGCCTCTTCCGCGCTGCGGCCGCACGCATACCGGCTCCCGCCGGCGGCGCAGTTCTGGCTGCGCTCCGGCGCATCGATGCCGCGCAGGCGGATCCGTTCCCCGGCGACGGTGATCGTGTCGCCGTCGTTGACGACGGCGTCGCCGGACATCGTCGTCCGGCCGGCCCGGTCCACGCCTAGCGCCACCACCGCCAGCATCGCGAGGATGCCGGCGGCCAGCCCCGCATCGGCGATCAGGCCGCGCCGTCCCCTCGGCCCGGAGCGCCGCGGCGGATTGTAACGTCGAAAGCCGACCATATGGAAAACAGTCCGTTAATCATTGGCAACTAGCCTTAAAGACCGGATTCAGCGAGAAAAATCGGGCCGCAATGCCCCCCTTGGACTTCACCACGGCTGACAAGATCATCGTCGACCGCTCAAAGCCGCATCGCAACAGCGATGTGTCGCGAGCGGTGCGGCGAACGCGCGACCGGCTGGCACAGCAGCCCGGCAGCATCAACTTCGATCGCGAGCTGCTCAAGCTGCACGCGCGCACGATGATCTCCGGCGCGACCGCCGTGCCTCTGCTGGTGCTGATCGGCTCGATGGGCGGCATCGTGCTCGGCATGAGCAGCATCATCGCCCTGTGGGCGATGATCACCGTCGCCTGCTACGCCTGGCTGGCGCTGGTCGCCAAGCGCGCCGACGCGACCGAGGCGGCAGATCTCGATGTCGAGCGCACCAAGCGCTCCTTCCTGGTCGGGCACTTCATTTCGGGACTCGGATGGACCTTCCTCGCCGCGCTCGAGTGCAACCAGTGCCAGATCGACCAATTCGCGGTCGTCAAGGCGGTGCTCCTGCTGCTGGCGATCGCCGCGACGGCCCTGATCGCCGCATCGCTGCGCGGCGCGTTGATCGCCACCTTCACCCTGCCGGTCGTCGCCTTTATTTTCCTCGGCGCGGATCTTTCGAGGCCCGTCGAGATCGTCATGACGGGGCTTCTGGTCCTGAGCCTCCCCTTCTTCACCTACATTTCCCGGCAGATGAACTGGTCCTCGCTGATGATGCTGTCCTTCCGGACGGAGAAGGACGGGCTGATCGCCGACCTGGAGACGGCGAAGGCGATGTCGGAAGAGGCGCGGCGCCGGGCCGAGGAAGCCAACCTCGCCAAGTCGCGGTTCCTTGCCTCGATGAGCCACGAACTGCGCACCCCGCTCAATGCCATTCTCGGCTTCTCGGAGGTCATGGGCAACGAGGTGCTCGGCCCGATGACCAATCCGAGCTACCGCGAATACGCCAGCGACATCCACGCCTCGGGCCAGCATCTGCTGCAGCTCATCAACGAGATCCTCGACCTGTCGCGTATCGAGGCCGGGCGATACCAGCTCAACGAAGAGCCCGTGGCGCTGGCCGAGGTGGCCGAGGACTGCGTGCATCTGATGGCGCTCAAGGCGCGCGGCAAGGATATCCGCATCATCGAGGAGTACGAGAAGGGCATGCCGCGTCTCTTCGCCGACGAACGCGCGACCCGCCAGATCGCCCTCAACCTCCTCTCCAATGCGGTCAAGTTCACCTCCGTCGGCGGCGAGATCCGCCTCAGGGTCGGGTGGACCGCCGGCGGCGGCCAGTATCTTTCGATCCGCGACAACGGCCCGGGCATACCGGAGGACGAGATCCCCGTCGTGCTGTCGGCCTTCGGCCAGGGCGCCATCGCCATCAAGAGCGCCGAGCAGGGCACCGGGCTCGGCCTTCCGATCGTACAGGGCCTGGTCGCCATGCATGGCGGCGCCTTCGACATCCGCTCGAAGATGCGGGAGGGTACCGAAGTGATCGTCAGCTTCCCGGCCTGGCGGGTGCGCAGCGACGCCGGTCCCGGCGCCGCGAAACGCGCTGCGGGCTAAGCCGGTCTCGCGGTCCTCGGAGCCAGCGCGGCGGCGGAGCGGAGATGCACCGCCGCCATCGCCAGCGCGACGGCCGGCGCCGCCGCGATTTCCGCGTCCATGACAGGCTTCAGCGAAAGCCTGTCCGCAGCCTCGCGCAAATGGACCGACACCGGCTTCTGTGCCAGCACGCAATGATCGAGCGCCGACGGCGCGAGCCTGCTAAGCACGGCCGCCGCGGCGAGCGCCGCGGCTCCGTCGAGGATCACCGGCACCCGCTCCATGCGCGCGGCCAGGATCGCTCCGGCGATGGCCGCCGTCTCGCGCCCGCCGACGCGTCGCAGCGCCTCGAGCGGATCGCCGAGCCGGCCGCCATGCAGCGCCAGCGCGGCGTCGACGAGTGCAGCGCGACGCGACCTCCCCTCCGCATCGGAATCGGCGTCGCGCGGCAGCCAGTCCATGCCGGTGCCGCCGAGCAGAGTGGCCAGCAGGGCTGCCGACGACACCTCGTTGCCGATACCGGGATCGGTCAGGCAGAGCAGGTCGATTCCGCCTGCGACGGCCTCCATCCCGAACGCCATGGTCGCGGTGCAGCCGCGCTCGTCGAGCGCATCACCCTGGGTGATGTCCTGCGTCGGAAGGTCCAGCGCCAGGTCGAAGGCCTGCAGGCCGAGATCGTGAAGTGCGCACAATTCGTTGACCGGCGAGCCGCCGCTCGCCCACAGCCCGACGGCATGGCCGATCTCTGAGATCGGGTCGTTCGACCAGTCGCGGAGCCCGACGCCGTGGGTTCCGGCGAAGATGGCGATCAGCGGCTTGCGCACGGCGGACAGGCGCCCGGTCCAGCGGGCATCCCAGATCGCCAGCCTTTCGAGCGAGCCGAGATCTCCGGTCGCCGGGCGGCGCGCTGCAAACGCGGCGCTCACACGCTCTGCCGTTTCATCGTCGCCACCGGGAAGCCGGGCGGTGAGCGCCCTGATATCGTCGAATGGAAGTCCTGTGTGCATGGCCGGTCCCGCTGTCCGCCCGTGGCTCTACAGCCTCGATGCGGGTCGGACAACCAGGGCAATCGCAGGCTTGCAATGCGGCGCGGCCTGTCCCACATCCGTCGGGTCGTTCTCACCGGCAGGACTTCCGTGATCGAATCGCCGTGCATCCTCGTCTGCTCCATCGACATGAAGACCGGCTACTGCTTCGGCTGCGGACGCACGCGCGATGAAATCGCCGGGTGGATCGCAATGGATCCGGCGCAGCGGCGCGCCGTGATGGCCGCCCTGCCGGCGCGTCTCGAAACCGTCGAGCGGCGGCCGCGCCGCGAAACGCGCCGGACCCGCATCGCCCGCGAACGGGCGCAGGACCAGTAGGGCGGCGAGCGATGAGCCGTATCCTCATAGTCGCGCTGGCCATCCTCGGGATCGGCGTCGCCGTGCTGATCGCAACCCACGCGTCCGGCACCGTGGGCGGGCTGGCGAGCGACGATTTCGCGCGCCTGCTATCGCTCGGCGCCCTGGCGCTGGTCATCGGCAGCGGTATCCTGGCGGTCCGGGGGAATTTCGGCTTCGCCGTCCGCGCCATGGCCGGCTGGCTTCTCGTCATCCTGGTGCTGGTGGCCGGCTATCAGTACCGCTACGAGCTTCAGGATGTCGCCAGCCGCGTCACGGCGGGACTGATCCCCGGCAGCCCGCTGAGCGTCACCGACGCCGACGGCCGCGTCACGGTGATGCTGGAGCGGCGCCCGCACGGCCATTTCGACGTGGACGGCAGCATCGACGGCGCGCCGGTGCGGTTCCTGGTCGATACCGGTGCGACCAGCACGGTGCTTACCTATGAAGATGCGCGACGCGCCGGCTTCGACACCGGCGCCTTGTCCTTCACGATCCCGGTGGCGACGGCGAACGGCCGCACGAACGCGGCTTCGCTGCGCGGCGTCGACATCTCCGTCGGCGGCATCGAACGGCGCAGCCAGACCGTGCTCGTGGCGGCGGACGGGGCGCTGGAACAAAGCCTGCTCGGCATGGGCTTCATCTCCTCGCTGTCCGGCTTCGACATGCGGGGAGATCGGCTGATCCTGCGGGATTGATCCGCGCGATCGATCCTCAGACGAACAGGTCGACCTTCTCGAAGGTCCGCACGTCGACCAGGCCGAGGTCGGAGATGCGCAGTTCCGGGATGACGACCAGCGCCAGCAGCGAGTGCTGCATGTAGGCGTTGTTCAAATCGCAACCGAGGTCGCGCATCGCGGCGACCAGTTTGGCTGCCTTGCGCGCGACGATCTCGGCGCGCTCGTCCGACATCAGTCCGGCGATCGGCATCTCGATCAGGGCCAGTTCCCTGCCCTTCGAATAGAGCACCACGCCGCCGCCGATCTCCGCCAGACGGTTGGCGGCCTTCGCCATGTCGTCCTTGTTGGTGCCGACGACGATCATGTGATGGCTGTCATGGGCGACCGTCGAGGCCATCGCGCAGTCCTCGCGGTAACGGAAGCCGGAGACGAAGGCGTTGACGACGCGCCCCGTCGCACGATGGCGCTCGACCAGCGCGATCTGGCAGACGTCGTTGCCACGATCCATCGCCACCAGCCCGTCTTCTACCGCAAGATCGGCTTCCAGCGCTCGTGTCGGCGCCTGGTTCTCGATGACGCCGATGACACGCGCCCGCACCTTGTTGGCTCCCTTCGGAGCCTGAATATCGAAGTCGGCCGGCTGCACCGGTCCGGCCAGCCTCACGGTGCTTTTCGCCATCTCGGGATAGTCGTAGGGCGGTATCTCGACGAGCAGCTTGCCACCGCTCGCCATGTGAATGCCGCGGGCATAGACCTCGTCGATCGTCAGCGCAGCGAGATCGGAGACGATCAGCAGGTCGGCGAGGCGGCCCGGCGCGATCGAGCCGATCTCGCGCGCCAGCTTGAAATGCTCGGCCGTGTTGATGGTCGCCATCTGGATCGCGGTGACCGGCTTCAGTCCCTGTGCGATGGCGTGGCGCACCACCCGGTCCATGTGGCCGTCCTCGACCAGCGTGCCGGAATGGCTGTCGTCGGTGCACAGGATGAAGTTGCGCGGATCGATCCCCTGCTCGGTCACCGCCTTGACCTGGCTGGCGACGTCGTACCAGGCGGAACCGAGCCGCAGCATCGCCTTCATGCCCAGGCGGACGCGAGCGATCGCATCCGCGGCCCGGGTCCCCTCGTGGTCGTCCTCGGGGCCTGCGGCCGCATAGCCGTGGAACGGCAGGCCCAGATCCGGCGAGGCGTAGTGTCCGCCGACGGTCTTGCCGGCCAGGATCGTCGCCGCGATCTCGCCCGCCATCGTCGGGTCGTTGGCGACGACGCCCGGAAAGTTCATGACCTCGCCGAGGCCGATGATGTTCGGCCAGGTCATGGCTTCCTGGACATCGGCCACGCCGAGCGTCGCGCCCGGCGTCTCCAGGCCCGGGGCCGACGGCACGCAGCTCGGCATCTGGACATGCACGCCGATCGGCATCGCCACCGCCTCGTCGTGCATCAGCCGCACGCCTTCGAGGCCGAGCACGTTGGCGATCTCATGCGGATCGACGAACATCGAGGTCGTGCCGTGCGGGATCACGGCACGGCAGAATTCGGTGACCGTCACCATGCCGCTCTCGACATGCATGTGGCCGTCGCACAGGCCGGGCACGAGATAGCGGTCCGCCGCGTCGACCACCGTCGTCCCGGCGCCGATCGCGTGGGCGGCATCGGGACCGCAATAGGCGAAGCGGCCGTCGACGATGGCGATATCCGTGCCCGGAATGATCTCGCCGGAATGCACGTTCACCCAGCGTCCGTTGCGGATGACCAGATCGGCAGGCTTTCGGCCGGTCGCCACGTCGACCAGCACCGTCGCATTCGCGGCCCATGATTTCGGCTTCGGGAATCGAATGGCGGTCATGCGATGTCGTTCTCCTGTTGGCGCCGACTTTGCCAAGGCCGAAGCGGATTTGCCAGAGCCGCGCAACCTGCTTCAATCGGTTCGTCTCATCCGAAAGACGCAGACGCGCCGGCCGCATTTGGCGTTCCAGCCGGTTGTGTTCCTCCGAATCCGCTTGTCTAATGATGGCGGAGGATGATGCCGAGGGGGCCTGCCGGGCTACCGCGGCAAACAACGGACGACCGGGAGGAACCCTATGAAAAACCTTTGGAAATCGCTTATCGTCGCGGCGATCGCGGTAGCGCCCTTCGCAGCCTCTGCGCAGTCCTATCCGGAGCGGACCATCACCGTGGTGGTTCCCTTTTCCGCCGGCGGCCCCACCGATACCGTGACGCGGCTGGTCGCCGAGGCGATGTCGAAGGACCTCGGACAGCAGTTGGTCGTGGAAAATGTCGGCGGAGCCGGCGGAACGCTCGGCGCCGGCCGCGTCGCGGGCGCCGACCCTGACGGCTACACGCTGCTGCTGCATCACATCGGCATGGCGACGAGCGCCACGCTCTATCGCAAACTCGCCTACGACACGCTCAACGCCTTCGAATATGTCGGGCTGGTGACGGAAGTGCCGATGACCATCGTGGCGCGCAAGGACCTGGAGCCGACGGACCTCAAGGGGCTGGTCGACTACGCCAAGGCCAACAAGGACAGCGTCACCGTCGCCAATGCCGGTATCGGCGCGGCGTCGCATCTCTGCGGCATGCTGTTCATGAGCGCCATCGAGACGCCGCTGGTCACCGTGCCCTACAAGGGTACCGGCCCGGCCATGACCGACCTTCTCGGCGGTCAGGTCGACATCATGTGCGACCAGACGACCAACACGACGAAGCAGATCCAGGGCGGCACCATCAAGGCCTACGCGGTGACCTCGCCGCAGCGCCTCGCCGTGCTGCCCGATTTGCCCACCACCGACGAGGCCGGCCTGCCCGGCATGCAGGTCGGCATCTGGCATGGCATGTACGCTCCCAAGGGCACCCCGGCCGAAATCACCGAACGCCTGTCGAAGTCGCTGCAGGTGGCGCTGAAGGATCCGAACGTGGTCGCGCGGTTCGCCGAGCTGGGGACCGTTCCGTCGTCGGATGCGGACGCCACGCCTGGCGCGCTCAAGACCAAGCTGGAAAGCGAGATCGCGCGCTGGAAGCCGATCATCGAGGCTGCCGGCCAGTACGCCGACTGACGGCGACGCGGGGCGGCTCCGGCCGCCCCTTCAGTCTCCCGGACCTATCGACGGCTGGCGGCCTTTCGCAGCGGGGCACAATCGGATGAATCTCGAGGGCATCGACAGGACCAACGCCATCTGCGGCGCATTCTTCATCCTCGCCGGCCTGATCTTCGGCTACCAGTCGCTGGAGGTCGATCTGGGCACCTGGCTCAGGATCGGCCCCGGCGGCCTGCCGCTCGTCCTGTCGGGCCTGCTGGTGCTGATGGGCGCCATCATCCTGTTCCAGGCCACCCGCATCGCCGGCGAGCCGGTGGGCAGGATCGCCTGGCGCGGCGTCCTCTTCATCCTCGTCGCTCCGCTGGTGTTCGGCTTCACGGTGCGGGGCCTGGGTTTTGTCGGCGCGGTGTTCGTCGCGGCGCTGATCGCCTCCTTCGCCTCCTACCGGATGAGCTGGTGGATGGCGATCCTGCTCTCGGCCGCCCTTGCGCTGTTTTCCATGGCGGTCTTCAGCTACGGCCTGGGCCTGCCGTTCGAACGCTTCGGTCCCTGGCTGCGCTGACGGGAGAAGAAGATGGACCTCTTCTCCAACCTTGCGCTCGGCTTCGCCACCGCCTCCACGCTCTACAACATCGTCTTCTGCCTGATCGGGGTGCTGCTCGGCACGCTGATCGGCGTGCTGCCGGGCATCGGCGCCACGGCGACCATCGCCATGCTGCTGCCGATCACCTTCCAGATCGGCGACCCCGTCTCGTCGCTGATCATGCTCGCCGGCATCTACTACGGTGCCCAGTATGGCGGCTCGACCACCGCGATCCTGATCAACATGCCGGGCGAATCCTCCTCGGCGGTCACCGCCATCGACGGCTACCAGATGGCGCGCCAGGGGCGCGCCGGCGTGGCGCTGGCCACCGCCGCGATCGGCTCCTTCTTCGCCGGCACGATCGCCACGGTGCTGATCGCGCTGTTCGCCCCGCCGCTGACCGCCATCGCGCTGGAGTTCGGGTCGGCCGAATACTGTTCCCTGATGGTGGTCGGCCTGGTCATGTCGGTGGCGCTGGCGCACGGCTCAGTCATCAAGGCGATCGCCATGGTGATCCTCGGCCTGCTGCTCGGGCTTGTCGGCCAGGACGTGATTTCGGGCGCGCCGCGGCTCAATTTCGGCCTGAACCAGCTCGGCGACCAACTGAACTTCGTCGCCATCGCCGTCGGCCTGTTCGGCATCGCCGAAATCCTGCGCAACCTGGAGGATGAGCGCGGCCGCGAGGTGCTGATGGCGAAAGTGACCGGCCTGATGCCGACGCGCGAGGATTTTCGCCGCATGGCCGCGCCGATCCTGCGCGGGACGGCGCTGGGCTCGGCGCTCGGCATCCTGCCCGGCAACGGCGCGGTGCTGGCGGCCTTCGCCTCCTACACCATCGAGAAGCGGCTGTCCGACCGGCCGGAGGAATTCGGCAAGGGCGCGCTCGCCGGCGTCGCCGGTCCCGAATCCGCCAACAATGCCGGCGCCCAGACCTCCTTCATCCCGATGCTGACGCTCGGCATCCCCGCCAATCCCGTCATGGCGCTGATGATCGGGGCGATGATCATCCAGGGCATCGTGCCGGGCCCGAACGTCGCCGCCGAGAGACCCGATCTGTTCTGGGGCCTGATCGCCTCGATGTGGATCGGCAATCTGCTGCTGATCGTCCTCAACCTGCCGCTCATCGGCCTGTGGGTGAAACTGCTCAAGGTCCCCTACTATGTGCTGTTCCCGACCATCATGGCCTTCTGCTCGATCGGCGTCTATTCGGTGAACGCGAATGTCTGGGATCTCTACGTCGTCGCCTTCTTCGGACTGCTCGGCTATCTCCTGCTCAAGCTGCGCTGCGAACCGGCGCCTCTGCTGCTCGGCTTCGTGCTCGGCTCGCTGCTGGAGGAGAATCTGCGCCGCGCCATGATCCTGTCGCGCGGCGATCCGCTGACCTTCGTCACCCGGCCGATCAGTGCCGGCCTTCTGCTCCTGGCCGTCGCCGTGCTGGTGGTCGTGCTGTTGCCGTCCGTGCGCAGGAAGCGCGACGAGGTGTTCGTCGACGAGGATTGATCCCTCGCGACGGCCGTGCTTGCGTTTGACACGGGCTTCGATAGGACTGGCTGCGCCGGCGGGCGTGGCGAAACTGGTAGACGCAAGAGACTTAAAATCTCTCGGGCTTGCCCGTGGGGGTTCGATTCCCCCCGCCCGCACCATTTTTCAGGATCTCGCGGCGGGTCGCTGCGCTGACGCCTCCGATTGAGCGGCCTGACCGGTCGGCGGTCCGGATCCAAAACAAACGGGGCGACCCGAAGGCCGCCCCGCTGATCGGAAGTTCCCAGGCCGATCAGGCCTCTGCGTCGTCGGCCTTGGCAGCCTTCTTCTTGGCCGGAGCCTTCTTCTTCGGGGCGGCGTCACCCGCCTCCTCGGAGGCCGCGGCCTCCGCCTTCGCCTTCTTGGCGGACTTCGCGTCGGTCGCGCCGTCCTCGTCCTCGGCCATCAGTTCTTCCTTGCTGACCTTGCGGTCGGTCACGGAAATCTGGCCGAGCAGATGGTCGACGACCTTCTCCTCGAAGATCGGCGCGCGCAGCGAGGTCAGGGCCTCGGGGTTGCCGCGATAGAAATCGAAGACGTTCTGCTGCTGGTCGGCGGGGAAGCGGCGGATCGATTCGAACAGGGCGCGCTGCAGTTCTTCTTCGGAAACCTGCACGCCGGCCTTCTCGCCGATCTCGGCGAGCACGAGGCCGAGGCGCACGCGGCGCTCGGCGAGCTTGAGATACTCGGCGCGGGCTTCCTCCTCCGTCGTCTCCTCGTCGGCGAAGCTGCGTCCCGCCTGCTCGAGGTCGCGGTTGACCTGCGCCCAGATGTTGCTGAACTCGGCGTCGACGAGCTTGGACGGCGCCTCGAACGAATATGCGGAATCGAGCTGGTCGAGCAGTTGACGCTTCACCTTCTGGCGGGTCATCGAGCCGAACTGGCTCTCGATCTGGCCGCGCACGATCTCGCGCAGGCGCTCCAGCGACTCCAGCCCCATCGCCTTGGCGGTTTCGTCGGTGATCTCGAGTGCATCCGGGCCCTCGACCGACTTCACGGTGACGTCGAAGGTCGCTTCCTTGCCGGCCAGATTGGCCGCCTGGTATTCGGTCGGGAACGTGACGGTGATCTGCTTCTGCTCGCCGGCGGCGGTGCCGACGAGCTGATCCTCGAAGCCGGGGATGAACTGCTTGGAGCCGAGCACCAGCGGCTGATCGCCGCCGGTGCCGCCGTCGAAGGCGACGCCGTCCATCTTGCCGACATAGTCGATGGTGACGCGGTCGCCGTCCTCGGCCTTGCCCTCCTTGGCATGGAAGGAGCGTGTCGACTCGGCAATGCGTCTGACCTGCTCCTCGATCTCGTCTTCGGGAACGTCATAGACGGGACGGTCGACCGAAATGCCGGAAACGTCCTTGATCTCGAAGGCCGGGATGATCTCGTAGGCGAGCTTGAACTCGAAGTCGGCGCCGCCGGACAGGATGCTCTCGGCTTCCTTCTCGTCCTCGGTCATCGTGACCTCGGGCTGCATGGCAGCCTTCTCGCCGCGCTCGGAGACGATGTTGCGCGGCGTGTCCTTGAGGATCTCGTTGACGACCTCGGCCATGAACGACTTGCCGTACATCTTGCGCAGATGCTGAAGCGGCACCTTGCCCGGGCGGAACCCGTTGATGCGCACCTTGTCGCGGGCATTGTTCAGCCGCGCCACGAGCCGGCTTTCCATGTCTCCCGCGGGCACCTTCACGGTGATCTCGCGCTTGAGCCCGGTGTTGAGTGTCTCCGTAACCTGCATCGTCTTACCTTCGTTGTCTTGGCAGGCGCCTGCACGGCGCGTGCATGAAGCCGCTCGGTGACGGATCGTTCGGTGCGCTCGGAGATACTGCGGGCCGGCCTGACTGGCACCGATCCGCGGCCGAGATGCTCCCAACACGCCCGAAACTGTCAAAACGCCCAACAGCGCTTGCTGCTCCGGACGATCGCAGACGCGGGCCGTCACATCCCGTCACTTTCGTGAGGCCTTTTGTCATAGAGCAGGTGGTTTTTCAACACTCTTCGCGCGAGCCGCGGCGACCGGAAAATTACCCCGGCGTTGACAGGAGCGGGGCCGCGTGAGATTCGGCAGCCGGAGCGGATGTGGCGGAACTGGTAGACGCCCTGGATTTAGGTTCCAGTGCCGAAAGGCGTGGGGGTTCGAGTCCCTTCATCCGCACCATTTTTCCCGATCTCGCGGCGACTTTCATCGCTCACGCCTCCGACTGGGCGGCCGGCCGGGACGACGGCCGCCTTGAGCCGGCGTCGCGCGTCAATCGGCCCGCGCCACATAGGATTGCCCCGACGCCCATCGGCGCCAGGCCTTTTCGCTGCCGTTGAAGACGTTGAGGTCGATCTTGCCGGTGACGCCGTGCGACAGGCCTGAACCCGAATACTGCCAGAACACCCATTTGCGCCCCGGATAGACCTTCGACGGATGCTGCGCGACGGCGCGCAGCCAGAACGGATAGTCGAGGAACGCGCCCTTCAGATTGTCCCGGTAGAAGTCGGGCGCCGTGTAGATGACCGGACGCTGGCCGTAATGCGCCTCCAGCCTGTCCATGAACACCTGCATCTTCTCGCGGATCTTCGTCGGCGACAGGCGGCGCTTGCATTTGGACTCGCCATTGTATTCGACGTCGATGACCGGCGGCAGGGCACCCTCGACGCGCGGCACGTTGCGGATGAACCAGTCGGCCTGCTCGCCGGCGGTCCGGCACCAGTAGAAGAAGTGATAGGCGCCGCGCCGCAGCCCGGCCGCGTCGGCCTCGCGCCAGTTCCTGCGGAACATCGGATCGAGGTGGTCGCCGCCGTCGGTGGCCTTGATGTAGACGAAGTTGGCGCCCTGGCTGCGCAGCTTCACCCAGTCGATCTCGCCCTGCCAGCGCGAGACGTCGACGCCGTGCACCGGCAGGTCGCGCGGCGACGACGCGCCGAAATTGATCGGCTTGGCGTCGCGGAAGCGGTGTCTCTGAACCGCGCCTTCGAAGCTGCGCGCGACCCGGCGTTCGAGCCGGGGGGACGGCTTGGCGGGCGCAATCATCGCCACCGCCCTCGGAGCAGCCGCCAGGTCCGCGACGCTGTCGGGCGTCACCAGCGCGACGGGCTGGATATCCGGCTCGGCATAGTCGGCGGTGGCGGACTGGAAGGCGCTCCGATCGTCTCCGGCGCCGTCGGCCATGCCGACCGCCGCGGGCGGGATCGGCGCCAGCCCGGCTGAACTGCTCGCATCCGGCGAGGTCGCGCCGACCTGCAGCGAGTCGATCCCCGCATTCGACATGCAGCCGGCCAGCCACAGGGACGCGAGCAACGGCAGTGAGATTCGGATCGACCGCATCGGGACCTGTACGCGAAAACAAACAAAGGTCGGGACCGGACAACCCTCTAAGGGCCACCCGAGCGAATTATGAAGGATAAATTACCAACAAATATTGAATCGATTTTTTACGATGATCCGCGCAATCCCGGGCGCCGCGTCACAGTGCCGTGATCGATCGCGCCGCCGGATATGAAGCCGGATATGAAAAGGGCGCCGCCGCGCTTCCGCGGTAGGCGCCCTTCGACTGCGGCTTTCGTCTTGCGTCAGGCGCAGAGACCGCCGCAGCAACTGTTGGCGATGACGTGGGCGGGCGGGATAGCCATGTCCTGCGCGCGGTCGCGCGCCTGCTCCATCACCAGCCGGACGTCCTGCGGCCGGACCCGGTCGCTCTTCATCACCAGTTGGATCAGCGGATCGTCCAGGAGGTCGTCGAGTGCGCTTCGATGATGTGTCACGTCTGGTCTCCTCGCAGTACCGCCCATTCCTGAGATAGGAAGCGGAGCGAAGATCGCAATGACCTTTCGTCGACTGAATTTCCGGCAGGGCCGACCGACGATCCCGAACTGTCAGCATCGTCCGCGCCGAATGACCGGAGCGGCTTGCAATGCGTCGCCGGGATCAGCATGCTCCACCCGCTTCCGCGTCGGACGAAGGCTTCCCATGCTGCTCATCGGCCAGTTCGATTCCCCCTTCGTCAGGCGTGTCGCGATCGCGCTCAGGCTCTACGGCCTGCCGTTCGAACACCGGCCCTGGTCGACCTTCGGCGATGCCGGCAAGATCAGGCCCTACAGTCCGCTGCTGCGCGTCCCGGTGCTGGTGCTCGAGGATGGCGACGCGTTGACGGACAGCCACGCGATCATCGACTATATCGACAGCCTGGTGCCCGCCGAACGCCGCATGTATCCGGTGAGCGAGCCGGAACGCCGCCGTGCACTGCGGGTCGCGGCGCTTGCCTGCGGGCTGGCCGACAAGGCGGTCGGCCTGTTCTACGAGACGAAGCTGCACGAACGGGTTTCGCAGTTGTGGGTCGACCGCTGCAAGGCCCAGATCGGCGGCGTTCTCGCGCTTCTCGACGCCGATCGCGCCGCGCGCACCACGCCCCACTGGTTCGGGGAGACCCTCGGGCATGCCGACATCGTCGTCGCGACCGTGCTGCGCCACCTCAACGAAGCCCATCCCGGGCTCGTCTCGATGCAGACCTATCCGGCGCTGGCGGCCCACGCGGCCAGGCTGGAGAGAATGCCGGTGTTCCGCGAGATCAGCCAGCCCTTCATCGCACCGGCCTGAGGACCAGGGCCAGCGGACAGCTCTGGATCGGGCGCGACGCCTGGCGGTCAGTGCTTGCGGGCCTGGACCACATAGGCGTCGACCTCCGTCTCGCCGAGCCATTTCTGGGCTTCGATCCGGTGCAGTCCCTCGACGAGGATGTAGCGCTTGCCGTCGTGGCGCACCTGGATCGGCATCTTCATGCCGTTCTCGAGGATGTCCTCGGCGAGGTGGCGCACGGTCTCGGGGTGCAGCGTCTTGCGCCGCGCCGTCGGGACATAGATGTCGGAGATCCTGATCCGGTGCGTTCGCAGCATGCCAATTCCGCCCCTGCCGCATCGCGAACCGGAGGCGCCGGCCGCAATCCCATGCTCTCGATGCCGCACAAATGCCCGAAATATATGGGGATCACAACTTCATGAATCTCGGCGCCCCTGCTTTCCAGACAATCCGCTCTCGGTTAGTGCTCTCCATCATGGAACCGACCCGCGGAACATCGCTTCGAAGGTCGCTGGCGAGACTCCTCGTCAACGGTGCGCTGGTAGCCTCGCTCATCGTGACGGCCGTCGCGGCCGCAAATGCGCAGTCGCGGATGCCGATCGTGCGCGACGCGGAAATCGAGGCACTGGTTCGCGACTATGCCCGACCGATCTTCAAGGCCGCGGGACTGACCAGGGCGCCCGTCGAGATCGTCCTGATCAACGATTCCAGCTTCAACGCCTTCGTCGTCGGCAGGCGGATGTTCATCAACACCGGCGCGCTGATGCAGGCCGAGACGCCCAACGAGATCATCGGCGTCATCGCCCACGAGGCCGGCCACATCGCCGGCGGCCATCAGGATCGCCTGCGCGAGCAGGTGGCGCGGGCGCAGACCATGGCGATCGTGTCCATGCTGCTCGGCGCCGGCGCCATCGCGGCCGGTGCGGCCACCAAGTCCGGGGAACTCGCGCAGGCGGGCGGCGGCATCGTCATGGGCGGCACGGAAGTCGCCCGGCGCGGCCTGCTGAGCTACCAGCGCGGCGAGGAAGCCGCGGCGGACCGCTCGGCGATCACCTACCTGCAGGCGACGAAGCAGTCGGCGAAGGGCATGATCAAGACCTTCGAGCGCTTCCAGAGCGCCCTCGCGCTCTCCGGCGCGCGGGTCGACCCCTACCAGGTAAGCCACCCGATGCCGCGCGACCGCATCGCCAATCTGCAGCAGCTCGCCGTCTCCAGCCCCTATTACGACAAGGCCGATCCGGAAGCGCTGCAGCAGCGGCACGACATGATGCGGGCCAAGATCGCCGTGTTCACCCAGGGCCAGGGAGCCGCCGCGCGGCTGCTGAAACGGCTTCAAGGCAGCATCGCCGGCCAATACGCCGACACCATGCAGACCTATCTCTACGGCAACCTGGCGTCCGCCGTGAAAAAGAGCGACGCACTGGTGAAGGCGGCTCCGAAAAATCCCTATTTCCAGGAGTTGCGCGGCGACATCCTGATGAAGGCGAACCGGCCGGCCCAGGCGGCGGAGGCCTATCGCGTCGCGGTGAAGCTCGATCCGGTCAAGTCCGGCGTGCTGCGTGTCGGCCTCGGCCAGGCGCTGCTGGCCGTGGGAACCGAGCAGTCGCTGAGGCAGGCCGTCGACGAACTGTCCATCGCGCTGGAGAAGGACAAGGAAAACACCACGGGCTACAGGTTCCTGGCGCAGGCCTACGGCATGCTCGGCGATGTGGCGGAGGCCGATCTGGCGACGGCGGAAGGTCACTTCTATTCCGGCGCCTACAAGGACGCCAAGATATTCGCCGCGCGCGCCCAGCAACGCCTCAAGACCGGCTCGCCCGGCTGGGTGCGCGCCCAGGACATCATCAATTTCAGGCCACCCAGCAAGAACGGCTGACCCCAGCCGCTGCGGCATACGGAGATCTGCGCCCATGAAGAAGGCAATCCTGCTCGGCACGACGAGCATCGCCCTGGCCTTTGCGATGCTGGCGACCGGTTTCATCGCCGGCAAGCCCAGCGCGGTCGCCGATGATTCGCCCCAGATCGCCGAGAAATCGATGGACCGTGCCGAGGTCGAGCAGATCGTCCGCGAATATCTCGTGGCCAACCCGGAAATCCTGGCCGAGATGCAGGCGGCGCTGGACGCCAAGCAGAAAGAGGAGCAGCGGATCGCCAGCCTGCAGGTGATCGAGCAGAACCGGGCGGAGATCTTCCAGTCGCCGCACGACGGCATCGTCGGCAATCCCGACGGCAAGATCACGATCGTCGAGTTCTACGACTACAATTGCGGCTTCTGCAAACGGGCGCAGGACGACATGCTGGCGCTGACGGCGGCCAATCCGAACCTGCGCTTCGTTCTCAAGGAGTTCCCGATCCTCGGACCGGATTCGCAGAAGGCCCACGTCGTTTCACAGGCGTTTCAATATCTTATGCCGGAAAAATACGCCGACTTCCACAATCAGTTGCTCGGATCGCGCAGCCGCGCCAGCGAGGCCAGCGCGATCAAGGTCGCAGTTTCGCTGGGCGCGGACGAAGCTGCGCTGCGCGAGGCCATGAAGGATCCGCGGATCGTCGAGACCTTCAACCAGACCTACGATCTGGCCAACAAGCTGGCGATCACCGGAACGCCGTCCTACGTCGTCGGCAACGAGGTCGTCTTCGGTGCGCTCGGCAAGGACGTGTTGGCCGAGAAGATCGCCGCGGCCGAGGCCGCCTGTACCGCCGACGCCTGCTGACGCGGGTCGGCACCCGCCTTGTGGACAGCGAAAGAAGCCTCTTGCGCTCTTTCCGGGGCGCATTATGCCCGTTATAGAGGGCGCCGCGCGCCGCTGTCAGCGTAAGTGCGGCTGAGGTCTGGAAATTGACGACGGTCTTCGTCCTGAACGGTCCCAATCTGAACGCGCTGGGCAAGCGCGAGCCGGGCATCTACGGCACGACCACCCTGGCCGATATAGAGGCCGGATGCCGTGCGTCCGGAGAGGCGCTCGGCATCGACATCGACTTCCGTCAATCCAATCACGAAGGCGATCTGGTCGACTGGATCCACGAGGCGGCGGATGCGGCGTCGGCTGTGGTGATCAATGCCGGCGCCTATACGCACACCTCGGTCGCCCTCCACGATGCCATCCGCTCGATCGCGCCCAAGCCGGTTGTCGAGGTGCATCTGTCGAACATTCACGCCCGCGAGGCGTTTCGTCACAAATCCATGATTGCGCCGGTCACGCTCGGCATGATCTGCGGTTTCGGTCCCATGTCGTACACGCTGGCGCTGCACGCGCTCGCGGCGCGTCTGTGACGATCGGGCAGGAAAAAGGAACACGCTCCCAAATGTCCAACAAGAAGACGGACGTCGACCAGCAGCTCATCCGCGACCTCGCTGATATCCTCAACGATACGAATCTCTCGGAGATCGAGATCGAGATCGGTGACCTGAAGGTCAGGGTCGCCCGCCAGGCCGTCGCCGTGCAGGCCTACGCCGTTCCGGCGCCGGCGCCCGCATTGCCGCCGGTCGCCGCGGCGGCGCCCGCCGTCTCCGCCGCAGCCCCCGCTCCGGCCCCCGACGCCTCGTCCAAGAATGCCATCCCCTCGCCCATGGTCGGCACGGCCTACCTCTCCCCCTCGCCCGATGCGCGTCCCTTCGTCGAGCTCGGCCAGACCGTCCGGGAGGGCCAGACGCTGCTCATCATCGAAGCGATGAAGACGATGAACCAGATTCCCTCGCCGCGCGCCGGCAAGGTCACCGCGATCCTGATCGAGGACGCGCAGCCGGTCGAGTACGGAATGCCGCTGCTGGTCATCGAGTAACCGGGAACGCTGCCCCAGATGTTCCAGAAAATCCTCATAGCGAACCGCGGCGAGATCGCCCTGCGGGTGCTTCGCGCCGCCAAGGAACTCGGCATCAAGACGGTGGTCGTGCATTCGACGGCCGATGCCGACGCGATGCATGTCCGCCTTGCCGACGAAAGCGTCTGCATCGGCCCGCCGCCGTCGCGCGACAGCTATCTCAACATTCACCAGATCGTCGCGGCCTGCGAGATCACCGGCGCCGACGCCGTCCATCCGGGCTACGGCTTCCTGTCGGAGAATGCCCGCTTCGCCGACATCCTGGCGGCCCACAACATCACCTTCATCGGCCCATCCGGCGACCATATCCGCATCATGGGCGACAAGATCGAGGCCAAGCGCACGGCCAAGCGTCTCGGCATCCCGGTGGTCCCCGGTTCGGACGGCGCGGTTTCCAGCGAAGACGACGCCAAGCGCATCGCCGGCTCGATCGGCTATCCCGTCATCGTCAAGGCGACGGCGGGCGGCGGCGGCCGCGGCATGAAGGTGGCGCGCACCGAGGACGACCTGATCGAGGCCTGGCAGACCGCTCAGACGGAGGCCGGCGCGGCCTTCGGCAATCCCTCGGTCTACATCGAAAAATATCTCGAGAAGCCGCGGCACATCGAGATCCAGGTGTTCGGCGACGGCGCCGGCAAGGGCATCCATCTCGGCGAGCGCGACTGCTCGCTGCAGCGGCGGCACCAGAAGGTCTGGGAGGAGGCCAACTCCCCGGCGCTCAACATCGAGCAGCGGATGCGCATCGGCCAGATCTGTTCCGACGCCGTGGCGGAGCTCGGCTACTCGGGCGCCGGCACCGTCGAGTTCCTCTACGAGGACGGCGAGTTCTATTTCATCGAAATGAACACGCGCCTGCAGGTCGAGCATCCGGTCACCGAGGCGATCACCGGCCTCGATCTCGTCCACGAACAGATCCGGGTGGCCTCCGGCGGCGGACTGTCCGTCCGGCAGGACGACATCAAGTTCCAGGGCCATGCCATCGAGTGCCGCATCAACGCCGAGGATCCGCGCACCTTCGTCCCCTCGCCCGGCACGATCACGCATTTCCACACGCCGGGCGGCCTGGGCATCCGTGTCGATTCGGGGGTCTATTCCGGCTACCGGATTCCGCCCTACTACGACAGCCTGATCGGCAAGCTGATCGTGCACGGCCGCAATCGCGTCGAGTGCATGATGCGCCTGCGTCGCGCGCTGGACGAATTCGTCGTCGACGGCATCAAGACGACATTGCCGCTGTTCCGCGATCTGGTCGGCAACAGCGACATCGCCAATGGCGACTACGACATCCACTGGCTGGAACACTATCTGGCATCGAGCGACTGACGGGCGCGCCGATGTCCCGCCCCTACGCGCCCGGACAACACCGAATCCCGACGGACCTGCTGCTCAAGGCCTATGCCTCGGGCGTCTTTCCGATGGCCGAGAATGCCCGCGACCCCGAGGTTTTCTGGGTCCGGCCCGAAACGCGCGGCATCCTGCCTCTCGACGGCTTCCACATCCCGAGGAGCCTCGCCAAGACGATCCGCCAGGCGCCTTTCGACATCCGCGTCGACCATGACTTCGCAGCGGTGATCGACGCCTGCGCCGAGGAGCGGCCGGGCCGCCAGTCGACCTGGATCAACGAAGCCATCCGTGAAGCCTATCTGGAGCTCAACCGCATCGGACACGCTCATTCCGTCGAGGCCTGGGTCGGCGAAGAGCTGGTCGGCGGCCTCTACGGGGTGCGGCTGGGCAGCGCCTTCTTCGGCGAAAGCATGTTTTCGCGCGCCACCGACGCGTCGAAAGTCTGTCTCGCCTTCCTGGTGATGCGGCTGCGCGAACGCGGCTTCCTGCTGCTCGATACGCAGTTCACCACCGAACACCTGAAGCGGTTCGGCGCCGTCGACGTGCCCCGCGCCCGCTACGAGACGATGCTGGCGCAGGCTCTGGAGGCGAACGCCAGGTTCAATCCCTGAACGCCGGCCTCAGTTGGTCTTCGGCGCCTCGGGAGCCGGCACGTCGGAGGTCTGCTTGCAGCTTTTCAGCCAGACGTCGTAGACGGCGTGCTCCACGGCATTCAGGCCGGGGCTTTCGGCGAACATCCAGCCGGTGAAGATCCGGCGGATCTTGCGATCCAGCGTGATCTCGTCGACCTCCACGAAGGAGTCCGTCTGCGGCTCCTCCTCCTTCGGGCGCGAATAGCAGACGCGCGGCGTCACCTGCAGCGCACCGAATTGCACCGTCTCGTTGACGTAGACGTCGAAGGTGATGATTCGGCCGGTGATCTTGTCCACCCCGGTGAACTCGGCGACCGGATTGCTCAGCCGCTCGGCGGCGGCGGGACCTGCCAGGATGCAGCCGGCAGCCAGTGCCAGCATCGGCATGGCAATCGCTATGGTGGGTCTCATGTCGGATCGTTCCGCGAGAGTTGGACCACGGGTCCGCTCAGTCTATCGGCCCGCGTCGTCAACAAGCGGTTAAACCGCGAATGTGGCGAGCCGAGGATAGTCCGAGCCTCAACCGCCGGGCGTCCAGGCGTCGTAGTCGCCGGTGACCTGCGGGCGGTGGGTGCCGGAAAGCAGCGATCCCTTCGGCCGGTAGGCGGCCGCCGAGCCGGTCAGGTTCGGCTCGTGCGGCTTCTGCCAGTCGCGCGGCGTGTAGCTCTCGCGCGACGGCGGCACGTCGACGCGGTGGTGCATCCAGCCGTGCCAGCCCGGAGGTATGGCGGACGCTTCCGCGACCCCGTTGTAGATCACCCAGCGCCGCGTGCGGCCTTCCGAATCGGTGCCGCCCTCATAATATTTGTTGCCGAACTCGTCCTCGCCGACCGGTTTGCCGAAGCGCCAGGTATGCAGGCGGGTTCCGAGCGTCTGGCCGTTCCACCAGGTGAAAAACTGTATGAGAAAGGTCTTCATTCCAGGTCCCAGCAGGCGGCCCGTTGCATCGCCTGCTTATGACGCTGCCAAGGGCGTATGGCAAGGCTTTTGCCCCGTTCGCCGTCGTAACGGGACGCCGGACGGGCCGGTTCGACGGAAAGGCCGAACCCCGCGGCCCTTCGCAGGTGCAACCCGTGCATCTTCGCACTTGCAAAAGCCGCCCGTCCTTCCTAAGCCAACCCTGCCCGGGCTTCCGAGGGAGGGGAAACTGAGCAACACAAAGGCGGCTGCACCCGTCCGCATCCGGCCCGACGCGATCCGCGCCCGCAAGGGCGGCGTTCCGATCGTGTCGCTGACCGCGTACAGCTACCCCATCGCCCGGCTGATCGACCCGCATGTCGACCTGATTCTCGTCGGCGACAGCGTCGCGATGGTGGTGCACGGGCATGCCAACACCTTGGGTGCGACGCTGGACATGATGATCCTGCATGGCCAGGCCGTGATGCGCGGCACCGAGCGTGCCTGCGTGGTGGTCGACCTGCCGGCGGGCAGCTACGAGGGGTCGATCGAGGCGGCGCGCGCGGCCGCCCGACGCATCCGCGACGCGACAGGCTGCCAGGCGGTGAAGCTCGAAGGCGGACTTTCGGTCGCCGCGCAGATCGCCGCGATCGTCGCCGACGGCATCCCGGTCATGGCCCATATCGGCCTCCAGCCACAATCGGTGGAGAAGGAAGGCGGCTACAAGATCAAGGGCCGCTCGCAGGCTGCGATCGACGCGCTTCGGCGCGATGCCGAGGCGGTCGAGGCAGCCGGAGCCTTCGCGGTGGTCATCGAGGGCACGGTGGAACCGGTGGCCGCATCGCTGACCAAGGCTCTCGCCATTCCGACCATCGGCATCGGCGCGTCCGCCGCCTGCGATGGACAGATCCTCGTCATCGACGACATGCTCGGCCTGACCGTGGGCCACGTGCCGAAATTCGTCCGCGAATATGGCGGCCTGCGCGAGCAGGTGACCGCGGCGGTCGCCTCATACGCTTCCGACGTCCGCGATCGGCGCTTTCCGGGTCCCGAGCATGTATTTCCGCCGCAGCGCGGAGGCGGTGGATGACCCTCCCGGTCGCAACGACGGTCACCGCGCTGCGAGCCACCATCGCTTCGTGGCGCCGCGAGGGGCTTCGCGTCGGCCTCGTCCCGACGATGGGAGCCCTCCATGAAGGCCACCTCTCGCTGATCCGACACGCGCTGCGAAAGGCGGATCGCTGCATCGTCACGATCTTCGTCAACCCGACCCAGTTCGCGCCGACCGAGGACCTCGACAAATATCCGCGCCAGCTCGCACGCGACCTCGACCTCGCGGGGGCATCCGGCGCCCATCTGGCCTTCGCGCCAAGCGTCGGCGAGATGTATCCGGACGACTTTGCCACCAGGGTCAAGGTCGCAGGCCCGGCGCTCGGTCTGGAGACCGACTTTCGTCCGGCCTTCTTCGAGGGGGTCGCCACCGTGGTTACCAAGCTGCTCCTGCAGGCTTTGCCGGACTGCGCGGTGTTCGGCGAGAAGGACTATCAGCAGCTCTGCGTGATCCGCCGGCTCGCGGGCGACCTCGACATCCCGGTCGAGATCACCGGCGCCCCGACCGTGCGCGACGCGTTCGGCCTCGCGCTGTCGTCGCGCAACGCCTATCTCAGCGTCGATCAGATCGACGTGGCGCGGCAGCTCAACGCGATCCTGCGCGAAACCGCGACCCGGCTGGCGCAGGGCGCCGATACGGACGAGGCTCTGGACATCGCCCGCGCCGACCTGCTCGCGGCCGGCTTCCGCAGCGTGGACTATGTGGCGGTACGCGATGCCGACGTGCTGGCCCCCTGGAGCTCGAAGCGCGAGGGTCGGCTGCTCGCCGCGGCGTGGCTTGGGCAAACCCGCCTGATCGACAACATCCCGGTCCCGCCAGCCTGAATCAGGCCCAGCGAATGGCGCGTTCGTAGATCGCGGCGGGAATGCCCGACTGCGCCTGGCCGCAATTCTGTGTCGTGCCGACCTTCGCAAAACCCTGCGCGAGATAGAAGGCGATAGCCTTGTCGTTCGCCTCGTCCACTTCGAGACGCAGGCGCCTGCCCTCCGGAAAGGCACTCTCGATCTCGTCGAGCAGCATGCCGCCGATGCCCCTGCCTTGCAAGGCAGGCTTCACATAGAGCTGCCGCAGCGTGACGATGTCTCCATCGACCACGCCATAGGCGACACCGCAGATCGCCGAGCCGTCGTCGGCGACCAGGAACTCCGAGTTCGGCGCGGTGAGCTGCCTCTTGAGGGCATCGGGCGAATGCCAGGCCGCAGTGATCTTCTCGACTTCTTCCGCACCGTAGAGTGCGTCGTAAGTGGCGTGCCACGTCTCGGCGAGCAGGGCTTTTATGCCCGCCAGATCACGCTCGCCTGCCGTCCGCACGAACATTTTCCGCTACTCGATCCCGAGCTTGGCCTTGACCAGGTCGTTGACGGCCTGCGGGTTGGCCTTGCCGCCCGTCGCCTTCATCACCTGGCCGACGAACCAGCCGGCGAGCGTCGGCTTGGCCTTGGCCTGCTCGGCCTTGTCGGGATTGGCCGCGATGATCTCGTCGACGGTCTTCTCGATCGCGCCGGTGTCGGTGACCTGCTTCATGCCGCGCGCCTCGACCAGCGCGCGCGGGTCGCCGCCCTCGCTCCACACGATCTCGAACAGGTCCTTGGCGATCTTGCCCGAGATCGTACCTTCCTTGATCAGATCGATGATGGCACCGAGCTGGTCCGGAGTGACCGGCGAGTCCGCGATGTCCGACCCGGTCTTGTTCAGCGCGCCGAGCAGGTCGTTGATGACCCAGTTGGCCGCCAGCTTGCCGTCGCGCCCTCTGGCGACCTGCTCGAAATAGTCGGCGATGGCCTTTTCGGCGATCAGGATCGACGCGTCGTAGGCCGACAGGCCGAGCGACGCGACCAGCCGCTGCCGCTTGTCGTCCGGCAGTTCGGGAAGGCCCGAGGCAAGCGCATCGACATAGGCCTGGTCGAATTCAAGCGGCAGCAGGTCCGGATCGGGGAAGTAGCGGTAGTCGTGCGCCTCTTCCTTCGAGCGCATCGAGCGCGTCTCGCCCTTGTTCGGGTCGAACAGCCGGGTCTCCTGGTCGATCGTCCCCCCATCTTCGAGAATGGCGATCTGGCGGCGCGCCTCATATTCGATCGCCTGCCCCATGAAGCGGATCGAGTTGACGTTCTTGATCTCGCAGCGCGTGCCGAAGCTGCCGCCGGGCTTGCGCACCGAGACGTTGACATCGGCGCGCAGCGACCCTTCGTCCATGTTGCCGTCGCAGGTGCCCAGATAGCGCATGATGGTTCTGAGCTTGGTCAGGTAGGCCTTGGCCTCGTCGGAAGAGCGCAGGTCCGGCTTCGACACGATCTCCATCAGGGCAACGCCCGAACGGTTCAGGTCGACATAGGACATGGTCGGGTGCTGGTCGTGGATCGACTTGCCGGCGTCCTGCTCGAGATGCAGCCGCTCGATGCCGACCTCGATCTCCTCGAAGCCGCCCTTCGAATCCGGTCCGACGGACACGCTGACGATGCCCTCGCCGACGATCGGCTGCTTGTACTGCGAGATCTGGTAGCCCTGCGGCAGGTCGGGATAGAAGTAGTTCTTCCGGTCGAAGACGGACTTGTGGTTGATCTGCGCCTTGAGGCCGAGCCCGGTGCGGATCGCCTGGCGCACGCACTCCTCGTTGATCACCGGCAGCATGCCCGGCATCGCCGCGTCGACGAGGCTGACATTGGCGTTGGGCGCCGCGCCGAACGAGGTCGACGCGCCCGAGAACAGCTTGGCTTCCGACGTCACCTGGGCATGCACCTCCAGCCCGATGATGACCTCCCAGTCGCCTGTCGCGCCAGGTATCAGGCGCTTGGGATCGGGAGTGCGCGTATCGATGATGCTCATGGAAACCGTCTGTGCCGTGCCGGGAAACTGAGACGTTTCGCTAAAGCAAGCCGCTCCGGCAGGCAAGGCTGGCCTTGCCCGATGCATCCGCCGATCGCGACCGCCTTCGGGAATCCGATCGCTGCCCGGCAGTTCAGGCCGTCGCGATATATGCGCGGATCTGGTCGGCCTCGCGCTCCACATCCTCGATGCGCCGCTTCACGACGTCGCCGATCGAGATGATGCCGTCGAGATGGCCGTCCTTCTCCACCGGCAGATGCCGGAACCGTCCCTTGGTCATGATCTCCATGACCTCGTTGATCGTATGGTTCTCGTTGCAGATGCTGACCTTGGGGGTCATCACGTCCCTGACCACATAGTCCAGCGCCCCGGCGCCGGCCCGCGCGATGATCCGGACGATGTCGCGCTCGGACAGGATGCCGACGATCTTGCGGTCGCCGTTGGTGACCACGAGCGCACCGATCCGGTGCTCGGCGAGCATGGCGACGGCATCGACGATCTTGTCGTTCGGCCTGATCGACAGGACGTCGTGACCCTTGCGTTGCAGAATTGTCTTGACCGTCATCGCGACCTCCCATCCGCCTTTGGGCGACGACGCGGTATCCTGCGTGCCGCTGCGACAATGGTACGCCGAGAGGCCGGCATTTCAAGTCCGTTCGGCCACGCGCCTATCGGCGTGTCGCCGCCGGCAGGCCGGGGAGGAACAGCCGGATGCCGAAGAAGCCCGCGACGAACCCGCCGATATGGGCTTCCCAGGCGATGTTGGACGCCTGGCCGGGCACGTAGCCGACCAGGCCGGTGGCGAGGTTGACGACGAACCAGACGGCCAGGAAGATCAGCACGCCCCGCATGCGTGCGATCACCGGGATCGGCAGCACCGCTCCGGCAAAAGTCGCACGGCCGCCGCGGCGATCGATCCGGAAACCGAAGCGCGCCGCCGCGCCCATCATGCCGGAAATCGCGCCCGAAGCACCGATCAGGGGTGCTTGGTCGAGCGGATGGAGCGCCCAGTGGAGCCCGGCCGCCGCGAGACCGGTGACCGCCCAGAATGCCAGGAACCGCGGCACGCCGAGGCGATTCGCCAGCGGCGATCCGAAGGCCGCGAGCCACACCATGTTGATGGCAAGATGCGCGAATCCACCATGCAGGAAGGCGTAGGTGAACGGTGTGGTGAATGCATAGACGTCGAGGTCGTAGCGTCCGGAATAGCGCACCGGAATGAAGGCCGCGCGCAGCATCAGCTCGCTGTATTGGTAAATGTCGAGCACGTAGACCGAGACGAGATGGATCGCGGCGCAGACCCCGATCAGCAGCACGACCACCGCCGGTATGTTGAAGGCCGGCTCGCGCCGCCTCCCTGCCCCGGCATGCTGCCCGCCGCTCGTTTCGCCTGATTGATCGACCATCGCGGCCAGATATCGCAAATGGCTGCGAATACAAAAGAAAAAAGCCGTCCGGATGCGAAATCCGGACGGCTGGTCGAGCCCCCTGCTCTCCCCAAAGCGAATTTGACTGAAGGGGCACGGGACGCTGCGAACGACCGTGCCGTGGAGTGACCGGAGAGTGTCACGAGACGATTTTCACGGCAACGTATACCCAAAATTAACCTTAACGTCCCCGGCCGGTGAACAACCTTCCGGAGCGCTGGCACGCATCCTGCTCCCCGACGCATGAAGACACGCGAAGCGCTCTTTCCTGTCCATCCGTGACACAGGAGGCAGCGCTCCAACGGATCGGAAGCGCATGAAACAGGATGGATCGATCAAGCTGTTCCAATATTGGAACCGACTTCGGGACGGGCGGCCGGCGCCGCGTCGCACCGAGGTCGAGCCGGCCGACATCAAGGCCCTGCTCGGAGATACGTTCATCCTCGAGAACGATCTGCGCGGCGAAGCGGTGTTCCGGCTGGCCGGTACCCGCCTGTGCGCCACCTACGGCCGGGAGCTCAAGGGCTTCGGCTTTTCCTCGCTGTGGCGTGAAAAGGACCGCCGGATGATGGCGCGCCTGGTACGCAACGTCTTTGCCGACAACTCCGTGCTCGTCGCCTCGTTTGAGGGAATCAGCCGCGGCGAGCGGCGCGTATCGATGGAACTGTTGCTGCTGCCGCTGGAAGGAGGCGACGAGAACCGCCGCGCGCTGGGCATCGCCTCGCCTGGCACCAAGCCCTACTGGCTCGGTGCCGATCCGCTGGCCGATGCCTCGCTCGAATCGGTACGTGTCGTGGATCCGGACCGGGAGCCGCTCTTTCTGAAGAACCGTCCGGCGGTCACCGTGCCGTCGCTGTCGCCGACAGTCATCGCGATCACCCCCTCGAATGGCGAAATCGAGGGAGCACGGCGCATAAGGCATCTCGTGGTGCTGCCCGGAGGGCGATCGGAGTAGCGCCTCTCGCCCGACCGGCGCCCTTGACCGCGGTGCGAGAATCGCCGGATTCCGGGCCCGGCTGTGATCACAAAGGCCCCGCTCTTACCTGTTGTTAACCTCTGAGGCGTTATTTTCCGCACGTCCAGGTCCAGCATTTCAGCTGGGGTGATTGAAGCGGAGCTTGGGACAGTGATCAGGGCGACGGCAGCGGACCATTCGCCGCAGAGGGCGGAGCGACGCAACTTCCAGCGCGTTCGGGTCAAGATCTATGGCCGGTTCATGCTCGAGGACCGGACCGAGCATCCGTGTCAGGTGATCGACATGTCGCCGGGCAACGTTGCCCTGCGTACCGACGAAATCGGCAGGCTGGGCGAGAAGGTTATCGCCTATATCGACCACATCGGCCGCGTCGAGGGCATCGTCACCCGAACCCTCCAGGACGGCTTCGCGATGACGGTGGTCGCCTCGGAGCGCAAGAAGGACAAGCTCGCGGCCCAGTTGACCTGGCTTGCCAACAAGCACGAGCTCGACCTCCCGGAGGATCGCCGACACGACCGCATCGCGCCGCGCAACCCGACGAGCAAGCTGCAATTGATGGACGGCCGGCAGTATCCGTGCCGCATCATCGACCTGTCGCTGTCCGGCGCCGCGATCGAGATCGACGTCAAGCCGGCGCTGGGCGTGCAGGTCGTGCTCGGCACGATGCGCGGGCAGGTCGTGCGCCATTTCGAGGACGGCGTCGCCATCGAGTTCGCGGTCGTGCAGCGTCCGGAAACGTTGGACAGCGAGTTCGGCGGACGCGTCGCCTGACGGGTCGCCCGTAAGCTCATCGATCCATTTCGAGACAGCCCGCAGCCCGCGCCGCGGGTTTTTGCGTTCGAGGATCGCTTCTTCCGTTTCTCCCGGCTTGGCCGTGAGTTTACAGCCCCGTGCCCGTCGCGGGCTGCTGCGGATCCGCGCCCGTCGCGACGATCCGGGTCAAGCCGCGGCAACTCCGCTCCATCTCCTGCGGGACTGTTGGAAATTGCGTGAGGGCGGGTTGCCCGGGGACGGCCTGGTCATGGTTAAGATCGACTGTTGGTTCTCATACCCATTTTAGACAAATCACAATCAAATAAGACGCAACTTTTAGTCTTGATATATCCAAATTAGACCTTAAGTCATATCAATATATACTTCCATGCTTCGCGTCAAATAAATCCGTAGCTGTCATTGTCTCCTTGGAACGGGAGACGAGACAATGAACAAAGTGATGGGGACGCCACTGGTTCTGGCCATGGTCGTGGGTGCGATCGGGATGGCCGCGCCGGCAGGGGCAGGACAGAATGCCATGAAGACCGGCGCGCGGACGACGCAGCCGATCGGCCACTACGAACTCTGCCAGCAATATACACAGGAATGCCGCCAGAAGACGCCGAAGCGTGCACCGACGGAACTGACCCGCAAGCTGTGGGCGACGCTGATCAGCGTCAACAACCACGTCAACAGCACGGTCGCGCCGCGCACCGACATGGAGATGTGGGGCGTCGAAGAAAAGTGGAGCTTTCCGAAAGGCGAGGGAGACTGCGAGGATTATGCGCTGGAGAAGCGTCGGCTGCTGATGGCGAAGGGTGTTCCGGCCGGCGATCTGCTGATCACGGTGGTGCGCCAGCGCAACGGCGACGGCCATGCCGTGCTCACCGTGCGCACAAGCCTGGGCGATTTCATCCTCGACAATCTCGAGGGTCGCATCCTCGCCTGGTCCGACACCGACTACACCTACATCAAGCGCCAGTCGGAGCTGAACTCCGGCGTCTGGGTCAAGATCAACGACGGCCGCGCCGACGCGGTCGCCAGCGTGGAATAACTGCGCGGCGCGAGCGCCGCGGCCCGGCACCGAACGGCCTGATGGCCGGCCCGAGGCGCAATATCAAAGGGATCGCCATGCGCGGCTGAAGGCGCGTGGCGGTCCGGAGGGAAAACCCGGTCGACCCCCACCCTCCCCGTCCCCACGACCGGGTCTAGGAGCCGGCCCCCCGTCCCCGGGGCCGGCTCCGCTCATTTTGGGGAACTAGTCGCTGCGAATTGGGTCAGCCGACCTCTTTCAGGCCCGCGGCGAAGCGCCGCGCATTGCCGACATAGTGGTCGGCGGACCAGGCCAGCTTGCCGACCGTGGCTTCGTCGAGACTGCGCACCGCCTTGGCCGGCGCACCGACGATCAGCGAGCCGTCCTCGAAGACCTTTCCTTCGGTGACAAGGGCGCCGGCGCCGACCAGACAGTTTCTGCCGATCCTGGCGCCGTTGAGCACGATCGCGCCCATGCCGACGAGGCTGCCGTCGCCGATCGTGCAGCCGTGCAGCATCGCCTTGTGTCCGATGGTGCAGCCCTCGCCGATGGTCAGCGGAAACCCCTCGTCGGAATGCATGACGACATGCTCCTGGATGTTGGTGCGCGCGCCGATCCGCATCCTCTCATTGTCGCCCCGGATGACCACGCCGAACCAGATGCCGACCTCGCGGCCGACTGAAACATTGCCGATCACCGTCGCATCCGGCGCTATGAAGGTGCTGGCACGGTCATCGAATTCGGGAGCGATGTCGTCGAGGGCGTAGACCGGCATGGCGGGCTCCGGAAGGGTGTTGCCTGGAATGGCCCCATGCGACGCATCGCGCCGGGGGCCGGGGGCGCACAGGATTAGGCGACGAGCAGCCGCGCTGCAATCCCGATCACCGTGATGCCCAGCGCCACCGCCCAGATGAGCGACGTTGCGGCACAGAAGGCGAAGTAGCCGATCGAAATGTCGCCGGCGCGGCGCGCCGCCAGCGCGTCGTTGGCGAGCATCATCGGCCCGGCGCACGCCGCTGCGAGAAACGACCGCACCAGCCGGCGCGGCGAAAGATAAGGCTCCGAAAAGGACAGCGGCCGGCCTGTCACCAGTTCCAGCAAGGTGCCTGCCAGACCTGACAGGGTGATGCCGCACATCAGCGCGAAGGCGAGTTCAACCGGCTCCAATTTACCCTCCGTTTACCATGTCGGCCCAGATTGTGCCCAAACTCCTGCAGCAAGAGCCATGCCGCCGCGGCTGTGCCGGAACTGGACAGGCGACAGGACGAGGGACGGAAGCCAAAGATGGCGATGACGATGGGGCAAGCCGAGGCGAACGAAGGTCCGGTCAGGTCGGCGCTGATGACCCGCGTCTTCGTCGGCCTGTCGGTGCTGGCGCTGCTGTCCTTCGCTCTGTTCGCCGCCGGCCAATGGTTCGGCTCGGAGATCGCGCTCGCCGGCTATACGGACGATCCGACGCCCCGCGAAGTGGTCATCGGCAACAATGTCATCGTCGCGCCGTCCAACATGATCCGCTTCGAACGCGCGCGACGCGACGGGATCGCCCAGAGGCTCGATCTCTACCTGCGCTGGCCGCAGATGGATGGATACTCGCAAGCCGCCAGCCCCGAATTCAACAATCTCGAGGGCACGCGCAGCATCATCTTCGTCGGCTTCGAGCAAAGAATGATGTCGCGCGACATGAGCGGCCGCTTCGCGCCGATCTACGAGGCGCTGATCAGCAAGCCCGGCACGCCTGGACCGTCCGGCTTGACCCTCTACGACTTCATCGCCAAGTCCGGCTATCTCGGCGAGATGCTTGCCGTGGCCCGGCGCCCCGGCAAGGATCCCTTCGTCGCGCGCTGCCTGACGGGACAGAGCGCCGAGGTGTCTCTCGCTCCGTGCGAGCGCGACATCCAGATCGGTGACAACCTCAGCCTGACCTACCGCTTTGCCAGCCATCTCCTGCCGGAATGGCGCCGGCTGGATGCGGCGGTCGTGGCCAAGGCTTCCGAACTCCTGAAGACCGGCCACTGAACCGGCCGCGATCGTTGCGGATCACTTCCGCCTTCATCGGATCGCCGAAGCGCCGGTGCGGCCGCCGGTCCGCTGTCGCGCACTCAAGGCATTTGCGCGATCTCGCGGGATCTTTCTAATTCAGATCGATGTCGAGGATCGCCATCGAGAAATTGTAGTCGCCCTCTTCCTCGTCCTTGTAGACCAGGCCGAGGAAATCCTCGCCGACATACACTTCCGCCGAATCGTCCTTGCGCGGCCGTGCCTTGACCTGCATCTCGGGGTTCTTGAACGTCCGCTTGAAGAACGCTTCGAGCTTCTTGATTTCGTCGGGCTTCACGGGATTCTCCGCTGATCGATCGGTCGGTGGAGGGCGCTTCTGACACGCCGGGCAGCATAAGCAAAGCCCCGAGGCCGCCCGGGCGCCGTCTTCGCACCGAATGTGTGACGGGCGATCGTCAGATGTCGAAGCTCACGACATGATCCATGGTCTGCGATGGCAGGAACTGGTCCATCTGGCTGGAAGGCCTCTCGCAGCCCGATTCGCCAACGATGCGCGCGGGTACGCCGGCCACCGTCTTGTTGTTCGGAACGGGCGACAGGACGACGGAACCGGCCGCGATCTTCGAGCAATGGCCGATCTCGATGTTGCCGAGGATCTTTGCGCCTGCGCCGATCAGCACGCCATAGCGGATCTTGGGATGGCGGTCGCCGCCGGCCTTGCCCGTGCCGCCAAGCGTGACGCCGTGCAGGATCGAGACATCGTCCTCGATGACCGCCGTCTCGCCGACGACGAGGCCGGTTGCATGGTCGATGAAAATGCCCTGCCCGATGCGCGACGCCGGATGAATGTCGGTCTGGAACACGGAGGACGAGCGGCTCTGCAGATAGAGCGCGAAATCGCGCCGGCCCTGCGCCCAGAGCCAATGCGCAAGCCGGTGCGTCTGGATGGCGTGGAACCCCTTGAAATAGAGCAGCGGCATCAGGAAGCGGTCGCAGGCCGGATCGCGATCGAAATAGGCCTGGATGTCGGCGCGCACCGCGACGCTCCACTCCGGATTCTCGTGGAGCATCGAGCGGAACGTCTGGCGGATCAGATCGGCGCCGACGTCCTGGTGCCCCAGCCGTTCGGCAAGGCGGTGGACGACAGCGTCTTCCAGAGAATCCTGATTGAGGATCGTCGAGTAGAGGAAGGCCGACAGCAGCGGATCGCGGGTAACCGCGTTCATCGCCTCGTCACGAACCGAACGCCATATCGGATCCACCGGCTGCAGCCCGGCTGTCCTGGCAACGCTCTTGGCAACCATCTGCGGTTCTCCTGAATGTCGAGCGCCTCTATACCCCCGAACGCAGCCGGGTTGAATTGAATTTTCCTCACTCGGTTATCAAATGGATCGAAGCGCGGAGCGTTCAAGCCGCGGCGGAAATTTCCCTCGCCTTCCCCTTCAAAGCGGATGGGCGGCGAGGAACCGCAGCGCGCGCGCCTTGAAGCTGCGGTCGCCCACGGCCAGCATGTGGTCGCGCCCCTCGATGGTGAAGGCCTCGGCGTGCGGCATCAGCTCGGCCAACGGCTCGGGCCGCCCGCCGATGTCATCCTTGCTGCCGACTGCAATGAGTGTCGGCTGGTCGATCCTGGCCACGTCGGCGGCGGACAGAAGCGTGCGCGAGGTCGAGATGCAGGCCGCCAGCGCCCGCCGGTCGCTGCGCGTCTGATCGGCAAAGGTGCGGAAGGAACGTGCGCGTCGCGACGAAATGCTGGCCGGATCGTCCGCCAGCAATGCCGCGGCGATCGGGTCCCAATCGCCGACGCCGTCGATCATGCCGATGCCCAGCCCGCCGAAGACCAGCGTGGCGACCATGCGAGGTTCCGCCAGCGCCAGGAAGGCGGAGATGCGCGCGCCCATCGAATAGCCCATCACATGGGCCTGATCGATGCCGAGATGCCTGAGCAGCGCCGCGGCGTCGCCGGCCATCCTCTCCGGCGTGTAGGCCGCCGGGTCGTAGCTCACGGAACTGCGGCCATGGCCGCGATTGTCGAGCGCGATCACCCGGTAACCGACATCCGTCAGGGTCTTCACCCAGCCTGGCGCAACCCAATTGACGTGCAGGGAAGACGCAAATCCGTGGATCAGCAGCACAGGCTCGCCGCGACCGGCCGCGGCGGGTTGGCGATCGAGATAGGCGAGATCGAATCCCTCGTGGTGGAACCTGTCCAAGCACTCCCCTCCCGGCACGTCATCCGTCATTCGCCGCTCCGGGCGCCTGATCGATGATCGGATGCCGCAGGCTTGTCCCCGGCCTGATTCCGGCCCGGCCCGCCGTACCCGCCTTGAACTCGAGCACGAAACGCACCGGCTCGCCGGGCGTCACCACCGCCTCCGACAGCGGCTCGCCCTGCTTGATCGCCCGCACGACTCCATCCTGGCCGATGAAGATCATGTCGAGCGGCAGCGGCGTATTCTTCATCCAGAAGGCCACCTGCTGGGGCTGATCGAACACGAACAGCATGCCTCGATCGTCCGGCATGCTCTCGCGGAACATCAGCCCGGCCGAACGTTCCCCGACATCGTCGGCAACCTCGATGGTGAACTGCCTTTCGCCCTGGTCCGTCTCGGCGATCAGCGGCGTCGGATCGACCGGCAGGATCATCGCCTTGCCGGTCGCGTCCGCCGCAACCGGCATGAGCGCCGTCACACCACCCACGGCCAGCAATGCGGCAAGAAACGCAGCCTTGAAAATGTGCTTCGACATCAGGTCTCCTCTAGGCCTCGCAATCAGTGCGAGGCCGGAAGGGTTCCTATGTCGGGATGAATTTCGGCGGCCATAAGGCCTTTGTCGCCGCGGCCGAACCGCACCAGCACCACCTGCCCCGGCCGCAGTTCGGTGAGACCGTAACGCCGCAGCGTCTCCATGTGGATGAAGATGTCCTCGGTGCCCTCGCCGCGCGTCAGGAAGCCGAACCCCTTGGTGCGGTTGAACCACTTGACCAGCGCACGTTCCAGGCCGCTCTCCGCCACCACGTTGACGTGCGTTCTCTGGTCCGGCAGCTCCGCCGGGTGCACCGCTGTCGACGTGTCCATGGAGAGCACGCGGAAGGCCTGCAGCCCGCGTTCGCCATTCTTGACCAGGCAAACGACGCGCGACCCTTCCTGGGCCGTCTGGAACCCATCCCGGCGCAAGCAGGTGACGTGCAGCAGGATATCCGATCCGCCGCCGTCAGGCAGAATGAAGCCGTAGCCCTTGGCAACGTCGAACCATTTGATCTGGCCCGACACCTCGGCCAGATCGCCGACCTCGTTCTCGGTGCTCGGCAGGCCGTCGGACCTCAGGCCCCGCCCGGCCGATGAGGCATGATCCCCCATTCGCACCCACCCCTTCCTGACCTGACGCACACTGATTCTTGAAAAGAAGATTAACATCGCGGATTCGGCACTGTGCAAGGCCCGAAGCGGCATTTTTCGGCTTCTGAACAGGGTTGCGGCGTGACCATCGCAGGACGGCAACACTCGATGAGCACGGCGGGTTGCCGCGCGACCGCGAACCGGCCTAGATAGCGCTCCAGTTCGGGAGTTCAGCCTCATGCGCTATCTGCACACCATGGTCCGCGTCACCGACGTCGACGCCTCGCTCGACTTCTACTGCAACAAGCTCGGCCTCGAGGAGGTGCGACGCACGGAAAGCGAGAAGGGCCGGTTCACGCTGATCTTCCTGGCGGCCCCCAGGGACAAGACCACGTCGGCCGCGTCGAGGGCACCGGAGCTGGAGCTGACCTTCAACTGGGATCCAGAAGCCTATACCGGCGGGCGCAATTTCGGTCACCTCGCCTACAAGGTCGACAATATCTACGAGACCTGCCAGCGCCTGATGGATGCGGGCGTGACGATCAATCGCCCGCCGCGCGACGGCAACATGGCCTTCGTCCGCTCGCCCGACAACATTTCGATCGAGCTGCTGCAGGAAGGCGCGCCGCTGCCGCCCCAGGAACCCTGGCTGTCGATGCCCAACACCGGCGTCTGGTAAGGCGACCCGTCTCGCCGGCTCTGCCATCCTGGCCACGGGGGACCCATGAAGACCGTTCTCGATGAACTGGCACGCCGCCGCGACGTCGCCAGGATGGGCGGCGGCCCGGAACGGATCGCCGCCCAGCACAGGCGCGGCAAGCTGACGGCGCGCGAGCGCATCGAGATCTTCCTCGACGAGGGGTCGTTCGAGGAGTTCGATATGTTCGTCGAGCACCGCTCCACCGATTTCGGCATGGAGAAGACCAAATACGCCGGCGACGGCGTCGTCACCGGCTGGGGAACCGTCAACGGCCGGCCCGTCTACCTTTTCGCCAAGGATTTCACCGTCTTCGGCGGCTCGCTGTCGGAAGCCCACGCCGAGAAGGTGATGAAGGTGCAGGACATGGCGCTGCGCAACCGCGCGCCGATCATCGGCCTGTACGACGCCGGCGGGGCGCGCATCCAGGAGGGCGTCGCGGCGCTCGGCGGCTACGCCGAGATTTTCCAGCGCAACGTGCTGGCGTCCGGCGTGATCCCGCAGATTTCCGTCATCATGGGTCCCTGTGCGGGCGGCGACGTCTATTCGCCGGCGATGACCGACTTCATCTTCATGGTGCGCGACACCTCCTACATGTTCGTCACCGGCCCGGACGTGGTGAAGACGGTGACCAACGAGACGGTGACCGCCGAGCAGCTCGGCGGCGCGTCGATCCACACGACGAAATCGTCGATCGCCGACGGCGCCTACGACAACGATGTCGAGACCCTGCTGCAGATGCGCCGGCTGATCGACTTCCTGCCTGCGTCGAACACGGCGGAGATCCCGGAAATCGAGTGCTACCAGCCGGTCACCGACCACGACCTGTCGCTCGACCTGCTGATCCCGGAAAACGCCAGCAAGCCCTACGACATCAGGGAATTGATCCTGAAGACCGCCGACGAGGGCGACTTCTTCGAGATCCAGCCGAGCTTCGCCAAGAACATCGTCACCGGCTTCGGGCGCATCGAGGGCCGCACGGTCGGCTTCGTCGCCAATCAGCCCATGGTGCTGGCCGGCGTTCTCGACAGCGACGCCAGTCGCAAGGCCGCCCGGTTCGTGCGCTTCTGCGACTGCTTCAACATCCCGCTGGTCACCTTCGTCGACGTGCCCGGCTTCCTGCCCGGCACCGCGCAGGAATATGGCGGGCTGATCAAGCACGGCGCGAAGCTGCTCTTCGCCTATGCCGAGGCGACGGTTCCCAAGGTTACCGTCATCACCCGCAAGGCGTTCGGCGGCGCCTACGACGTCATGGCGTCGAAGCACCTTCGCGGCGACATGAACTACGCCTGGCCGACCGCCCAGATCGCGGTGATGGGCGCTAAGGGTGCGGTCGAGATCATCTACCGCAAGGACATCGGCGACGCGGAGAAGATCGCCGCGCACACCAAGCGCTACGAAGACCGCTTCCTGTCGCCCTTCGTGGCGGCCGAGCGCGGCTATGTCGACGAGGTGATCATGCCGCACTCGACCCGCCGCCGCGTCGCCCGGGCGCTGCGGATGCTGCGCAACAAGGATTTGCAGAACCCCTGGAAGAAGCACGACAACATCCCGCTGTGATGCCCGCCGGCCGGGCCGCGCGTCGCAGCCTCAGTGAGTCTGCTCCTTCCGCTTGCCGGCCCCCTTCTCGGTGCCTCCGACCCAGTCGTTGCCGTCGAAATGGTATTCGTAGGTCTGCCAGCGGCTGGTCGGCGTGCCGATCTCCTTCAGAAAGGCCACGACCAGCCTTTGCCCGTCGGTGCGGATGTTGATCGCGCCATAGACGTTCACCAGCCTCCGGTAGCGCCGGTCGTGGAAGTCGCGCACCGCTTTCTGGGCCGCCTTGCGATCCTTTGCCTCGGCAGCGGCGACCGCCGCCTCGAGCGCCGCCAGCTTCTTGCGTTCGTCGGGAGAGTAACGGCGGCTTTCCGGCGTCGATCGGAGGATTTCGGTGCAGAGGATCATCGGGCGATCGGACCGACCCTTCTTGCCCAGCAGGCCGAGGATCTCGGGGCGCGGATGGACGTGGCTCTCCTCGTCGCCGGACGAGACGACGAAGCCGAACGGCGACACCGCCTCGAGGAACTCGTCGGTGACGTCCGCCGATCCATGATGGCAGCATTTCAGGATGTCGGCGCCGAAGCGCTTGCGGGCCTCTGCGATGGCCTCCGGCAAGGGCGAGACATCGTCGATGCCGCCGTAGTGGCGCAGCAGGAAATCTTCCGAAGGACGGTTGAGGTCACCGCCGAAGATCACCTTCAGGTTGCCGTAGGTCAGCCTCAACAGGATCGAGTGGCCGTTCTTGGTCTTGCCCTTGTTGAAGCCGCCGTCGCCCGGTCGCTCGCCGAACTGCCGCAGCCGCGCCACGCCTCCGTCTCGTTCGACGACCGGCCCCAGCACTTCGATCCGCGCCGAGCCCGGCGCAGCGCCGTCGAACCCCGGCAACACCGCCGAGGCCGCGGCGTCATGGTCGACGCCCATCATCCGCACCTCTCCGAAGCGCGCCGGCTGCGACAGCGCCGTCCAAAGCAGGTTCGGGTAGAGCATGCTTCCGCGGGCCGCCGCATCCGACAGCAGGTCATGGGCCTGCTGCTGGGTCTCGCAGACCTCGACGCAAAAACCCTGCTCGCGCCGTCCGATGTTGTCCTTGGCATCGGGTCCGGCCCTCTCGACCAGACCGTTGTGATAGACGTGATCGAACTCGAACCGGCTGTCGTCGAAAATGTTCTGGAAGCCGCGATAGTGGTCGGCGTCCGGGTGGGTGATGATCGCCGCGTGCAGCCGCGGAACCTTGTCGACATTGTAGCGGCGCCATTTGAGGTAGCCGTGCATGTTGTGCGCCTCGCCGGCGTCGACGACGATGATCTTCGAGGCTTGTCCGTCCGGAACCGAAAGCACGCAGCCATCGCCCTGCCCGACATCGATGAACACCATTTCCAGCAGCGGAGCGCTCATGCAGTCGCTCTTGGCAATGGTGTATTCCTCCTCGACCGGCCGCGACGTTCTCGCATCCCATTTTCGCCACTTGACGAAGTATAGCCGCGGATCACGATCTTCATGCTCGACTTCGAGCCAGTCTCCCCAGAGAACCTGCTTCTTCACCGCGTCCGACACTCTCCTCATGATCGCGGTCGTCTTGCCGACGTAAAAGCGCATCATCTCCTCCAGGCCGGATCCGGTTCCGCGAGACCAGTGGACGAGCTTGAAATTCGCATCCCGGTTCGACGTCAGGCGGAAGCGGCGAATGTCAGTTTCGAAGTTCCACTGGAATCATACACTTGCCAGTGGTCCTTCGATTCCGACATCTGCCCGATCTCCCTGCATCAACGGGACGCAAATGTCGGTATACGACCACTCGTCGAGTAAACACCTCAAATGTACATTCCACCGGCATGATGTTGCGAAAGTAGAAGACTTTCAAGCACTCGGCCGGCCTGCGGTGGCCCACATGATGGCGAGGTCTCGCGGCTCCACACGGTTGAACGCCGCCGCCGGATCGCGCTATTGGCTCGCCCGACCCATCGGAAATCCCGCGAACCGTCAACCATGACAAGCCAGGCCAGAAAGATCATCCTCGGCATCGGCGGCGCCCATATCGACCGGCGCGGCCAGGTCAGCGTCGACTTCGTGCCGGGCGCGTCCAATCCGGGGACGATGGGCGAGGATGTCGGCGGCGGCACCTTCAACGCGCTGCGCACGGCAACGCGGCGTGGCGCGGACGCGTGGCTGATGTCGGTGCGCGGCGGCGACGCGACCGGCGACACGGTGGCGCGGGCGATCGCCCAGGCCGGCATCCGCGACCTCTCCGTCACCTTCCTCGACCGCCGCACGCCGAGCTATACCGCCCTGCTGGACCGGCACGGCGACATCATCGCGGCGCTCGCCGATATGAGCCTCTACGATCTGGCCTTCGGCAAGCAACTGCGCCGCGCTTCGGTCCGGCAAGCGGCAGGCCAGGCCGATGCGCTGTTCGTCGACGCAAACCTGTCGGCGGAGGCGCTGGGCCGGGTGCCGGGACTGGCCGGCGGCAACCCCGTGTTCGCGATCGCCATCTCTCCCGCCAAGGCGGTTCGGCTGGCGCAGGTGCTCGGCCGCCTCGCCTGCCTGTTCCTCAACACGCGCGAGGCCGCCGCGCTGACCGGGCTCGATGCCGCGGCCGATCCGATCGACTTCGTCGCCCCGCTGCGTGAGCGCGGCCTGCGCAGCGGCGTGATCTCGAAGGGTGAGCGTCGAGTCGCTGCCTTCGACGAAGCGGGCGCCTTCGTCGTCACGCCGCCGAAGCCGCGCCGCATCCTGGACGTCACCGGGGCCGGCGACGCGCTGGCCGGCGCGACGGCCGCGGCACTGCTTTCCGGCACCCCCCTTTCGCAGGCCGTGCGCCAGGGCATGGCGGCCGCTCTGCTGGCCATCGAAAGCGCCGATCCGGCGCCGCAATTTTCGACCGCGGAGTTCGAGGCGGCGCTTGCGCTTGTGCCCGAACCCAGCCCGGTGCAAGGAACGCCGGAAAAGGAGTCCCCTTATGTCGCCTGACAGCGCGATGGCCTTCATCGACATCTTCGAACCCGTCGCCCAGGCGCTCGCCGCCGGAGCGCCCGTCGTGGCGCTGGAAAGCACCATCATCACCCACGGCATGCCGTGGCCCGACAACAGCCGCATGGCCGAGAACGTCGAGCGCATCATCGCCGAGGAAGGCGCCGCGCCGGCGACGATCGCCGTCGTCGACGGCCGCATCAAGATCGGCCTGTCGCCGGCCGAGCGCGAGGCACTGGCCAAGTCGCAGGGTGCCATGAAGCTGTCGCGCGCCGACCTCGGCTTTGCGGTCGCCGAACGGCGCACCGGCGGCACGACCGTCGCCGCCACCATGATCGCGGCCCGCATGGCCGGAATTCAGGTGTTCGCCACGGGCGGCATCGGCGGCGTCCACAAGGGCGCCGAGCTGAGCTTCGACATATCGGCCGACCTCGACGAATTGGCGCGCACCCCGGTGATCGTCGTCTCGGCCGGCGCCAAGGCGATCCTCGACATCGAGAAGACGCTGGAGGTGCTGGAGACGCGCGGCGTGCCGGTGGTCGCCTATGGTTCGGACGTCATGCCGGCCTTCTGGTCGCGGCGGTCCCCCTACCCGGCGCCGCTTCGGCTGGACGAAGCGGCGGCGATCGCCGGCTTCTTCAGGACGCGCCGGGCGCTCGGCCTCGACAGCGGCATGCTGATCGCCAACCCCGTACCCGAGGCCGACGAAATCCCGGCGGAACGGATGGCCGGCACCATCGCCGCCGCGCAGGCCGCCGCGACGAAGGCGGGCGTGTCCGGCAAGGCCGTCACGCCGTTCCTGCTGAAGACCATTCTCGAACTGACCGACGGCGAAAGCCTGAAGACCAATATCGCGCTGGTCGAGAACAATGCGCGCCTCGCCGCGCGCATCGCTCGGGCGTTGGCCGGACGGTAGAGCCGGTCAAGGCTCCTTCTGCGTCCTGATGGCGGCTTCGTAGGACTTGCGCGCCCAGACCGCGAACTCGTCGGGGTCGTCGACGGCACGGTCGGGGACCGTCCAATAGGGCATGGCGACCGGTCTGCCGCGCTTGCCCTCATAGACCCATTGCCGCGCTCCGGCTTCCGCGAATTCCGGGTTGCAGACAGCGTCAGCCTTGAGCATCAGCTCGTCGCGCAGTTCGACGGCGATGATCAGTCCGTTGTGGTAGATGCCCTTGCCGCCGAACATGCGGCGGATGGAGATGGGGCCGAGCCCGGCGAACATTTCGACGATTGCATCGTTGTCCATGTGCCGGTTATGCCATTGCCATGCGCGCGTGTCATGACCGCCTGATCATCGAGAGGAGTGCGATGTGCCGCTGTTGCTGAAAGGCTCCTGCCGCTGTGGCGAGGTTCAGTTCGAGGTGGCGAGCCACACCCCCGTCCCCTACCAGTTGTGCTACTGCACGATCTGCCGCAAGCAGCAGGGCGGCGGCGGCTTCGCCATCAATCTCGGCGCCGTCAACGACACGCTGAGGATCACCGGCAAGGCCAGCCTCGGCGTCTACCGGGCGGTGATCGAGGACAGCGAGCGGCCGCGCTGCGAAGTCTCGTCGGGCGAGCGAAATTTCTGCAGGACCTGCGGCTCGGCGCTCTGGCTCTACGACCCGACCTGGCCTGAGTTGGTGCATCCCTTCGCCAGCGCCATCGACAGCGAACTGCCGCCGGCACCCGAACAGACCCACATCATGCTGAAATACAAGGCGTCATGGGTTGATCCCGACATCCGCGACGGCGACAAGGCGTTCGACCTCTATCCGGAGGAATCGATCGCCGACTGGCACAGGCGCACGGGCATGTGGGTGGATTGAGGTTCGCGCAATGCGGGCGCAGACTGGCGCCGCTCATCAGCGGCCAGGAATCTGGACCCAGATCTCAAGGATGCCCTTGGCCGGTTTCTTCGCCACGGACGTCGGCTCACCGACTTCCCGGATTTCCAGCGAACTGAATCCGACGGATTGGAGCGTGCTGTTCAAGTTGTCACGCAACAGGTTCGCGGCCAGCCGGTCACCTTCGTGGAAATACCGGATTTCCCGTTTGCCCGCCGCCGAAGCGATCCGCTCCTCGCCTGGAACACGCCAGCCCTGCTGCCTCAACTGAGCCGTAACGGCCTTGACCTGAGACCCCAATCTCCTCCGGCTTGAGGGAGAGTCCTGGGTTTCATTGCTGGCCTCATGCGGCCTGTTTTTCCAGTGTGGATTTCATTGCGAACTCGACCGGCGGCACGTTGCCGAGGGCCGAGTGTGGTCTGTTGTTGTTGTAATCCTCCTTCCATGCGGTGATGGCGCTGCGGGCCTCGGTCAGCGTCGAGAACAGCGTGTCGTTGAGGCACTCGTCCCTGAAGCGACCGTTGAAGCTCTCGACGAAGGCGTTCTGGGTAGGCTTGCCCGGCGCGATGTAGTGCCATTCGACTCCGGTCTGCTGGCACCATCGCAGGACCGCCATCGAGGTCAGCTCTGTGCCGTTGTCGGAGACGATGGTGTCCGGCCGACCGCGCCATCGGATGATGGCGTCCAGCTCGCGCACGACGCGCAGGCCCGAAAGCGATGTGTCGGCGATCAGCGCCAGGCATTCCCGCGTATAGTCGTCGACGACGGCCAGAACCCGGAAGCGACGGCCGTCGGTGATGGTGTCGGAGACGAAGTCCAGGCTCCAGCGGGCGTTGGCGCGATCAGGAACGAGCATGGGCCTGCGCGTGCCCAGGGCCCGCTTGCGGCCACTGCGCCGGCGCACCTGCAGCTTCTCTTCCCGGTAGAGGCGCCGCAGCTTCTTCTGGTTCACCACGATGCCCTGACGGTCCAGCATGACGTGGATCCTGCGATAGCCGAACCGCCGGCGCTCCGCCGCCACGGCCTTCATCGCCTCGCGTAACGGAGCATCGTCCGGACGGGTGCTGGTGTAGCGCACCGTCGAACGGTCGATCCTCAGAGCCTGGCACGCCCGACGCTGGCTCACCCCATGCACCTCGCAGGCACGAGCCACCGCCTTCCGCTTCGCGTCGGGCGTCACCATTTTTTTGCGGCGACATCCTTCAGGATCGCGTTGTCCAGCATCTGTTCGGCCAAGAGCTTCTTCAGCCGAGCGTTCTCGTCCTCAAGAGCCTTCAGGCGGCGGGCGTCGGACACGTCCATGCCGCCGAACTTCGCCTTGAACTTGTAGAAGGTCGCCGCCGAGATGCCGTGCTTGCGGCAGACATCCGCCGTCTTCGCACCGGCCTCCTGTTCCTTCAGCATCCCGATGATCTGTTCTTCCGTGAACCGTGATGGTCGCATCGTCCGTCTCCATGATCGACGGACTCTACCCAAATCTGGAGGAAGTTCAGGGTCTCAGGTCAGCCTTGATGTCCTCGCGGGAGCCGCCGGCAAACTGCACGAACACGGTTGACGCCCCCCTGGGGTCGTTGGTCGTGGCCTTGTCGACTGCATCCAGCGACTGCGTCTGGTCCTCAACGACTTGATTGAGTTGTTCCTGCGTGGTGTTGATCAGGCCAGCATTGTCGGTAGCCGGGCCGCCGGAGCCGATGACCTTGGCCAGTTCGCCGGCGCTGGCCGCCACTTTCGCAATCGATTCCTTGAGGCTCTCGATTTCAAGTCGCCCGACCGGATCGCGCTTGGCGAGGTCTCGAAAATAGCGGATCGCTTCCTCGAGGTCCACGACCTGATCGTTGATCGCCGCCAAACGTGACTTCGCGGTGCCCAGATTGACGGCCGCTTCGTCGTATCGTGCGTTGACCTGCCCGATCGCGTCACGCAGGCCAGCCTGGCGTTCCTCAAGCCTCACAAGGATCACATTGGCGACCTTGTCCGCTTCCGCGGCGGACGCACGGGCTTGTTCTGCAGCCGCATTGGCTTTCCGCACGGGCTCGGTGACTTGTATCGAGATCTGCGCCTTTACCTCACGATCGATCTGCGACATCAAAGCCGGCCAGCCGATAAAGTAACCGACTGCGGCCAAAGCAGCGATGATTGCGCTTCCGAGGGTACGATAATAGCGGAACAGAGAACCCTCGACCTTAGTACGAACCTCATCTTCGAGGCGACGCCGGGTCAATTCGATTTCATTGGAGTCCATTACAGCCTCCCCACATATCATCTGCGACCGATGATATCAGGAAGAGCTCGAAGCAACAGCAAAATACGCGGGATTTCAGGCGGCGTTCTGCGCTCGTGCCTCCGCCAGCGCCTTCAGATCGGCCGGCTTCAATTCGACGGATTCGCCGCAGCCGCAGGCCGAACTCTGGTTCGGATTGCGGAAGGTGAAGCCGGTGCGCAGCGTCGTCGTCTCGAAATCCATCTCGGTGCCGAGCAGGAACAGCGCCGCCTCGGGCGCCACCCAGACATGGGCGCCGTCGCGCTCGACATGGTCATCCTTGGAGTTGGCCTCGGTGACCAGGTCGACCGTATATTCCATGCCGGCGCAGCCACCCTTCTTGATGCCGAGGCGGATGCCGAGCGCATCGTCGCGCGCCGCGACGATCTCGCGGACGCGATCGGCAGCCTTGTCCGTCAGCCTGATGACCGAAAAACGTCCCATGCTTCTTCTCCAATCTCGCGCAGGTTCAAGGCCCGCGGAAATCATCCAGACCCAAGGTGGGTGAAAAGGTCGTCAAATTCAAGCCGGTCGGGTGCCTCGCACCCTCCGCCTCAATACCATCCGACCGCGACCTGAGCCTCTTCCGACATGCGGTCCGGCGTCCACGGCGGATCGAACACCATGTTGACGTCGACGGTCGATACACCCTCGACGGTGCTCACCGCATCCTGCACCCAGCCCGGCATCTCGCCGGCCACCGGGCAGCCGGGCGCGGTCAGCGTCATGTCGATCTTCACCGAACGGTCGTCCTCGATGTCGATCTTGTACACCAGACCGAGCTCGTAGATGTCGGCGGGTATTTCCGGATCGTAGACCGTCTTCAGCGCCGAGACGATGTCGTCGGTGATGCGTGCCAGTTCCTCGGCCGGGATGGCGGAGACTGGCTCGGCCGGCCGCGCCTCCGGTTCGGAGACCGGCTCGGCCGATGCGGCGGAATTGGCTGAACTGTCTTCCATCGTCGTCATCCGAAGAATTTTCGCGCCTTTTCCAGCGCCTCGACCAGAGTATCGACCTCGGCGCGCGTATTGTACATGCCGAACGACGCCCTGCATGTGGAGGTGACGCCGAAGCGCTTCAACAGCGGCTGCGCGCAATGGGTGCCGGCACGCACCGCCACGCCCGCCCGATCGATGACCATCGACACGTCGTGGGCATGGATGCCCCGCAGCTCGAAGGAGACGATGGCGCCCTTGTTCGGCGCGTCGCCGAAGATGCGCAGCGAGTTGATCGAGCGCAGGCGCTCATGCGCATAGGCCTTGAGATCGGCCTCGTGCGCGGCAATGCGGTCGCGGCCGATGTGGTCCATGTAGTCGAGTGCCGCGCCCAGCCCGATCGCCTGGACGATCGGCGGCGTGCCGGCCTCGAAGCGGTGCGGCGGATCATTGTAGGTGACGTTGTCCTCGGTGACGTCGAAGATCATCTCGCCGCCGCCCTGGAAGGGCCGCATCGCCTCCAGCCGCTCCTTTTTGCCATAGAGCACGCCGATGCCCGACGGCCCGTAGACCTTGTGGCCGGTGAAGACGAAGAAGTCGCAGTCGAGGTCGCGCACGTCGACATTCATGTGGACGGCCGACTGACTGCCGTCGACGAGGACGGGAATCCCGCGCGCATGGGCGATGCGGATCATCTCCTTGAGCGGAGTGATCGTGCCGAGCGCATTCGACATATGGGTGATGGCGACGAGCCTGGTGCGGTCGGTCAGCCGCTTCTCGAACTCCTCGACATGCAGCTCGCCGAGATCGTCGACCGGCACCCAGACGAGCTTGGCACCCTGCCGCTCGCGGATGAAATGCCACGGCACAATGTTGGAATGGTGCTCCATGATGGAGAGCACGATCTCGTCGTCCGCGCCGATGTTCGGCATGCCCCAGCCATAGGCGACGGTGTTGATCGCCGCCGTCGAGTTGGAGGTGAAAACGATCTCCTCGACGCTCGCCGCGTTGAGAAACCGGCGAACCGTCTCGCGCGCCTTCTCATAGGCGTCGGTGGCGGCGTTGGAGAGAAAATGCAGACCGCGATGCACATTGGCGTAGTCGCTGCGATAGGCATGGTCGATGGCGTCGAGAACAGCCCGCGGCTTCTGGGCTGAGGCGCCGTTGTCGAGATAGACCAGCGGCTTGCCGTAGACCTGGCGCGACAGGATCGGAAAATCGCGGCGGATCGCCTCTACGTCGTAGGGGGTGGCAGTCATCGAGGTCCGGTCCATCTGTATCAACCGGCAGTCGGCAGTCGGCAGTCGGCCGTCGGGTGGTCCGATTGCCGATTGCCGACTGCCGACTGCCGTTCCCTAGCCATGCGTCGCGAACCAATCCTCGAGCCGCGCCTCCAGCGCCTCGACGATCGCCTCGTCGTCGAGCTGCTCGATGGCTTCCGCGACGAACGCCTTGACCAGAAGTCCGCGAGCCGACTTGTCGTCTACGCCGCGCGCCTTGAGGTAGAACAGGTGGTTGGCATTGATCTCGGTCACCGTCGCGCCGTGGCCGCACTGCACGTCGTCGGCGAAGATCTCCAGCTCCGGCTTCGCCGAAAACTCCGCGTCGTCCGACAGCAGCAACGTGTTGCACGCCATCTTCGCATCCGTCTTCTGGGCGATCTGATGCACGTTGATGCGGCCCTGGAAGACACCGCGCGCCTTGCCGGTGACGACGTTGCGGATCAGTTCGCGCGACCCGGCGTTCGGCGCCGAATGATCGAGCACCATGGTCACGTCGGTGTGGGTGTCACCCGACAGGAGATTGACCCCGCGCAACTGGAAATCCGATCGCTGCCCGGACGCATCGACCCGCACCTCCTGACGCACCAGCTTCCCGCCCTCGTTCATCAGGAACAGCGACAGCGACGAGCCCTCGCCGATCTCGGCATTGAACTGGCTGAGCAGCGCCGTCGTGTCGGGCAGGTCCTGGACGATCAGCCAGCGCACCGTCGCATCCCTGCCGATCAGCAGATTGGCGACCGACGTCGAGAACGCCGCCGCCGCCCCGCTCTGGCGCTCGACAATGGTCACCGAGGCGCCATCGCCGACGCGGACCGGGAAGCGGACATGCGCCTGGCCGGCGCCGAGCACGTTCTGGAGTTCGAACGCCGCCGCGACGGCGGTGCCGGGCGCCACATCGACGAACCAGCCGTCCGTGACGAAGGCCGAGTTGATCGCACCGATCGTGTCGTCGGCGTCGCGGGCACCGAGTGCGCGCGCGCAACTTCCTTCCGCAAGCGTCTCGGAGACCCGCTGGAGCGTCACCCCTTCCACGACCGGCGCCTTTCCGTGGGCGACGCCGTTGAGCACCGGCAGCACCACCGTCTCCGCGAGCAGCGCCTTTATCGGCTTGGTCACGGACGAGGTGTCGTGCGGTGGGACGAGCGTCAGCAGACGGCGCAGGTCGGTGTAGTGCCACGCCTCGACATGGCGCGTCGGCAGGCCGGCCTTGACCTGCTCGATCGCCGCGTCGCGCTTGACCGTCACCGCGCCGTCGCCCGGCAGGTCCGAAAGCCGGACCCCGAAGGCATCGACAAGAGCCGTCTCGGCCACGGTCCGCTGCGGAGGGGCATGCATGTTCATCATCGCCTCCTACGCCGCCTCTTCGATGATGCCGGCGTAGCCATTGGCTTCCAGTTCGTGCGCCAGCGTCTTGTCGCCGGACTTGATGACCTGTCCGCGGTAAAGGACATGCACGGTGTCCGGCACGATATGGTCGAGCAGCCGCTGGTAGTGCGTGATCACGATCATGGCGCGATCCGGGCCGCGCAGGGCGTTGACGCCATCGGCGACGATGCGCAGCGCGTCGATGTCGAGACCCGAATCCGTCTCGTCCAGAACGCAGAGCTTCGGCTGCAGCAGCTTCATCTGCAGGATCTCGGCGCGCTTCTTCTCGCCGCCGGAGAAGCCGACATTCAGCGGCCGCTTCAGCATCGCCATGTCCATTTCCAGCGAGCCGGCGGCGTCCTTCACCCGCTTGATGAAGTCGGGGATCTTCAGCGGCTCCTCGCCGCGCGCCTTGCGCTGCGCGTTCAGCGCCACCTTGAGGAATTCCATCGTCGCGACGCCGGGTATCTCCATCGGATACTGGAACGCCAGGAAGATGCCGGCGGCGGCCCGCTCGGACGGATCCATCTCGAGGATCGACTGGCCGTCATAGAGGATGTCGCCCTCGGTCACCTCATAATCATCGCGTCCTGCCAGCACATAGGACAGCGTCGACTTGCCCGAGCCGTTCGGTCCCATGATGGCGGCGACCTCGCCGGCTTTCACCGTCAGGTTCAGGCCGCGGATGATCTCCGTGCCGGTCGAGGCGATGCGGGCGTGGAGGTTGCGGATCTCAAGCATGTTGTCTAGTCCCGATAAATCCAGAGCAGCCGGCCCAGAATGATGAGCGAAAACGCAGTGCAGATTGTCCCAATTGCAGCTTGCACGCCGACATACTCGCCTGGCCAGTTATTGTGCAGGTAGTCCATCCACATTGGACCTATGAACAGCGCGGCAATCGCCACGCCGGTAGTTGCCATTTCAAATTCGATGCTCTTCTTCGAGAGCGCCCGTTTCGCTTTTGTCGCCATGTCGTTTGATCAATCAAGGGATAGCCCATCAGCGAGGCAAGCCTCGCCGCGCTCTAGCCCACGCTCCCCTCCAGGCTGATGCCGATCAGCTTCTGCGCCTCGACGGCGAACTCCATCGGCAGTTCCTGGATCACGTCCTTGACGAAGCCGTTGACGATCAGCGCGATCGCCTCCTCTTCCGGGATGCCGCGCTGCATGACGTAGAACTTCTGGTCCTCGGAGATCTTCGAGGTCGTCGCCTCGTGCTCGAACTGCGCAGTGGCGTTCTTGGCCTCGATGTAGGGTACGGTGTGGGCACCGCAGCGGTCGCCGATCAGCAGCGAGTCGCAATTGGTGAAGTTGCGCGCATTGGTCGCCTTGCGATGCGCCGACACCTGGCCGCGATAGGTGTTCTGCGAGAAGCCCGCCGCGATGCCCTTGGAGATGATGCGGCTCGTCGTGTTCCTGCCGAGATGGATCATCTTGGTGCCGCTGTCGACCTGCTGATGGCCGTTCGACACGGCGATCGAATAGAACTCGCCGCGCGAATCGTCGCCGCGCAGGATGCAGGACGGATATTTCCAGGTGATGGCCGAGCCGGTCTCGACCTGCGTCCAGGAGATCTTGGAACGGTCGCCGCGACAGTCGCCGCGCTTGGTGACGAAATTGTAGATGCCGCCCTTGCCGTCCTTGTCGCCGGGATACCAGTTCTGCACCGTCGAATATTTGATCTCGGCGTCGTCGAGCGCGATCAGTTCCACGACGGCGGCGTGCAACTGGTTCTCGTCGCGCTGCGGCGCCGTGCAGCCCTCCAGATAGGAGACGTAGGCACCCTCCTCGGCGATGATCAGCGTGCGCTCGAACTGGCCGGTGTTCTTCTCGTTGATGCGGAAATAGGTCGACAGTTCCATCGGGCAGCGCACGCCCTTCGGCACGAAGACGAACGAACCGTCGGTGAACACCGCCGAATTCAGCGTCGCATAGTAGTTGTCGGTCGTCGGAACGACCGAGCCGAGATATTTCTTCACCAGTTCCGGATGCTCGCGGATCGCCTCGGAGATCGAGCAGAAGATCACGCCCGCCTTGGCAAGCTCGTCCTTGAAGGTGGTGACCACCGAGACGCTGTCGAACACCGCGTCGACCGCGACGCGGCCCGACTTGTAGACGTTGTCGTTGGCAATGTCGCCGTCATCCTCGGCGCCGCCGGCGCTCTTCTGCACGCCCGCCAGAATCTCCTGCTCCCTCAGCGGGATGCCGAGCTTTTCGTAGACCTTCAGCAATTCCGGATCGACCTCGTCGAGCGACTTCGGTCCCGACTGGTTCTTCGGGGCGGCGTAGTAGTGGATGTCCTGGAAGTCGATCTTCGGATAGTCGACGCGCGCCCAGGTCGGCTCTTCGAGCGTCAGCCAGCGGCGGAACGCGTCGAGACGCCATTCCAGCATCCATTCCGGCTCGTTCTTCTTGGCGGAAATGAAGCGGATCGTGTCTTCGGACAGGCCCTTGGGGGCCTTGTCCATCTCGATGATCGTCTCGAATCCGTACTTGTACTGATCGACGTCGATCTCGCGGACCTGCGCGATCGTCTCCTGCACAGCAGGCATCGGTGTTCTCCATCCATGCCGGGTTCAAGGCCCGACCGTTTTCAAACCGTGGCACCGCCGAGCGGCGTGGCCTCTATATAATGTCCCGGCGGGCAAATTCACCCGCCAAAACCGCATGGCACCCAACCGCGCGCTCAGGCCGCGGTCGCTACCCCGCCCATCGCCGGGCGTCGCGCGACAATGCCGCGAAGCGCCTCGGCAAACCTGTCGATATCGGCATCGCTGGTCGCCTCGCCGAGCGAAACCCGCAATCCGCCCTCGCCGCTCGCCACACCCATCGCCTTCAGCACGTGGCTCGGCCCGACCTTTCCCGACGAGCAGGCCGACCCGGCCGAAACGGCAATGCCGGCAAGATCGAAGGCGATCTGCGCCGTCTCCGCCTTGATGCCCGGAATGCCGAAGAACACGGTGTTCGGCAGTCGTTCGGTCTGCGCGCCGTAAACCACGGCGTCCGGCACAATGGAACGAAGCACAGTTTCCAGCCGGTCCCGGCGCGACCGCACCGCGTCCATCCGCGCCAGGCCTTCCAGGGCGCAGCGGGCGGCGGCTCCGAATCCGGCGATGCCGGCGACATTCTCGGTCCCGGCGCGATGTCCGCGCTCGTGCCCGCCGCCCCGAACGAGCGGTTCGGGCATCATCAGCGATGCCGCCCCGACGAACGCGCCGACGCCCGCCGGCCCGCCGAGCTTGTGCGCCGACAGGATGACGAAATCCCCGTGACCGGCCGCGAGGTCGATCGGGATGCGGCCCGCCGCCTGAACGGCGTCGAGCACCAGCACGCCGCCGGCCGCCTTCACGATCGCCGATATCCTTGCGACGGGCTGGATCACGCCGCTCTCATTGTTGGCGAGATGAAGCGCCACCAGCGGCAACCCTTCGGCAGCGTCGTGCACCGCGAGCGCGGCGGCCAAACCGCCGACATCCACCACGCCGTCCGCGTCGACGCCGACGCGCATGATCGCATCTGCCGGGAAGCGCCCGCCTGACAGGGTGCACGGGTGATCCGCCGCGCAGACGTAAAGCCGTGAAAACCGCACCGCGCCGCGGCCGAACGTCCAATCGGGCGCCAGCAGGGTAGATGCTGCCTCCGTCGCGCCGGAAGTGAAGACGACGTTCTCGCTCTTCGCACCGACAAGTGCGGCAATCTCCTGCCGCGCGCTTTCCACGAGGCGGCGGGCGGCGCGGCCCTCCCGATGCACGGACGACGGGTTTCCGGTCGCCGACAGAACGGACAGCATGGCCTCGCGCGCCGCCGGCAGCAGCGGTGCGGTCGCATTGTAGTCGAGATAGATGCGCGGTCCGCTCATCGCGTCCTGCCGGCTCCTCGCTCGATCATTGCCCAGCCCGACGCAATTTTCTTGAACTCGGGCAGCAAGACATCCTATCTACCCGCTTTGCCGCGCTAGGGCACGCCATTAGTTTTGAACGGTTCTAAACTGGCTTTTAGGTAGGCGCGCCGGTGACGTCAAGGCCGTTGCGGTATTGTGATCGGTCATCGCGGCATATGCGAACGATGCGGAGTTTGGAATGCCAGAAGTGATTTTTGCCGGTCCGGCGGGCAGGCTCGAGGGACGCTATCAGCCTTCCACCGAGAAGAGCGCGCCGATCGCGATCGTGCTTCATCCGCATCCGCAGTTCGGCGGAACGATGAACAACAAGATCATCTACGATCTGTTCTACATGTTCCAGAAGCGCAATTTCACCACGCTGCGCTTCAATTTCCGCGGCATCGGCCGCAGCCAGGGCGAGTTCGACCATGGTATGGGCGAGCTTTCGGACGCGGCCGCGGCGCTCGACTGGATCCAGTCGCTTCATCCGGATTCCAAGAGCTGCTGGGTGGCCGGCTATTCCTTCGGCGCATGGATCGGCATGCAGCTTCTGATGCGCCGTCCCGAGATCGAAGGCTTCATCTCGGTGGCTCCGCAGCCCAACACCTACGACTTCTCGTTCCTGGCGCCCTGCCCCTCGTCCGGCCTGATCATCCACGGCGATTCCGACAAGGTCGCGCCGAGCAAGGACGTTCAGGGGCTGGTCGACAAGCTGCACGCCCAGAAGGGCATCACCATCACCCAGAGGACGCTGTCGGGCGCCAACCATTTCTTCCAGAACGATCCGCAGATACTGATCGACGAGTGCTCGGACTATCTCGACCGGCGGCTCGCCGGCGAGCTTGCGGATCCGCGTCCGAAGCGGCTGAGGTAAAGGCACGGCACCGGATGTACCAGCCCGAGCATTTCATCGAAACACGGCCGGACATCCTGCACGGATTGATCCGCACCCATCCGCTCGGGCTGCTGGTCTCGAATGGTCCGGAGGGGCCGGTCGCCGACCTCGTGCCGTTCCTTCTCGATGTCCCGGAACACGGAGCGGCGCGCCTGCGCGCGCATGTGGCGCGCGCCAACCCGCATTGGCGCAGAATTGCCGAGGCGCCTGAAATGCCGGTCCTGGTGGTCTTCCAGGGCGTCGACACCTACATCACCCCCTCCTGGTACGAGACCAAGCGGGAGACCGGCAAGGTCGTTCCGACCTGGAATTACGCCATCGTGCAGGTGCGCGGCCGCGCCCGCGTCATCGAGGACGCCGCGTGGCTCGGCCGGCAGATTCGCGATCTCACCGCGGCGCACGAAGCGCCGCGCGCCGAGCCCTGGCAGGTCGAAGACGCTCCAGCCCGCTACATCGAGGTGCAGATGCGCGGCATCGTCGGCATCGAGATCGAGGTGACGGAGATCGCAGGCAAGTGGAAGGTCAGCCAGAACCGCAGCGACACCGACCGCGCCGGCGTGGCGAAAGGGCTGGAGGCCGACATCGGCGCCAATGCCGACATGGCGCAACTGGTCCGGCGATTTGGCGGCGTCTAGCGCGGCTGACACAGAACCCGACTGATCGCGCCCTGGCGAAAATGCCATTCTGCTTTCGGCCGAGGCGAGTGGCGCCGAATCCTCAACTTCGTCATCCTCGGGCTTGTCCCGAGGATCTGCCGCGGTCTCCTGCACAGTCGCTTCCACGCATCGAGAAGGCCACCCCAACGGCGGCAGATTCTCGAGACAAGCCCGAGAATGACGGCACGGGACGATCGCCTATGGCCGCGCCAGAACACCGCCGCTGACCGCCGCGCGGCAGCCGGTCGTCCCCGGAAACGTCAGCGGCAGCCCCCTTGCCGAACGCACGGCGAGATAGGCCCAGGCCTCCGCCTCGGTCGCGTCCCCGTCCAGTCCGACATCCTCGGCGATCAGCACTTCGGCCTCCGCCGCCAGCGCCCGCATATCGGAGACGATGTGAGGGTTCTTGCGCCCCCCGCCGCAGACGATCCACAGGCGCGGCCTGTCGGGCAGATGCTCGACCGATTTCAGGATGGCCTCGGCCGATACGGCTGCCAGCGTGCGCGCGCCGTCGGCGAGTTCCATCCCGTCAGCCTCGGCGAGGGTGAAGTCATTCCGATCGAGCGACTTGGGACCACCCTTCGCAAAGAACGGCTTGTCCAGATACGCCGCGACGACGCCGCGCACCACACCGCCTTCCGATGCGATCGCCCCTCCGGCATCAAACGGCACGCCACCCTCGCGCTGCACCCATTGATCGATCAGCGCATTGCCGGGCCCCGTATCGAAGGCAAGCGGCTCTCCAGATTGCGGCACGTAGGTGATGTTGGAGATGCCGCCGATGTTGACGAACACCGCCGGCAGCCGCCCGGCGATGCCGAGTCCGGCCGACCGCGCCAGCGCCGCGTGATAGGCCGGAACCAGCGGCGCGCCCTGCCCACCATGGCGCATATCCTCGGCACGCATGTCGTAGACGACGGGCAGGCCGGTCCGCGAGGCCAGCAGTGCGCCGTCTCCGAGTTGCACGGTCAGGCCGAGATGCGGCCTGTGCAGGACGGTCTGTCCATGAAACCCGACGAGGTCAGGCCTGCCCCATTGCCCGGCACCGCTTTTCAGGAAGGCATGCAGCGCGTCGGCGTGGCGTCCGGTGATGTCGCGCTCCAGGGCCGCGAGGTCGCCAGGCCGCTCCTCGCGCCTGTCGATCGATTTCGCATCCTCCAGCGCCCGCTCGATGCGCCGGCGGAATGCCGCCTCGTAGGGCACGAAGAAGGCCGGGCCGCGCTCGACGACGTTCTCGCCGTCGGTCCGCAGCATGGCGAGGTCGATGCCATCCATCGACGTGCCGCTCATCATGCCGACCGCGCAGCTTGCCGTCATTCGTCCGCCGTCCTTGTGATTCCGTGTTGCGCGATGCTAAAGGCGCGCAGCTATCGACGCCAATCTTCGCGCCGCATTTCTGAATTTGCTGGAAGCCCATCCATGCCCGCCTTCAAGTCCGATTTCCTGCGCACCCTCTCCGAGCGCGGCTTCATCCACCAGATCTCCGACGAGAGCGGGCTGGACGAGCTGTTCGCCAAGGAGGTCGTCACGGCCTATATCGGCTTCGACGCGACGGCGAAGAGCCTGCACGCCGGCTCGCTGATCCAGATCATGATGCTGCACTGGATGCAGAAGACCGGCCACCGGCCGGTCGCGCTGATGGGCGGCGGCACCTCGATGATCGGCGACCCCTCGTTCAAGGACGAGGCGCGCAAGCTGATCACGCCGCAGGACATCGACGACAATCTCGTCGGCATCCGCCGCAACTTCGCGCCCTACCTCGCCTTCGGCGACGGGCCGCAGGACGCGCTGATGGTCAACAATGCCGATTGGCTGATGTCGATCAACTACGTCAACTTCCTGCGCGATGTCGGCCGGCATTTTTCCGTCAATCGCATGCTGTCCTTCGACAGCGTAAAGCTCAGGCTGGACCGCGAGCAGAGCCTGTCCTTCCTCGAATTCAACTACATGATCCTGCAGGCCTACGACTTCGTCGAACTGAGCAATCGCCACGGCTGCCGGCTGCAGATGGGCGGCTCGGACCAATGGGGCAACATCGTCAACGGCATCGACCTCGGCCACCGCATGGGCACGCCGCAGCTCTTTGCCCTGACCACGCCGCTGCTGACCACCTCGTCGGGCGCCAAGATGGGCAAGACGGCGGCCGGCGCCGTCTGGCTCGATCCCGAAATGATGTCGCCCTACGATTTCTGGCAGTACTGGCGCAACACCGAGGACGCCGATGTCGGCCGCTTCCTCAAGCTTTACACGACCTTGCCGCTCGACGAGGTGGCGCGGCTCGCCCGCCTCGGCGGCTCCGAGATCAACGAGGCGAAGAAGGTGCTCGCCACCGAGATCACCGCCATGCTGCACGGCCGCGCCGCCGCGCAAGCCGCGAGCGAGACGGCCGCCGCCTTGTTCGAGCGTGGGCAAGTAGTCGAATCGCTGCCCACGGTCAGCATAGATCGCGGACCTAACAACGAATGGGCAGATGGCCGATCGAATGCCGCAATCGCCGTTGCCTCCGGGCTGGCATCTACCATGTCGGACGCCCGGAGAAAGTTCGCCGACGGCTCGCTGACCATCAACGATCAACGCATCGTCGATCCGAACAACATTCGACCTTGGGAAAACACCTACAAGGACACTGGCGCGTTCAAGGTTCAGCTCGGCAAGAAGAAGGTGGTTCTGGTCAAACTGAATTCCTAAGCACCACCGGACGTCTATAGCTGCCGCAACAATGTCGCGCTCTGCACCCCCCTCTGGCCTGCCGGCCATCTCCCCCTCAAGGGGGGAGATCGCAACTGCTACCTTCCTTTCGCCAATCTTCCAAGGACATACGGCCTAGCGGAAGCTGCCAATCTCCCCCCTTGAGGGGGAGATGGCCGGCAGGCCAGAGGGGGGTGCAGAGCGCGGCGGCAACGATCCCGCCGCGCCAACCTGCGTCAATCGAACTCGAAGATCTGCCGGAATATGCCCGGCGCCATGACGGACAGCGGATTGACCTGCAGGCGCGGCGACTTGGCGTCGCCCTCGAGCTTGAAGGTCACTCCGATCAGGCCGCGGTCCCGCCCGTTGCCGAGCAACGCGCCGAACAGCGGGATTTCGCCAAAAATCCGGTTCACGCCGTAGGCGGGCATGAACGTCCCGGTCATGTCGATGCGCCCTCTGGCATCGTACATCGTGCCCTGGAACGTCGCGCCGATCTCCGGACCGCGCAGCACGCCGTTCGCAAGCTTGAGATAGTCCGCGCCGCGTTCGATCTGCGCGTAGCCGCGCTCGAACTTGACGCGCGACGCGTCGATCTCCTTGGACGAGGCCTGGCTGAGGCTGCGGTCGCTGCCGGCAGGTTTCGTCGAGACGACCGACGCCAGGCGCGGCTCGTTGACCACCATGAAGTTGCGTGCGTCGATCTGCCCCCGGGTGGCGCCCTCGCCCGTGCCGGCCATGGCGATCTTGATCGAACCGCCCTGCACGTTCTTGTAGAGATCGAGGAAGCGCAGCAGATCGCCCGCATCGCCGGACTGCACCGTCAAACGCCGGTTGGCTCCGGTCTCGGCCGACACGGCCTGCCCCGATTGCGTGATGCCGGAGAAAGACAACCCGCCACTGTCATAGTCGAGATTGACGTTGGCGAGGCTCTCGCCATTGAAGCCGGTGGCCGATGCGAGCTTGGCTCGTACCGAGACCGAGGACTTTCCGCCGCCGTCCCCGCCGGACGCTTTTCCGGCCGACATGTAGCGTTTGATGATCGCCCGGGCGTCCAGCGCATCGCCGTCGACCGCGACGCGGTAGCGGTTCCCCGACCGGGTGATCGTCGCCCGCGCCGAATCGCCGCGGTTGAGCTGTATCCGGCTGAACTTCGCCTCCGACAATGCCCCGCCGGCCAGCGTCATCTCGCCCGCCAGCGCGAAGCTGTTGCCGAGCAGTTCGAAGTCCTTCAGCCGCGTCGTGCCCTCTGCGGAGACCAGCGTGAACTGCGCGGAGGCGGCGACGCCGGCGCCCTTGCTCCAGCCGATCCAGGGCAAGTCGATCTTCGTTTCGCTCAGATCGGCCGAGACCCGCCGCGCGCCGTCCGCCTCGTCGACCTCGATCTTGGCGGTTCCGCTCATGAGCTGGTTCAAGGCCGGGGCCAAAACCTTGCGCGCCGCGTCATCGAACAGCAATTGCACCGTTCGCTCCCGCTTGGGGCCATCCGGCCGCAGCGGCTCGACCATTGCGATCGAGGCCTTGATCCCGTTCAACAATCCCTTGGCGGCGATGGTCGCGCGGTCCGGAAGCAGAGCCAGGGTGCCCTCCGCCCCGGAGAGCTTCTGGTCGCCGAACGGCCTGGTGATCGAAAGGGCGCTGAACCGGAGATCGGCCTTCCAGTCGATGCTCGTGGGATCCACGCCCTTTCGCAGCGGCACGTCCGAACTGATGTGTCCCGTCGCGGTGCCGGTCAGATCGTCCGCTGCAAGCCCTGCACGCTGCGGCCCGTTGATCGGCGGCAGGGAAGCGAGTTCCGCGATGGCGGCGGCGTCGCCTGCGATGTCGATGTCGAGGCGGCCAACGACCGGCGGCACCGCCGTGTTCCGGAAGCGCAGCACGCCGTTGCTCGCGGCCACCGAGCGTCCGCTCGGCAGGTAGGCGGTGCCGGACGACAGCGTCACGTCGACGTCCCGTCCCCGCACCTCCACGGTTCCGTTTGCGTCGCGGATCGCCGGCAGGGATCCGAACGTATCGAATCGCGTATCGCTGACCACGAAGCGCCCGGTGATTTCCTCGGACGACAGCGGCACGCCGTCGCCGAGCCGTCCCGGAGCGACGCGCATCTCGACATCCGCCTCGGCAACCCGACCGCCCACCAGGTGGTCGAACACCCAGCTTCGCGCCTTGCCCGCCGAAAACCAGGGCCAGAGCTGCTTCACCTCGGCAACGGGCATGTCCCGCAACGACACCGAGAAGGCCACGCCGGGCGCGCCGCCCGGCAGAAGCGTGACCTGAGCGCCGCCCAGAACGGCGCCGCTCGCAGTGCGGACTTCCAGTTGGCTGGTCTCGACCACCCCGGCCTCGGGCTGGTAGGTCCCGGCAATCTTGGCGGCAAAACTCAAGGCCGGCTCCGGCGACTCCGCCGGGGCGAGGACGGACCTGTTGCTCAGCATCTCGAACCGGTAGGCGGGCTGGGCGTCCCGCGCGTCGGTGGCCGGGCGCGGCCCGACCGCACCGTTCAGGTCGAAGATGTTGCGCTCGGAACGCAGCAGGAGGCGATCGAGCTCGATCTTGTGCGATCCTTCGGCGAGCGTCGCAGCGAGCTCCAGATCGCCGCGGAAGGTGCCGCGTGCACCGAAGTCCAGCACCGACTCCTCGACCTTGGCGGCGAGTGCCAGGCGGGCCACCTGCGGGTCGGCCGAATCGCCTCCGCTCAGGCGCGCGGTGAAGCGTCCGACGCGTGCCGCCGAAGGCAGTCGCACGGCGTCGGCTTCCTGTATCGGCGCATCGCCCTCGATGTCCAAGTCGACAGCGTCGACCAGCCCGGTGCGCCGATTGCGGCCGACGCTGCCGGTAACCTTGATATCCCTGCCCTCGTAGTCGAGTTCAGCAGCGATCGCGACATTGTCCTGCCCCGTCCTGGACACTTTGGCGCTTTCAACGTGCAGCCGCCGCTGCTTTCCATCCTGCAGGAACAGCACTTCGACCTCGCTCAGCGCGATGTCGTCGGCAGCCCCCCCATCGGTCGCCCGAAACGCCGCATAGAGCGCCTTGAACGCCTCGCGAACCGCGAGATCCGGATCGAGCAGCCCGCTTTCGTTGCGCAGCGAAACGGTCCAGTCGTGCCCGTCGAACTTCGGCAGGCTGGCGAGGTCGATGCGGCCGCCGGAGACCACGATGCTGCCGACCTGCAGCTTGCCCGTCAGCAGGGGCAGCAGGCGCACCCCGAAATCGACCGCGTCGACACGCGCGATCGGGGATTGGGATTGCGTTCGGGTCAGGCGAATGTCGGTCAGCCGCATCCCGAAGGCGCCGTTTCCGCCCAGCGCCAGGCGGGAGGGCCCGACGCTGGCATCCGCCTTTCCGGCCGCGAAGTCGCGCACGGCCCGCTCCGCCTGGCGCCGCAAGGTTTCGGCACCCCAGTCGGACATGAAGACAAACGAACCTGCGGCGACGCCTGCGAAGGCGATCAGGATCAGCCCCAGGAGCAGGACGAGGAGCAGCCGCGCCGCGCCGCGCCGCCGCCGCTCGCCACGCCAATGGCCATGGTGGCCGGCGGCCGACGGCATCGCCGAAAGGTCGGTGATCTCGGCCCGCCTGAAGCGGACTTTCTCATGCCTGGGTGTGTGATGGTGTACTTCGTCGTTCACACTGCGCTTCCGGTCCCCCGCAGACCCGCGAGCGGACCTGCCGTGGACGAATCTCCGAGACGGACTATAACCCGTCTCGGCCCACCTTACCTGCAAAGAAGGACATTGATATGACCGCTCCCGCGGCTGGCGATACGGCGCCGGACTTCGAACTCGCAACAGGCAGCGGAGCGCGGCTGCGCCTTGCCGACATGCGTGGCCGCACCGTGGTGCTGTATTTCTATCCCAAGGACAATACGCAAGCCTGCACGCTCGAGGCGAAGGAGTTCAGCGCCTTGAAAGATGAGTTCGGCAGCCTTGGCGCGGTCGTCGTCGGCGTTTCCCCGGACAGCGTGACGCGGCATGCGAACTTTGCCCGCAAGCAGGCGCTTTCCATCGATCTGGCCGCCGATGTGGATTTGGCGGCGGCCAATGCCTACGGCGTATGGGTGGAGAAATCCATGTATGGCCGCAGCTACATGGGGGTCGAGCGGGCGACCTTCGTGATCGATGCCCGCGGCCGGATCGTGCGGATCTGGCGCAAGGTGAAAGCAGCCGGCCATGCCGCGGAGGTCCTTGCGTTTCTTCGGTCCAGCGGCTGACGAACGGAACTTTCCGGCCGCCGGTCCATTGATGTCCCAGTGCAACACGGCAGGGGCGCAAGGACATGATGAGAGGCTTGATTCTCTGGATGCTGGGAATCCCGATTCCGATCATCATTTTGCTCTGGTTGTTCCTGCGCTGAGCCGAAACCGCCTGCGAACGACATGCCGCCGAAGCCCGCCCCCCGGCGGGCTTCCTGCCGTCCGGCTGCGCGGATCGAAGGAGGGAAGGGCTTTGTTAACCCTAACGGGGTGTAATCGGCCCATCGCTTTCGGCTGGCGACGCAGGGCTTCGCATGACATCAACCTCAGGCCAGACTTCGGTGTTCGGCAAGCGCCGCGAACCTCACACCGTCATCATCGCCCGCGGCGACAGGATCAGCCACTTCACGATACGGCCCTGGCTCGCCGCCTTCCTGGGCTCGGCCGTGGCAGCGGTGACCGTGGGTTACCTGCTCGCGACCAGCTACCTAGTGTTTCGCGATGATCTCATCGGCGCGGCGATCGCGCGCCAGGCCCGCATGCAGCACGCCTACGAAGATCGGATCTCGGCGCTGCGGGCGCAGGTCGACCGCATCACCAGCCGCCAGTTGCTCGACCAGCAGCTCATGGAAACCAAGGTCACCGAACTGCTCGAACGGCAGTCGAAGCTGACGCAGCGCCATGGCCGCCTCGAACCCATCCTCGACCGCGCCGGCAAGATCGAGGGCGCGAGCGCCGACACGGACGGCGGTACCGCCGACAAGGTGCCCGTCCCGGCGGCCAGGCCCGACCAGCGCGCGCAAGCGGACGGCTTCTCCTCGCCGCTGCTTGGCTACGCGTCGGCGGCCGCCTCGCCCTTCAGCTTCTGGTCCGGCCGCGACAGCACCCAATCGCCCCTGTCGGAGGCCGATCGCGCCGACAAGCTCTTCGTCGAGATCAACCAGTCGCTGCGGTCGATCGAGAACGAGCAGCTCACCAAGATCACGACGCTTGCCGACGATGCCTACGAGACGGCGGACAAGATCGCCGACACGCTGGCCGATGCCGGGCTGACGCTGGAGACCGATTCCAGCAAGTCCGCGATGGGCGGACCATTCTTCGCGGCCGCAAACAGCTCCGTGTTCGACGCCAAGGTCAAGGAACTCGACGGCGCCCTCGACATGCTCGACAAGGTCAAGCGCGAGGCCCGCAGCCTGCCCATCGCCAATCCCGCCCCCGGCCGCTCGATCTCCAGCACTTTCGGGGTCCGCAAGGATCCGATCGTCGGCATGCCCGCCATGCATTCCGGCATGGATTTCCGCGCGCCGACCGGCTACCCGGCTCTGGCCACGGCCGCCGGCGTCGTCACCAAGGCCGGTTGGAACGGCGGCTACGGCCGCATGGTCGAGATCGACCACGGCAATGGCCTGTCGACGCGCTACGCGCATCTGAGCCGCATCGACGTCACCGAGGGCCAGTCGATCGACCTGGGCGAAGTCGTTGGCGAGGTCGGTTCGAGCGGAAGGTCCACCGGGCCCCACCTCCACTACGAGGTGCGGCGCGACGGCAGGGCGGTCGATCCGCTGCGCTACGTCAAGATCGGAAAGAAGCTCGAACAGTTGCTCTGAAATCCGAGATCGACAACGGCTCGCGTCAGAGCGACAGGCCGATCCTGCGCCCATCGTGGATGGCGAATGCGGCCTGCCGCGACGCGGTGCAGTCGCCGATCGCCGTGAACGCGATGCCGCGCGCCATGAGGTCGATCGCCAGCCCGTCCTGCGCCATGCCGGTGGCGGCGTAGACCAGCGCATCCGCCTCGATCTCGCTCTCGCTGCCGTCGAGCAGCGATACCACCTTCGCGACCTTTCCGTCCCAGCCGACGATCGCGCTTTCCGTCACCGAACGGACGCCGAGTTTCGCCAGTGCGCGGCGCAGCGGCAGGTCGACCGCCATGCGCTGCAATTCCTTGCCGACCAGCGCATCGGGCGTCACCAGCGTCACCTCGTGCCCGTCCTCGGCCAGCCGCCAGGCCGTACCGCAGCCCTTCCAGTTGCCGCCGTCGTCGAGCAGGATGACCCGCCTGCCCGGCCGCGCCTCGCGCGCCATGACAGACTCGGCGGACATAACCGCCCCGCCGCCGGGCAATTCGTCGAACTGCGGCAATGCCCGCTGGAACGCCCCGTCGGGCGGCAGCGAGCCCGTGGCGATCACCACATGGTCCGCGCCCTCGCGCGCGACATCCTCCGCCTCGACATACTGCCCGTAGCGGATCTCGACCTGCAACTGCCCGAGCTGCCGCTCGTACCAGTCGATGAGATCGAGGATCTGCGCGCGGCGAGGCTGCATTCCGGCGAGCCTGAACTGCCCGCCCAGCCGGTCCGACGCTTCCGCAAGCACGACGCGATGGCCGCGCTCCGCAGCGACCCGCGCCGCCTCCAGGCCGGCCGGCCCGCCGCCGACGACAAGGACGCGTTTCGGCCTCTCGGCCGCCGTGAACCGGTCGCCGCCCCATTCCCACTCGCGGCCGGCCGACGGATTGATGACGCAGCTTATCCAGTAGTCGCGCGAGCGCCGGCCCCAGCACATCTGGTTGCACGACAGGCAGCCGCGGATGTCCTCCGGGCGACCGGCGGCGGCCTTGTTGGCGAGGTGCGGATCGGCGATCTGGCCGCGCACGATCGACACCAGATCCGCCCTGCCCTCGCTCAGCACCGCCTCGGCATTCTCCGGCGTGCGGATATGGCTCTCGGCCGTCACCAGCGCGTGACGGACCGTCGATTTGAGGATGGCCGACAGATCGGCCCCCAGCTTCTCGGGATACACGAAGGGCGGAATGATCTTGTAGAAATCGAAATAGCTGCCCGATCCGCAGGTTACATAGTCCATCAGATGGTCGCGGTCGTGCAGATCGACGATCTCGGCCAGCGCCTCGCGCTTGAGTGCGACCTTGACGTCCTCGTCGTCGTTGACCGCCAGTCCGACGATGAAATCCTCGCCGCAGAGTTTCCGAATGCGCGTCATCACCTCGCGACTCATGCGGGTGCGGTTTTCGAGGCTGCCGCCCCAGCGGTCGTCGCGCCGGTTCGACCAAGGGGTCCAGAACTGGTCGAGCATGCCGTGATAGGCGGCCCACACCTCGACACCGTCGAATCCCGCCTCCTTGCAGCGCCGCGCCGCCTGGACGAAGCCGTCGATCGTCTCCTCGATCTCGGCCTCGGTCATCCGGTGGGAGCCGTCGGAATCGTGGTAGCTCGGCAGGCCGGAGGGCGACCAGCCGGCATGGAACGAGTTGTCCGAATCGCCGTGCTGCCCGACATGGTAGAGCTGCTGGATCGCCACCGCGCCGTTGCCGCGGATCGCCTCCGTCACCTTGCGGAAATGCGGAATGATGCCGTCGTCGTCATGGCGGAAGTTGCCGCGCGTCAGCACCGCCGCGGCATGCACCGGCACCGGCTCGACGACGATCATCGCGGCGCCGCCGATGGCGCGCTCGGCGTAGTATGCGACTTGCCGCTCCGTCGGCAGGCCTTCCACCGCCATATTGGCCGTGTGCGCTCCGAAAACGATCCTGTTGCGCAGCGTCTTGCCGCGCAGGGTGACCGGCGTGAACAGCCGCTTGAACGTCCGATCAGCCAAGAGCGCCCTCCCTGAGAGCACCGGCAGATGGCCGATGCGAATGGTACTTGCGACTATGTCGTCCTCACCGATGAAGACGGCCGTTGCGCATCGGCGGGCAAGCGCGGCTAATAGTCAACCTGAATGAAATTCCCCGCCGGTTGAGCTGGGGGCAAGCGAAGGGTTCCGGCCAGGGCCCGCTTCGCCTGCGCGCACGCCGAAAGCAGTCGCATGGTCCGCAGATATTATGGCCTCCCCTCGCTCATCGCCCTCGCGGCATTCGAGGCGGCGGCGCGCCATCTGAGCCTCACCAAGGCCGCGGAGGAATTGAACGTCACGCCGGGCGCCATCTCGCGCCAGGTCCGCATGCTGGAGGAAGAACTCGGCAGCCCGCTGTTCCTGCGCCGTCACCGCGCCGTCGAACTGACCCGTGAGGGCCAGGCGATGGCGATGGCCTTGCGCGACGGGTTCGAACGCATCTCCTCGACCTTCCGCCAGATCAGATCCTTCGGCGGGCAGGCGGTGGTGACGGTCGGCAGCACCATGGCCATGGCCAATCTCTGGCTGATGCCGAGGATGGGTTCGTTCTGGAACCTGCATCCCGACATCGTCGTCGACCACGTCATCTCCGATCATCCGCGCGGCCTCGACCGGCCCGACGTCGACCTGCGTGTCCGCTACGGCGACGGCGAGTGGCCCGACGAGTTTTCGGCCAAGCTTTACGAGGACCGGATTTTCCCCGTCGCCAGTCCCGCCTTCGCCAAGGCCTATCCGGTAAACTCTGTCGCTGAACTCACGCATCTGCAATTGCTGTCGGTCGAGGGACCCGACTGGGCGTGGACGACCTGGGCTGAGTTCCTGCGCGACGTCGGCTTTCCCGACCCGCGCCTCAATGTGCGCCGCTTCAACAGCTACGTGATCGCCATGCAGGCGGCGCGCAGCGGCCAGGGCGTGGCGCTCGGCTGGAGCGTGCTGGTGGAACCGCTGATCGAGGCCGGCACGCTGGTGCGTGTGAGCGACGCCGAGATCGTCGCGCCGCAGTCCAATTTCGTCACCTGGAGCGCGCGGCGGCCGCTCAGCCCGCAGGCGGAACTGGTCAAGGACTGGCTGGTCGCTCTTGGATCATTGAGTTCAACTCAAGCGAGCCGGCTACCTATTTCGCTTGAACAGCCGGCCCGCAGGCGCTCTCCTAAAGCCTGAGGACGGATCGACATCCGCAGCGTCGATCCGCCCAGGGAGCGGAGCGAGAGCATGTCGGATACGATCGCGGCGACGGACCAGACGCCAACCCACCGCCGCGGCGGCGGACGGCTTGGGCGCAAGGCGGTGCGCAGCGCGCCGGTCGCCTCTTTCCCGACGCTCGTCCGCAAGATTCCGGTCTACGACATCGTGCCGGACGAGGCGATCGAACTGATCCACAACGAGTCGCTGGCCATCCTGGAGGACGTCGGCTGCGAGTTCCGCGACGACGAAGCGATCGCCATGTGGAAGCAGGCCGGCGCCGACGTCAGCGACACGCGGGTCCGCATCGACCGCGCCCTGCTGATGGAACTCGTCGCCAAGATCCCTTCGGAATTCACGCTGAACGCCCGCAATCCGGGACGCACGGTGAAGGTCGGCGGCAAGAATTCGATCTTCATCCCCATGTACGGCGCGCCCTATATCCGGGATCTCGACGGCAACCGCCGCTACGGCACGCTCGAAGACCTGAACAACTTTCACAAGCTGGCCTACATGTCGCCGGCGCTGCATTCCTCCAGCTCGATCATCTGCGAGCCGATGGAGATCGCGGTGCCGAAGCGGCATCTCCACATCATCCATTCGGCGCTGAAGCATTCCGACAAGCCGTTCATGGGCATCGTCACCTCCAAGGATCGCGCCGAGGACACGATGGCGATGGCCGGCATCGTCTTCGGCGACGACTATGTGAAAGAGAACCCGGTCCTCGTCTCCATCACCAACTGCAATTCGCCGCTGGTGTGGGACGCCACCATGCTCGACGCCATGAAGGTGTACGCGCGTCACAACCAGCCGCTGATCCTGGCGCCCTTCGCGCTGTGCGGCGCGTCGACGTCAGCCTCTGCGGTCGGATCGGTGGCGCAGGTCAATGCCGAAGCGCTGGCCGGCCTGGCCTTCACCCAGCTCATCCGCCCCGGCTCGCCGCAGCTCTACGGACAGTTCATGGTGACCGTGGACATGAAGACCGGCGCGCCGATGGGCGGCACCCCCGAAGCCGCCCAGATGATGTATCTGATGGGCGCGCTGGCGCGGAAATACAGACTGCCGTGGCGCACCTCCGGCTTCCACGTCGGCTCGAAGCTCAACGATGCGCAGGCCGGCTACGAGTCCAACATGCTGATGCACGCCGCGATCCTGTCCGGCGCCAACTACATCTGGCATTCGGCCGGCTGGCTGGAGGCGGGCCTGACCTGCGGCTATTCCAAGTTCGCGACCGACTGCGAGCAGCTCGTCGGCTGGTACAAATATGCCGGCGGACTGTCCTTCGACGATTTCAAGGACGCGATGGCGGCGGTACGCGAGGTCGGGCCGCAGGGTCACTTCCTCGGCACGCAGCACACGCTCGACCATTTCGAGACCGCCTTCTTCATGCCGACGCTGATGGATTTCAATTCCTTCGAGCAGTGGAATGCCGAAGGCGCCAAAGATCACGACACGCGCGGCCGCGAGAAGGCCCGCAACATGCTGAAGGACTACGAGGAGCCCAGGCTCGACGAGGGTGTCGCGGAAGGTTTGCGCGACTTCATCGCGAGGCGCGAGAACGCCCTACCCGATACCGTAAGCTGATTCGAAACGGACGCCCCAGTGACGATGACGATCGCACCAGGCAAGGCATCGATCCAAGTGCATGACCGGCTTCGACCCCCACCCCTTACCCCTCCCCGCAAGGGGGAGGGGGGCATATACGTCTCAGAAATCCCCTCCCCCTTGTGGGGAGGGGTAAGGGGTGGGGGTCGAAGCAACAGCGTTGCCCTGATCAGCTCTTTCGACGGACCTTTGCACCCCCAGCGGGAGGCGCTCCCATGAACGTCCATCTCGCCAAAGACCCGCTGCTCCAGCCCTACCGGCTCAGACATCTGACGCTCAAGAACCGCGTCATGTCGACGAGCCACGAGCCGGCCTATTCCGAAGACGGCATGCCGAAAGAACGCTACCGCCTCTACCACGCCGAAAAGGCCAAGGGCGGCATCGCCCTGACGATGACCGCCGGTTCGGCGATCGTCAGCCGCGACAGTCCGGCGGCGTTCGGCAACCTCCACGCCTACCGGGACGAGATCGTGCCGTGGCTGCGCGAGCTCGCCGACCAGTGCCACGAGTACGACTGCAAGGTGATGATCCAGATCACGCATCTGGGCCGCCGCACCGGCTGGAACAAGGCGGACTGGCTGCCGGTGCTGGCCCCCTCGCCCGTCCGCGAGCCCGCCCACCGCGCTTTCCCCAAGACGATGGAAGAGTGGGACATCGAGCGCATCATCGCCGACTATGCCAGCGCGGCGCAGCGCATGCAGGCCGCCGGCCTCGACGGCATCGAGTTCGAATCCTACGGCCATCTGATGGACGGATTCTGGTCGCCGCTGACCAACCATCGCGACGACGACTACAACGGCTCGCTCGACAACCGCCTGCGCTTCACCTGGCGCGTCATCGACGCGGTGCGCGCCGCCGTCGGTCCGGATTTCATTGTCGGCATCCGCATGGTCGCCGACGAGGATGCCGACAAGGGCATCACCAGGGCCGAAGGCATCGAGATCGCGCGCCGGCTGGCCTCGTCGGGAAAGTTCGATTTCCTCAACATCATCCGCGGCACGATCGAGACCGATGCATCGCTGACGAACGTCATCCCGATCACCGGCATGCGCTCCGCGCCGACGCTCGACTTCGCCGGCGAAATCCGCGCGGCGACCAAGTTCCCAACCTTCCACGCCGCGCGCATATCGGACGTGGCCACCGCGCGCCACGCCGTCGCCGAGGGCAAGCTCGACATGGTCGGCATGACGCGGCCGCACATCGCCGAGCCGCATATCGTCGGCAAGGTGCTGGCTGGACAGGAGCATCGCATCCGTCCCTGCGTCGGCGCCACCTACTGCCTCGACCGCATCTACGAGGGCGGCGAGGCGCTGTGCATCCACAATGCCGCAACCGGCCGCGAAGCCTCGATCCCGCACATCATCACGCGCTCCGATGGTCCGTTGAAGCGCGTCGTGATCGTCGGTGCCGGCCCGGCCGGACTGGAGGCCGCCCGGGTCGCTGCCGAGCGCGGCCATTCGGTGACCGTGCTGGAGGCCGCCAGCCAGGCCGGCGGGCAGATCCGCCTCGCCACGCAGAACCCGCGCCGCCGCGAGCTGATCGGCATCGTCGACTGGCGCCTCGCCGAGCTTGAGCGCCTCGGCGTCGAGATGCGCTACGATATTTGGGCCGAGGAGGCGGACGTGGCCTCGCTGTCGCCCGACGTGGCGGTCATCGCGACGGGCGGCCTGCCGCAGACTCCGCCGCTCGAGGCGGGTGAAGATCTCCTGGTGTCGTCCTGGGACATCCTGTCGGGCGCGGTAAAACCCGCCGAGAACGTCCTGCTCTACGACGACAATGGCGGACATCAGGGTATGGGCGCCGCCGAATTCATCGCCAATGCCGGGTCGCGACTGGAACTTGTGTCGCCGGAACGCTTCTTCGCCCCCGAAATGGGTGGGATGAACCATGTTCCCTACATGCGCACGTTTCAGGACAAGGGCGTGCGGATCACCATCAACACGCGTCTGAAATCGCTCCGCCGTGACGGCAATCGCCTGGTCGCCACCCTCGGCTCCGATTTCTCGAAGAGCTATCGCGAGGAACGCCCTGTCGACCAGGTCGTCGCCGAGCATGGCACCGCTCCGCTCGACGAGCTGTATCTGGCGCTGAAGCCGCACTCCCGCAATCTCGGAGCCGTCGACTACGACAGGCTGGTGACCGGCGGCGACATCTTTCCCGATACCAACGCAGCGGGAGCCTTCACGCTGTTGCGCATCGGCGACGCGGTCGCGTCGCGCAACATCCACGCCGCGATCTACGACGGCATCCGCTTCGCGCTGAGGATCTAGGAAGCGAAGTTCTTCGGCGAAAGCAGTCCGAACGACAAGGGAACCAAGGGGAGGAACGCATGCGATATTTCAGAAGCAATGGGGACTGCGTCCCGGAGACCATCTCTCGGATGGCAATGGAGGCGCGCAGCGGGCGCATCGACCGGCGCGAATTTCTCGCAATGGCCAGCGCCATGGGCGCTTCGACGGCCCTCGCCTACAGCATGGCAGGGTTGGCCGCGCCGACCCCGGCAATGGCGCAGGAGGGGACGAAGGGCGGTACGCTGCGGGTCGCCATGGCGGTGAAAGGCCAGAAGGATCCCCGCAACTACGATTGGGTGGAGCTCGCCAACATCTCGCGCACCTGGCTCGAACCGCTGGTGCGCTATACACGGGAGTTCACCTTCGAACCCGTCCTGCTCGAAAGCTGGGAGGTCAATGACGACGCCACCGAATATGTCCTGCACGTCCGCCAGGGCATCACCTGGACGAATGGCGACGCCTTCACCGCCGAGGACGTGATCTACAACCTCAACCGGTGGTGCGAGAAGAACGTGTCCGGCAACTCGATGGCAGCCCGCGTCGGCGGCCTGATCGACGAGGCGACCGGCAAGGCCAGGGACGGCGCCATCGTCAAGGTCGACGATCACACCGTTCAGCTCAAGCTCGGCGCACCGGACATCTCGCTGATCCCGAACCTCACCGACTATCCCGCCCTCGTCGTTCACCGCAGCTATTCCGGCGACGATCCGATCAGCAAGCCGATCGGCACCGGTGCGTTCGAACTGGTCTCCTACGAGACCGGAACCAAGGCGGTGGTGAAACGGCGCGAGAACGGCAAATGGTGGGGCGGCGAGGCACTGCTCGATTCCGTCGAGTTCATCGACTACGGCACCGACTTCTCGGCGACGGTGAACGCCTTCGAATCGGGCGAGATCGACATCAATTTCGAGACGCCGTCCGACTACATCGACATCCTCGACAATATCGGCCTGACCAAGTCGGAGGTCGCTACGGCGACGACGCTCGTCGCCCGCACCAACGTCACGCAGAAGCCCTATGACGACAAACGCGTGCGCAACGCCCTGCAGATGGCGGTCGACAACAAGGTCGTGCTCGATCTCGGCTACAACGGACGCGGCGACGTCGGCGAGAACCATCACGTCAGCCCGATCCATCCCGAATACTATGCGCTGCCGAAGAAGACGCGCGACGCGGCAGGCGCCAAGAAGCTGATGGAGGAGGCCGGGCAGGCCGACTTCGAACACGAGCTGATCACCATCGAGGACGACTGGCAGAAGGCGACGGGCGACGCCATCGCCGCGCAGTTGCGCGACGCCGGCATCAAGGTGAAGCGCACCGTGCTGCCCGGCTCCACCTTCTGGAACGATTGGACGAAATATCCCTACTCGATGACGATCTGGTACATGCGCCCGCTCGGCGTGCAGATCCTGGCGCTCGGCTACCGCACCGGCGAGGCCTGGAACGAAAGCGCCTATTCCGACGCGACCTTCGACGCCAAGCTGAAGGAAGCGCTGTCGCTCAGCGACGTCGAAAAGCGCCGCGAGGTGATGAAGGACCTCGAGACGATCCTTCAGGATTCCGGCGTCATCATCCAGCCATTCTGGCAGAAGCTCTACAGCCATTCGGGCACGAAGGTGAAGAACTACGGCGTTCACCAGACCTTCCAGATGGATCTGCAGAAAGTCTGGCTCGAACAGGCCTGAGCGCAATACCCCGCACCGGCGCTGCGCCGACCTCGAGCGAGGCAGGCGCGGCGCCTCCCGCCGACTACCCGAGCCGCCCGCTGCGACCGCCCAGGGGCTGTGACAGGCGCGCTTCGCTGAACTCCTGAGCCGCGTCCATCCGGGGCAGAGAATTGGTGGAGGGAGGGCGAGAATCTTCGAACCCGAACGTGGCCGCGGCCCAGGCTGTCGCCGGCACATCGCAGGCGTTCGCGACGCGATACCCCGTCTGCCGGACAACCCGAGGTCGGCTCATGAAGTTCGCGGTGGAGAGGACGTAGGTGCCGGGGACAGTTTTACTCCGTCTGCCCGAGAACCCGAAAATCGTCTGCATGAAGTCGAGGGCTGAACGGGAATCGACCTCATGCGGACGGTTTTCGGTCTCCCAGGCCGGCGGGGTAGAACTGCCGTGAGATGAGGAAAATGGTGGGCGATGACGGGATCGAACCGCCGACATCTTCGGTGTAAACGAAGCGCTCTACCGGCTGAGCTAATCGCCCCCGACCGCCGTTTAGGCGTTTCGGACTGTCTGCGCAAGATGGCTCGGCGGCCGCCGCAAGCGGCAGGCGGACGGCGTTGCGGTGCGAAAAAGCACCTTCCCCGGACTGCGTTTTGCAATGCCTTGCAACCCGTCATCATTTCCACGGCGATGTGTGTTCAAGCGCTTGACACACTTTGGCGAACCGCTTAATCGAGCGGCCACTGACGGCGTCACACCTGACGCTGTCCTGCGCGGGTGTAGCTCAGTCGGTTAGAGTGCCGGCCTGTCACGCCGGAGGTCGCGGGTTCGAGCCCCGTCACTCGCGCCATTTCTTTCAACGCGTTGCTACGCGGTCTTCATCAAAAACATGAAACTGAACCTTGGCTGATCGCCGAGGCGGTCGGGGTCGCGAGCGGCCTGGACATCTCGGGCTCGCGCCCGGCCGTGCGGCCGCCACACCGCGTCCGTCGCGGCCGCCACGAGAGGTCCCGGCAGGTGGCTCGCCGTCTTCCGCTGCTCAGCAGCGCCGCCGATTCGCGGCGGCCTGCCAGGTCGAGCGGCGGCGGCCTGCCGGTCAGGCCGCCTTCGCGGCCTCCACCGGCTGCGAAAAAACCTTCCAGCGTTTCGGCCGGAAAGCGATCCGCGACTTGGACGCGGCCGGGTGGTCGACCGGCAGCTCGATCTCGACGCGATGCTGCTCGCCGCCGATCTCCAGTTCGACGCGCCGCGTTCCGGCGACCCGGCGGCTGGCCGCGACCGTTCCCGCGATGCATCCGCCGCAGCCGTCGAGCAGCTCGACGTCATGGGGACGGAAATAGAGCATCGCCTCGCCGTCCGAAGCCTCCGGCGCGGACAGGCCGAGCGCGCGGTCCTTCAGCCAGACCTGGCCTCGCTCGACATGCACGGGCAGCGCGCTGGAATCGCCGATGAAGCCATAGACGAAGGGCGAGTTGGGCCTGTCGTAGACATCGTCGGCGCTGCCGACCTGCTCGATCCTGCCCTGGCTCATCACGACGACCCGGTCCGCGAGCTCGAGCGCCTCCTCCTGGTCGTGGGTGACAAAAACCGTCGTGTGGCCGGTCGTGTCGTGGATCTCGCGCAGCCAGCGGCGCAGTTCACGCCGCACCTGTGCGTCCAGCGCCCCGAACGGCTCGTCGAGCAGCAGCACGCGCGGCTCGATCGCCAATGCGCGGGCGAGCGCGACGCGCTGGCGCTGGCCCCCGGAAAGCTGGTTGGGATAGCGCTTGCCCAGCCCGGACAGTTGCACCAGGTCGAGCAGCTCGTCGGCGCGCCGCCGGATTTCGGAAGTCGCCGGCCGCGTCGCGGCTGGCCTGACCTTCAGCCCGAAGCCGACATTCTCGGCGACCGTCATGTGGCGGAACAGCGCGTAGTGCTGAAAGACGAAGCCGACGTTGCGCTCCTGGACCGAGTGATGCGACGCGTCCTCGCTGCCGAAATGGACGGCGCCCATGGTCGGCCGTTCGAGGCCGGCGATCAGCCGCAGCAGCGTCGTCTTGCCGGACCCGGAAGGACCGAGAAGCGCGATCAGCTCGCCCGAGCGGATGTCGAGCGAGACGTTGTGCAGCGCCGGATAGCGGTCGAATTCCTTGCGCACATTGCGGATCGAGACGTCCATCGGTCAGCCCTAATGCTTGGCCGCGGCGGCGATCTCGTCGCCAAAGCGGTATTCGAGAAAGGATTTGAGCACGAGCGTCACCAGCGCCAGACCCGCCAGCAGGGTGGCGACGGCGAAGGCGGCGACGAAATTGTACTCGTTGTAGAGGATCTCGACATGCAGCGGCATCGTATTGGTCAGGCCACGGATATGGCCCGAAACCACCGACACGGCGCCGAACTCGCCCATGGCACGCGCATTGCAGAGCAGCACGCCGTAAAGCAGTCCCCATTTGATGTTGGGCAGCGTCACGTACCAGAAGGCCTGCCAACCCGACGCGCCGAGCGACAGCGCCGCCTCCTCGTCGCCCGAGCCCTGGTCCTGCATGAGCGGAATGAGCTCACGGGCGACGAAGGGGAAGGTCACGAAGATGGTGGCGAGCACGATGCCGGGGACGGCAAAGAGCACTTCGATGCCGTGCGACTTCAGCCACGGACCCAAAACGCTCCCTGCCCCGAAAAGCAGCACATAGACCAGGCCCGAAATCACCGGCGACACCGAGAACGGCAGGTCGATCAGCGTGGTCAGGAAAGCCTTTCCCTTGAATTCGAACTTGGCGATCGCCCAGGCCGCGGCCACGCCGAAGACGAGGTTGAGCGGCACGGCGATCGCCGCGACGGTCAGCGTCAGGCGTACCGCGGCCAGCGTGTCGGGATCTCCCAGCGCCAGCAGGAATTCGGCCGGCCCCTTGCGGAAAGCCTCGATGAACACCGCTGCCAGGGGCAGGACGAGGACCAGCGCAAGGAAGACGAGTGCCGACAGGATGAGGATCGTCCTGGCGATCGGCCCCTCGCTTGTTGCTCCCCGAAACCGCGCTCCAGCCATTCTCTCTCCTCTCGCCGGCAGGTCGGCCGCCGAACCGGCTACGGCATCATACGCCATATCCGTACCTCCTGCGGCTCCAGGCCTGAATGAGATTGATCACGAACAGCATGGCGAAGGAAAGCACGAGCATGATGGCGGCGATCGCCGTGGCGCCCTGGTAGTCGAATTCCTCAAGGCGGATGACGATCAGCAGCGGAGCGATCTCCGAGACGAACGGAATGTTTCCGGCGATGAAGATCACCGATCCGTACTCGCCGACGGCGCGCGCGAAGGCCAACGCGAAGCCGGTGAGGATTGCCGGCGCCAGACCGGGAAGGATGACGCGGCTGATCGTCTGGAAACGGTTGGCGCCAAGTGTCGCGGCGGCCTCTTCGACCTCCCGGTCGATCTCCTCCATGACCGGCTGCACGGTCCGCACCACGAAGGGCAGCCCGATGAAGACCAGTGCGACGACGATGCCGACCGGCGTGAAGGCGACCTTGATGCCGAGCGGGGCAAGCAACTGTCCGACCCAGCCGTTCGGCGCGTAGATCGCCGCCAGCGCTATGCCTGCCACGGCGGTGGGCAGGGCGAAGGGCAGATCGACGGCGGCGTCGACGATGCGCCGGCCGGGAAAGTGGTAGCGAACCAGAACCCAGGCCACCAGCGTTCCGAACACGACGTTGATCAGCGCGGCAATGAAGGACGTCCCGAACGATATCTCCAGGGCACGTTGGACGCGCTGGTCGGACGCTATGGCCCAGAACCCCTGGAAGCCCAGGCCGCTGGTGCGCCAGACGATGCCGGCGAGCGGGATGAGAATGATCAGCGTCAGGTAGGCAATCGTAAAGCCGAGCGTCAGCCCGAAACCCGGGATGATGCTCGGCCTCCTGAATTGCCAGCCCGACCTCGACAGCGAGGTGGCGGCCATGCGGAACCTCAGTTCGATGAAGCGGGCTTGTAGATCTGGTCGAACACCCCGCCGTCACCGAAGTGATAGGGCTGCGCCTTCGCCCATCCGCCGAAGATCGGATCGTCGATGGTGACGAGCTTCAGCTCCGGGAAGCGCTTCAGCTCTTCGGCGGGAACCAATTCCGGCTTCGAGGGACGATAGAAGTTGCGCGCCGCGATCTGCTGCCCCTCCGGCGAATAGAGGTAGGCGAGATAGGCTTCGGCCGCCTTTCGGGTGCCCTTCGCATCGACATTGGCGTCGACGACCGCGACCGGCGGCTCGGCAAGGATCGACTGCGGCGGGATGACGATGTCGAACTGATCCGCGCCGAACTCCTTGCCGACCAGGAAGGCCTCATTCTCCCAGGCGAGCAGCACGTCGCCGAGCTGGCGCTGCGCGAAGGTCGTGGTGGAGCCGCGCGCCCCGGTATCGAGCACCGGAACATGGCGGAACAGTTCGCCGATGTAGCCCTTCACCTTGGCTTCGTCGCCGCCATATTCACTGTTCGCCCAGGCCCATGCCGCGAGATAGTTCCAGCGGGCGCCGCCCGAGGTCTTCGGATTCGGCGTGATCACCTCGACGCCGTCCTTCACCAGGTCGCCCCAATCCTTGATGCCCTTGGGATTGCCCTTGCGGACCAGGAAGACGATGGTCGACGTGTAGGGCGACGAATTGTGCTCGTATCTGGTGCGCCAGTCCTTGTTGATCTTGCCGCTCTTCTCGACGATGGCATTGATGTCGCTTTCGAGCGCCAGGGTGACGACATCCGCCTCGAGACCGTCGATGACGGCGCGCGCCTGCTTGCCGGAGCCGCCATGCGATTGCTGGATCGTTACGGCCTCGCCGGACTCGGCTTGCCAGTGCTTTGCGAAGGCGGCGTTGTATTCCTTGTAGAGTTCGCGGGTCGGATCGTAGGACACGTTGAGCAGCGTCGTATCGGCATAGGCGAAGCCTGACGCGCCGAATTGCAGGGTGGCCGCCACGGCGACAGCGTAGAAAATCGATCTGCGATTGAGTGTCATGCCAGCCTCCTTTTGAATACGAAGCATAGTCTACATAATCGGTGGAATTAGAGACGCGCCGGAACACCCAAAAGTTCCGTTACCCGTGCATTTTTCGCAACAGATTTTGACGAACTGTGGAAAATTTTTCCACGACACTGCCGATTGGGGCGGATGGGAGCCGCTGCGAGGGCTCTCGCGTGGAACAGCACACTGCCGGCAGCATGGAGCGCGGCGGCCGCCCCTTCGGCCGGTGCGAGCGCCGAATCGGCGGTGCGTCTGCGACATTTCCGTGCCGGACACGCCTCGGAACGGCGGGCGACGACAGGGCGAAGCGCCGGTGCTTGACCTATCCAGGCTTCCTATTGTTATATCCAACTGAACATATCGATGCGCCGCGGCGACTGGCTGCGGGCGTCGGCAGGGAGAGACGGCAATGCGCGAACTGAAGGGATTTGGGATGGCTGTCGCAGGCCTCGCCGCGGTGATCGGCCTCGCCGCACCACCGCAGGCGCGCGCCGCCGACACGGTGACCGTCTTTGCGGCCGCCAGCCTCAAGAACGCCCTCGATGCGGTCAACGCGGCCTGCGAGCCGCAGGTCGGCGAAGCCGCCACCATCTCCTATGCGGCGAGTTCCGCGCTCGCCAAGCAGATCGAGCAGGGCGCGCCGGCCGACGTTTTCATGTCGGCCGATCTGGACTGGATGAAATACCTCTCCGACAGGAACCTGATCAGGGCCGACACCGAGACACGCCTGCTAGGCAACAGCATCGTGCTCGTGGCGCCCGTCGAATCGACAGCCTCCGTCGACATCGAGAACGGCTTCGATCTCGCCGGCCTGCTCGGCGACGGCAAGCTGGCGATGGGCAATGTCGACTCGGTGCCGGCCGGGAAATACGGCAAGGCCTCGCTGGAATCGCTCGGAGTCTGGGCGTCGGTCGAGGCAAAGGTGGCGCAGGCCGAGAACGTGCGTGCCGCGCTGGCTCTGGTCTCGACCGGCGAGGCGCCGCTCGGCATCGTCTACAAGACCGACGCGGCGGCCGACAAGAAGGTCAAGATCATCGGGACCTTCCCCGAGGAATCGCACAAGCCGATCATCTATCCCGTCGCACAGACGGCCGAGTCTGTGGACGGCGACACGCCCGCCTTCCTCAAGTGCCTGCAAAGCAACAGGGCGAAGGCCCTGTTCGAGGAGCAGGGTTTCACGGTACTGGTGCCGCCGGTGTCGAACTGATGCGGCGGTTCTGATGGAGTGGCTGGCCCTGAGTCCGGACGAGTGGACCGCGGTCCGGCTCTCCATCAAGGTTTCGATCTGGGCGACGATCGTCGCCCTGCCCTTCGGCGTGGCGATCGCCTTCCTGCTGGCCCGCAAACGGTTCTGGGGCAAGTCGATCGTCAACGGCATCGTCCACCTGCCCCTGATCCTGCCGCCGGTGGTGACCGGCTACCTGCTGCTCATCACCTTCGGGCGCAGGGGGCCGGTCGGCTCGCTGCTCGGCGAGTATTTCGGCATCGTCTTCTCGTTCCGCTGGACGGGCGCCGCACTTGCCTGCGGCATCATGGCCTTTCCGCTGATGGTGCGCGCCATACGGCTGTCCATCGAAGCGGTCGACCGCAGGCTGGAGGCGGCTGCCGGCACGCTCGGCGCCAGCCCGGCCTGGGTATTCGCGACCGTCACCGTTCCGCTGATCCTGCCGGGTGTGATCGCCGGAATGATCCTCGCCTTCGCCAAGGCGATGGGCGAGTTCGGCGCGACCATCACCTTCGTCTCCAACATACCCGGCGAGACCCAGACCTTGCCGTCGGCCATCTACACCTTCACGCAGGTGCCGGGAGGCGATCTCGGCGCGCTGCGCCTGACACTGGTGTCGATCGCCATCGCCATGGCGGCCCTCGTCGCCTCGGAGATGCTGGCACGGCGGGTAAGCCGGCGGCTCGACATCGCATGAGCCTGTCGGTCGCAGTCAGCCACCGGCTCGGATCGTTTTCGATCGACGCCGCGTTCGAGAGCAGCGGCCGCCTGACCGCGCTGTTCGGTCCTTCAGGTTCCGGCAAAACATCGCTCGTCAACATGATCGGCGGCCTCATTCGCCCCGAGCGCGGCCGCATCGCCGCCGACGGCACGACCTTCGTCGACACGCAGGCGCGTCTCTGGCTGCCCGCGCACCGGCGCAGGATCGGTTACGTGTTCCAGGACGCGCGGCTGTTTCCGCATCTCACCGTCCGGCAGAACCTCGGCTATGGGCGCTTCTTCACGCCGCGTCGGGAGCGCTACGCGGATTTCGACGGCGTCGTCGACATGCTGGGCATCGGGCACCTGCTCGATCGCCGGCCGTCGACCCTGTCGGGTGGCGAGAAGCAGCGTGTCGCCATCGGCCGCGCCCTGATCGCCAGCCCGAAGATCATGCTGATGGACGAACCGCTGGCCGCACTCGACGAGGCGCGCAAGTCCGAGATCCTGCCCTACATCGAGCGCCTGCGCGACGAGACGCGAATTCCCATCGTCTATGTCAGCCATTCCGCCGCCGAAGTGGCGCGTCTGGCCACCGATGTCGTTGCATTGTCGGCCGGACGCGTGGTCGCCGCCGGCCCGGCAGGCCAGGTCATCGGGTCGATCACCGGCGCGGCGATCGACCCGACCGACGTCGGAGCCCTGATCGCGTTCGAGGTTCTGGGTCACGACCCGACCTACGATCTCAGCCTGCTGCGGTCGGCGTCGGGTGAATGGCGGGTGCCGCGCATCGATGCCGAACCCGGCGCCAGGTTTCGCGCTCTCGTCCGGGCGCGGGACGTCACGCTTGCGACGGAGGCGCCGCGCGGCCTCAGCGCCCTGAACGTGCTTGCGGTGACCATCACCGGCATCGGCGCGGCCGAGGGCGCCCAGGCGCTTGTCGAAACCGAGAGCGGCGCCGACCGCATCGTGGCCCGCGTGACGCGGCAGTCGATAGACGGGCTCGGCCTGAAGCCCGGGGTGCGGGTCTACGCCATCGTCAAGGCGATCTCCTTCGACCGCGGCGGCGTTCCGAGCGCCGCGCCCCGATCGTGATTCATCAAGGACGGCGGCGCGGTTCGCGCCGGCTGGCCGGCATGCTATACCCCCGACGTCAGCTTCGCCGGACGATCGGCGAAGTCATTGAGCGGAGTAGTGGATGCCGTCGCTGAGCCTCAGGATCAATCTCGATCCGGACGGTCGGATCGGGCCGGGCAAGATCGAGCTCCTCGAGAAGATCGCTGCCTACGGCTCCATCTCCGAAGGCGCCCGCCAGATGGAAATGTCCTACAAGCATGCGTGGGACCTGGTCGAGGAGATGAACAAGCTGTTCGGCAAGCCGCTCGTGGCAGCCCAGACCGGCGGCAAGCGCGGCGGCGGCGCCCAGCTCACCCAGGTCGGGCTCGCGGTCGTGACCCGCTTCCGCGCCATCGAGCGGGCCGCCACGAGCGCCGCGGCCCAGCACATGGAAGCTCTGCAGTCGGAGATCGAGGCCGGCTGAACCGCGCCTTGACGCGACGCACCTGTGAGCGTCATATTCGTTTACACATAGCGATCCATGCGCCGGACCCGCGAGTTCCGACGCTTCGCCTTAGCCAGAAGGCGAATTGACAGGATCGCCGCCCCTGTCCGAAAGGAAGGCCTGCCCGCCGTCCGACCGGATGTCGGATACGGACCGGACGCTCGGGAGGAGCAAATGGTTTCATCGGCCAGCCATGGCGAGCGCATCCAGTCCGCGCTGCACTCCGACGCCGCGGCGCGCTCGGCCCTCGTCGCGTCGTGGCGGCGCTCGGCCGCCCTGCATCACCTCGACCCCGAGAACCGCCGTGGCCCGGGTCGCATCAGCGACAGCGAACTCAGGCAGGCGCGCCAGCGCATCGAACCGCTCATTCGCGCCGCGCAGGCCAGCCTCGACAGGCTGTATCTGGCAGTCGGCGGCGTCGGCTGCTGCGTCCTGCTGGCCGACCGCGACGGCATCCCCGTCGAGCGCCGCGGCGCATCGGCAGACGACGCGACCTTCAACGAATGGGGCCTGTGGACGGGAACGCTCTGGAGCGAGGACCACGAGGGCACGAACGGCATCGGAACGTGCCTCGTCGAGCAGCGTGCGCTCACCATCCATCGCGACCAGCACTATTTCAGCCGCAACACGCTTCTGTCGTGCACGACCGCACCCATCTACGACCATGAAGGCCGTATCGCCGCGGCGCTCGACGTGTCCTCCTGCCGGGCCGACCTGACCGAGGGCTTCAGCAGTCTCATCGCGGTGGCCGTCGGCGATGCCGCCCGCCGCATAGAGGCCGAGACGTTCCGGCTGGCCTTCCCCAACACCCGTGTCCTGCTGGCGCCGACGCCGGACAATTCGCCGTCGGCGCTGATCGCCGTCGATGCCGACGATCTGGTCGTCGGCGCCACGCGGCAGGCGCGCGCGGCGCTCGGCCTGACCGCCGAACGCCTCGCCAGGCGGATCCCGGCCGGCGACCTGCTCGGCTGTGCCGCCAGCAGCGAGACCGAGCTTCACGAGGCGGAGCGCGCCGCCTTGCAGCGCGCACTGGCGCGCGTCGACGGAAATGTCGCCGCCGCCGCCCGCATGCTCGGAATCAGCCGCGCAACCTTGCATCGCAAGCTGAACCGGCTGGCGATCTCGCGGGCGAACTGACCGGCGACCGGTCGCCGCGCCGACGGATCCCCGGTTCAACGATCGCCCGTCCGCAACCTGTCTCACATCTGCGACACTCCGGCGTCGCCCTCTCGCCTGCCCCGGCTGACATCAGCGCGGCGGGACGCAATCCTTCCGGCCACTCGCGCCGCATATCGCGGCGTGCATTCTGGGAGGAAGACATGAACAAGGTCGAATTCCATCGCACCGCCAAGGTGCCGTTCGCCAAGACCTACGGCAATTTCATCGGCGGCAAGCATGTGCCCGCCAAGTCCGGCAGGACGTTCGAGAACACCTCGCCGGTCAACGGCCGCGTGCTGTGCGAGATCGCGCGCTCCGACGCTGCCGATGTCGAGGCGGCACTCGACGCCGCCCACGCCGCCTGGGAGAAGTGGGGCCGCACCAGCCCGGCCGAGCGCGCGCTGCTGCTCAACCGCATCGCCGACAGGATGGAAGAGAACCTCGGCATCCTGGCGCTCGCCGAA